>NZ_CATKPX010000014.1:0-171357 GCF_949767755.1 Pseudomonas sp. IT-P4 | reverse complement strand
AAAAATGGCCGGTGGTCGTTGCATTACGATTGTCGCCTGCGTTTGGCTAAGCTTAATAAATCAGGGCGAACTGAAACCTTGAGTGATAGCGGCCATCAACGGATCTGGATCGGCCTCAAGGCGGCACTCCCAAGGGAGACGACTATGTACGCAGTTATAAGAACCTACCTGGGTACTGGAGCAAAGGAGCTTTTCGGGCTGTTGGAACAGCGCAATGCCGACGTCGAAGCGACCCTGCGGACAGTACCTGGCCTCGTCAGCTACACACTATTGAATACGGGTGATGGTGGCACGTCGGTGACTGTTTGCACGGACAAGGCCGGCAGCGATGCGAGCCTGAAAGTCGCGCGTGAATGGATTCAGAAAAATGCATCGAATATCCACTCGAACCCACCGATCGTAACGGAAGGTCCGGTCATTGTGCAGATCAACTAGCGTCCGGTCCGCATGTTGGTGAGTGCTATACTTTTTTTCAGATTGCACGAGGTGTGCAACGTTCCCCCCCACAGTACAGCTACCGACTGCTGCCGGACATCGGAGGTCTACAGCAAACCCGAAACGGGAGGTGTGGCATGAATCGACACTATTACATCAGTGACAATCTCAACGATCTTGAAAACGTTGAATATGAACTGGAAGCCAGCGGCATCAATTCCGAACAGATTCATGTACTCAGTGAAAAAGTTGCTGATGTAGAAGAACATCACCTCCACGAGATCAGTTCGCTAATGGAACAGGATGCTGTTCATTCTGGTGAGATTGGTGCGGTGATCGGCGTGCCACTCGCGGCACTTGTCCTGGGCGGCGCCTATTGGATGGGCTGGACCGAATCCCCCGCAGGCTGGATGCCCTTTATTTTCCTTGCCATTGTTGTATTGGGCTTCTGCATCTGGGAAGGCGGCTTTTTTGGGTTCCAGGTGCCGAACACTCACTTCCGCAATTTCAAACAGGCAGTAAAAGAAGGCAAACATATCTTCTTCGTGGATGTTGAACCGAATCAGGAATCGGTACTGGACCAGGTAATCAAACAGCATCCGAAGCTGAAGATTGCCGGCACCGGAACTGCAGCCCCCCACTGGACAGTGGCCTGGCAGCACAAATGGCATCAGTTCAAGCGAGTGATATCGGGTTAGCCAGGAGACTCAAGGCCATCCGAAAGCCGCTTACTGGCCAAAGAAAATGACCCGGCTGAGGAACACATAGTCTGCCTCGGTGGCCATAAGCCCGATGAGCACCAGTAAACACAAGGGTGGCACCAGTATGGCGTAGACCATGGCCAGGCGCTCCCATGCCATATGCATGAAGATGGAGACAATCAATCCTGCCTTCAACAACATGAACGTGATAATCAGGGACCAGCGAAGGTAGCCATGGAAGTGGAAATAGTCGACCAGGTACGACAGCGTGCTGAGGACGAACAGCAGCCCCCAGATCTTAAGGTACAAACTGATCGGATGTTGCTGACCCTGAGCATGTGCCATCACCCGTGCTCCTCTACCATAAATAGAAGAATGCAAAAATAAATACCCACACCAGATCCACGAAGTGCCAGTAAAGCCCGGCTATCTCGACGTTCTGATAATTTCCGGAGCGCTCATAATCTCCGCGCCATACTTTCAGCGCCACAATGCTGAGATAGAGAGCGCCGATCGACACATGCAGTCCGTGAAAACCGGTAATCATGAAAAAGCTGGCGCCAAATTGCGCCGCTCCCATGGGGTTGCCCCAGGGGCGCACCCCTTCTGCGATGAGTTTGCTCCATTCAAATGCCTGCATGCCGACGAAAGTCACCCCCAGGGCAGCGGTCGCCAGCATCAGGGCCGTGGTTTTCGCGCGGTTACGGCGATAGGCGAAATTGACGGCCATGGCCATGGTGCCGCTGCTGCTGATCAGCACAAAGGTCATGATGGCAATCAGGATGAGCGGGATTTCCTTGCCACCGATCGTCAATGCGAACACTTCACTGGGGTTCGGCCAGGCGCTGGTGATGGTCATGCGTACCGACATGTAGCCGGTCAGGAAACAGGTGAATATAAACGTGTCGCTGAGCAGGAATATCCACATCATCGCCTTGCCCCAGGGCACCTGCTTGAAGGCCTCCTTATCCGAGGCCCAGTCGCTGGCGATGCCCTGCCATCCAGGCGCAGGTGGCACACCTGGTGGATTGGATGAGCTGGATTCGACTTCAGCTTGCGGGTGCAATGCCATGGCTGTTCACCTCAGGCCGCAGAATCTGGCGATGGCTTCATAGGTTTGCGGCGTGCTGGCCAGCAGCGCGAATAGCACGAACCAAAGGCCCAGCAAGTAATGCCAATAGATGGCACAGAGCTCTACGCTGGCGCCAAGTTGCGCCAGTGGCACATGACGCAAGAATCTGGCGACGATCCAGCACCAGGCGATCAGCCCGCCCAGCAGGTGGAGCCCATGCAGGCCCGTCAACAGGTAGAAGAAACTGTTGGCCGGATTGCTGGCGACAAAGTAGCCCCAGGCGACAAATTGCTGCCAGACCCAGAATTGCCCCGCCAGAAAGGCAATGGCAAAGACACCCCCCAACGCAAAACCAATGACCGTTGCGCCCAGCCGAGCCTTGCGGGCGGCCATGCGCGAGCACTGCAGTGCGATGCAACTGATTACCAGAAAAGCCGAATTCAGCCAGAGCGGCCAGAGATTGCCTAACGGCGCCAATGGCTCTGTCAGGGGTAGCCAGTCGACCATTTGAGAACGGGCGACAAAGGCGATCAGGAAAAGGAAGAATAACGAACTCACCACCACCAGAAACAAGCGCAGGCCTACCCTTGCGGTTTGCCGTCTAACGGCATCCTCGGCGGCCTGATTACCCTCGGGGTCGCGGCTCCAACTGCCGCCGGGATCAGCGCCGCCGGCGTTTCTCAATAGCAGCCTGTTCATGTCTTGATGTCCGCCCTGGTTCCGGCACTGAACTGCCGCATGTGCTCCAGCTCCTCGGCGGAGACCGTTTGCGGCACGAAATCCTGCTCTATCCCCGGCACGCTGTAGTCATAGGCCCAGCGATGCACGACCGGCAATTTTTCTCCCCAGTTACCGTGTTTCGGCGGGGTGTCCGGCGTTTGCCATTCCAGGCTGGCCGAACCCCAGGGATTACTGCCTGCCGGCTTGCCCTTGAATGCACTCCAGGCCATGTTGAACAGGAACAGCAACTGGGAAACGCCGACAGTCAACGCGACCACCGTAATGAAGGCATTCAAGTCTTGCGCGGACTGCGGGATGAACGCGTAGTTTTCATAGGCGTAGTAGCGACGTGGCATGCCCTGGAAACCCAGGTAGTGCATGGGGAAAAAGATGGCGTAGGTACCCAGAAAAGTAATCCAGAAATGCAGCTTGCCCAGGGTGTCGTTCCACATGCGCCCGGTGACTTTCGGGAACCAGTGATAAATACCGCCGAACACCACCAGTACCGGTGCAACGCCCATGACCATATGAAAATGGGCCACGACGAAATAGGTGTCCGAGAGCGGGATGTCCACGATCACATTGCCGAGAAACAACCCGGTCAGGCCGCCGACCAGGAAGGTGATGATAAAGGCCAGGGCAAACAGCATCGGCACGGTCAAATGGATGTCGCCGCGCCACAGGGTCAGTACCCAGTTATAGACTTTCAGCGCGGTCGGCACCGCGATGATCAAGGTGGTGACGGCGAAGAAAAAACCAAAGTACGGGTTCATTCCGCTGACGTACATGTGGTGTGCCCAGACCACAAAGCTGAGTACGCCAATCGCAATAATGGCCCACACCATCATTCGGTAGCCGAAGATGTTTTTACGCGCATGGGTACTGATCAAGTCGGAGACCAGGCCAAACGCCGGGAGAGCGACGATGTAGACCTCCGGGTGGCCGAAGAACCAGAACAGGTGCTGGAACAATATCGGGCTGCCACCCTGGTGATCGAGCTGCTGCCCCAGCGAGATCATCGCCGGCATGAAGAAGCTGGTGCCCAACAGCTTGTCAAACAGCATCATGACCGCACTGACAAATAACGCCGGGAAGGCCAGCAAGGCCATGATCGAGGCCATGAAGATGCCCCATACCGAGAGCGGCATGCGAAACAGGGTCATGCCGTGCGTGCGCGCCTGCAACACCGTGGTGACGTAGTTCAAGCCGCCCATGGTGGCCGCGACAATGAAAATCGCCAGTGAGACGAGCATCAGGACAATGCCCCACTCGACCCCCGGTGTCCCCTGGGTAATGGACTGTGGCGGATAGAGCGTCCAGCCGGAACCTGTGGGGCCGCCGGGGACAAAAAAACTGCTGAGCAACACAACTACCGCCACCAGGTAAAACCAGTAGCTGAGCATGTTGACGTAGGGGAAGACCATGTCGCGGGCGCCCACCATCAGCGGGATCAGATAGTTGCCGAAGCCCCCCAGAAACAAGGCCGTGAGCAAGTAAATGACCATGATCATGCCGTGCATGGTCATCGCCTGATAGTAAGTACTGGCGTCCATGAACGCCAAACTGCCGGGGAAGCCTATCTGCATGCGCATCAAGCCGGACAACACCAGAGCGATAAGACCCACGAAGATGGCCGTCAACGAATATTGAATGGCTATGACCTTGTGGTCCTGACTCCAGATGTATTTGGTCAGGAAACTTTTGGGCTCGTGCAGTGCTTCTGTTTCGGCTTGCTCCGCATAGGCCATCACGTCATCCTCCTGCCGAAGTTTCAGTGTATTGCTGGCTGCTTTACGGCGACTTCCCTGGCTGCGCGTTGTTCGCATCAGCGTCAGCATTCGCTTTGGATTTGATGAAAGCGATCAGTGCATTGAGCTCCTCGTCACTCGCAGCCAAGGTTGGCATGACGGCGGCATAGCCCTTGACGATTTTGGCATTGGGATGAAGAACCGAATCCTTGAGATAGTCCTCATCGACCTTTACGCTCGTATCGTCGGCAAGGGTTTCCGTCTTGCCATACAGGCCCTGCCAGCCGGGGCCGACGCCCTTGTTGCCATCGACACTATGGCAGGCCAGACAGCCGAGCGACCCGGCCAGCCGCTGCCCCTGCGCCACCAGATCTTCACCCGGGCTCGACGCTTCGCCGGTCGAAGGTTCACCGTCTTGCCCCGCAGCACCCAGTGATTTGATCAGGGCGATGACGGCACCCAGTTCATCGTCCTTGAGAGTATAGGCCACCATGACCGGCGGGTAGCCCTGTACCAGTCGGGCCTTCGGATCGAGAATCGACTCTTTCAGGTAGGCCTCGTCGACCTGCACACTGGTGCCATCGGCAAGCTGTTCCGTACGGCCGTACAGCCCCTTCCATCCCGGGCCGAGACTGGCACCGCCATCCTGGCTATGGCAGGCCTTGCAGCCGAGTTGCTCGACCAACTGCCGGCCTTTTTCCAGCACGCTGTCTCGACCGGGTTTGGCAGTTGCCGTCAATGTCTGCGCAAACGTCGGTTGGCCTTTGAGCCATTGATCGAAGACGCCCTGCTCTTCCACGATCATATGGCCGCGCATGTTGTAATGACCTACGCCACAGAATTCAGCGCAAAGGACGTCGTACTTTCCGGTTTTAGTTGGCGTAAACCAAAAGTACGACACCATTCCCGGCACCATATCCATCTTGCTGCGAATTTGCGGTACATAGAAATCGTGCAGGACATCTTTAGCCCGCAACAAGACTTTCACCGGCCGATCGAGCGGAAGGCGAACTTCATTATTCATGACAAGCACATCGTCCTGCCCCGCAGGATCCTTGGGATCAACGCCGAGGGGATTGGCGGAGTCGACAAACTTGATATCCGACTTGCCCAACTTCCCGTCCTGGCCGGGAAAACGAAAGGCCCACTGCCACTGCTGGGCGACCACTTCAAGGTCGTAAGCCTCTTTCGGCACCCGGATGAAATCGTTGTAGACAACCAGGCCTGGGGCCAACATCCCGGCGATACCTACCGAAGTGATGATAATCAACCACAGTTCCAGCTTTTTATTTTCTGGCTGGTAGGCCGCCCTGGCACCCTCCTTGTGCCGATACCGCATCACCGCGACCGCCATGAATACCGTGATGGCAATGAAAAATATGCCGCTGATGATCAGGGTGATGAACAAGGTGGTGTCTATGGACCCCCAGTTGGAAGCTGCCGGTGTCGCATGCCAAGGCGCAAGTATGTGGAATAGCACTGATGCAATAACGATTAGTATCAGGACAATTGCTATTACCATTTCCTCTTCATCCTATTCCTGTTGTTCATTGGGTATGCAAAAGCATCGCCGCTGACGTCCAAGCAGGGCAGGCAAATGCCACCCGTCCGGGCGGCAAAGTCAGTAAGAAGTATAGAGCCCATCGGATGTACCGTGAGGTTGGCAGGCGAGGCCCGGCGACCGGCTATACTGAATTTCTGATGACGGACAGCAGGGGCGGCCAGAAGCGGGTCAGAAAATCGAACCCTGCCCTTGTACAGTCATCCAACTTAAGTAATGGCATCGTGCAGCAACGATAGCTACAGATTCCAGCAATCCACATGGGAGGTTTCGTCATGAGTGTCCTGACGATCGAAGGCTGGTGCAAAACCAGCGGCGCCCAAAAATCCACCCCGATGGGGGAGATCCATTTCAACGTCGACGGCCCCTTGCACCTCCGTCTGGAGGAGGCCGAAGAGCGCTTGCAGAAAACCCACGAACAGCAAGCCATGGTCGATGTCGATATGGACTCGATGGAGTTGATCATGCCCGAGGGATACGCCCCCTTGTCCGACTGCCAGATGCGTGTCTATCTGCAACACGAACGCGGACAGTTCCATCTGGTTGGACACCGAGCGAGTGACGGCAGCCTGATCTACACCAACGCAGTGTTGATTGATCAACTGCTTGAGTAGCGGTTACGTGATTCCCGGTATCGGAGTTTCTCCGCGGGATAATGTGCGGTACCGAAAACTCACGGGTCTTTTAAACACAATTCAGTGTGTTGCTTCGACCGGTTGAAACCCCAGACAGAAGCGGCCCTTCCCGTCCCGTTAAATCCACCTCGCCTCAGGGGCAAGTAGCCCCTGGCAAAAGCGATCGGTGAAACAGGGCCGCGACTCTCTCCATAAATGGGGTACTACACCCACCCGACCAGGTGTTTGCCACCAAAATTGAGGGATATTCCCCCCCTTCCCCGTTCTCTCGCTTGAAGACCTCGCAATCAGCCTGTTAATTCATTTGAGTTTTTTCTTCGCCCTATTGAAATGGCTCATTAGTTGCACCACCCCTGATACCCGCAACAGCTGTCGTCCCGGACATCACGGAGGCGGCGGGGCTCGCCGGATCAGGCATGACGCGAGGGGTGAAAAAATGAATCGAGCGACACCACCATGCAGTTCCATCGCCTTGTTGCCCAGGTCCAGCCTGTGGTGCGTATTCCACGCAAACGTGAGGACGGGTGATGGCTTCCACTAATAGATCAATCGCTCGAATCACCAAGCGACCAATGGCCCTTTATAAGCAGCTCGCTGAGTTAGGCCTGATGTTTATTGCGTTGGCGATGACGCTGGCGTTGTCCGTTGTACTGGCGATGGAGTTCACCCTTGGAGTGTTTTGACAAGTTATTGCCCCTACGACGAGCGCCCGTTTTACCAGGCACCCATGTAAATGAAGCGACTATGGGAGGTGTGTCATGTGGAATCAGCCTCTGATGATGGTGGCGATCTACTTTGCCATCACCCTCTGCTTCGGCTGGTTGTGGTCCGCAGCTACCTTGTATTGGTTTTGACCCAATGGAAAAAATGAGTCACCACCTGATTTTATAAACACACATGGCCGGCAGCCATGCGTCGGCCAGGTGGAAACCGAAGGTCAAGCGGTCAAATGGCCCATGGGGGCGCAGGGGAAAACTTTGACTCGATCCATTGTTTGAACGCGACAACCACCGCGCCCGGAAACCTGGCCGATGGCCTGACCAGATAGACCCCACCGGCGGAATCCAATTGCCAGTCCGGAAGGACCTGCAACAGCCTCCCGGCAGCAATATCGCGACTCATCAACCAGTCACCTGCCCCCAATATTCCGGCATCGGCGCGGGCCGCTGCCAGTAATGAATCGCTGTCATTGGCCGTCAGGTTTCCTTTGGGAGAAACCGTCTGCAGCTCATTGCCGCGATGGAGTCTCCACTGGGGAAAAGACGCCAGGCCGCTGAAGCGAAGGCAGTTGTGCCGGATCAGGTCCTGTGGCGTTTCGGGCATGCCGTGTTGCCTGATGTAAGCAGGCGAGGCACAGAGTATCCGGCGATGGTCACTCAGTTTCCTGGCGATCAACCGGCTGTCTTCCAACTCTCCGATTCGGATCGCCGCATCAAAACCTTCATCGATGATGTCGACCAGACGCTCGCTGTAGTCTGCGAGGATCGAGACATGCGGATGAGCCTCGAGAAACTCCGGCAGCATCGGGCCAAGCCAACGCCTGCCCATGGCTGCCGGCAATGCAAGGCGCAAAGTACCGCGGATTTCGCTGGCGCACTCGGACGCCTGCTGCTGCGCTTCATTCAGCAATTCGATGGCCGAGCGAAGGCGCTGCTCCAGCCTGGCACCTGTTTCAGTAATTCGAACCTGGCGGGTGGAGCGCTCCACGAGCCGAACGCCAAGGCGCTTTTCCATTGCGGCGAGGCGTTTCGAGACGACGGTTGGGTGTCGCTGCAATAGCCGGCCAGCCCCGACAAATGAGCCTTGCGAGGCCACGGCCAGAAACGCAGCGATTTCATCACTGTGCTGATTGTTCAGAACATCAAGATTCATGGTTTTAGAATGATCGCCCCCGATGAACGCCCCGACTCCAGGTCGGCATGCGCCAATGCTGCGTCCGCCAGAGAGTAGCTTGCCCGGACCGAAGGTTTGATAATACCCGCACCGATGGCCGCCAACACATCCTGCGCTCGTTCCTGGTACTCGGAGGCACTCGCGGTATGGGCTGCCAACGAAGGACGTGTGAGGAACAGCGAGCCTTTGGCATTGAGTGTCGACAACTCCACGGCTGACGGCGCACCTGATGAAGCGCCAAACGACACCATCAGCCCCCGTGGTCGCAAGCTATCCAGGGATGCCTGGAAAGAAACACGCCCTATCGGGTCATAGACGACGTCGACCATTTTACCGTCGGTGATTCGAGCGACCTGGGAGGCCAGGCTGGCAGCATCGAACACCAGGACTTCATTGCACCCCGACGCCAGGGCTTTCTCGACACTGGCCTGCTTTGAAACCACGCCAATCACGGTGGCACCCAAGTGCTTGGCCCATGGCACCATGATTTCCCCCAGCCCTCCCGCCACACCGTAGAGCACAAGGGTGGTGCCGGGCCCTACGGGATAGGTGGCTTTCAACAGGTACTGCGCAGTGATGCCCTTGAACATGACGGCTGCGGCATCTTCAAATGACAGCGAATCCGGAATTTTGACCAGCCGCTCTGCCGGATAAAGCCGGGCCGAAGCGTAGGAACCCAAGGGGCCGGTGGCATAGGCCACGCGATCCCCTGTTCGCACGTTGCTGACACCCGCACCCACAGCGGCAACACGCCCCGCGCCTTCCAGCCCCAGCCCGGACGGCAAGGGAATGGGCACCGCTCCCTTGCGCTGGGTAACGTCGAGATAGTTGACACCCACAGCCTCTTGCTCAAGCCATACCTCGCCCTGGCCTGGTGATTGTTCGCTCAGTGCCTCCAGGTTCAGTACTTCAGGGTTGCCGAACTGGTTAAACCGGATCGCAGATACCATGGTCATTTCTCCATCAGTCAGAAGCCGTAATCAAATGAGTGGGCTCAGTGTGAGAACTGATCTGCTGATGAACAAGACTGGAAAATTGCAGGACATTAATGCACTGATTGCAGCAATGTAACCACCGATAGCGGGCTATGCTCTGGGGACGTCAACGCCAGTCGGGCTGGGTCTGGCTCTGCGACATGTCGGCGCAGCAGATCCAGTTCACAACGGTAATCAATTCTCCGGTCGGTTCGACAACGCTTCATTCATGCCATGAAGGGAAACATGACTTGGCGTTTCTATTTTTCAGTTGACTGAGCACGACTAAATCGTGGAGTGAACCCACCATGTCCCTGGACCGTAAACTGTTTGTTGGCGTCGCACTGACATACCTGCTACTCAGCGGTTGCACCTCCCAAGTCACTGAACGCGAGCAATATTCGGGCTTCCTGTCCAACTACAACAACCTGCAAGAAGTGACCACCGCCACGGGTGAGAAGGCAATGCGCTGGGTGAGCCCGTCGTGGAACCCGAATGCGTATGACACCATCGCGTTCAGAACGCTGGAGTTTTATCCCTCGCCCAAACCCAACGAACAGGTCAATCAACAAACGCTGGCCGACTTGCAGGACTTCATGTCCAGGAAGGCCAAAATCGTACTGGGCCAGAAATACCAGAGGGTGTCTAACGCCGCCGCCGCACCAGCCAGGTCACGCCCCCTGATTCTTCGTGCGGCAATCACTGGCGTCAGCGCCTCGAACGAAGGCATGAAGTGGTATGAAGTGCTGCCGATTGCGGCCGTTGTCGGAGCGACACAGGCAGCTACCGGTCACCGGGATCAAGACACTAATCTATTCATTGAAGCCGAGTTCATTGACGCAAGAACCAATCAAACAATGGCCAAAGTGGTGCGTAAGGTATTCGGCAACCCGTTAGAGAACGAAAGTCAGAAAATCACCACCAAGGACTTTAAAGACGCTATCGAAAAACTGAATACCGATCTCTGGACGTTCATCCACAGCTGACCGCGAATAAACTTTCAGCTTCTTTCTCCCCTTGCGCCCTGCCAGCCGATGCGCGCCCCTGTATATGTTAAGGCGGCGATCCGACTTGCCCGCGAACACGACGACACACTGGCCGCTTTGGGCCGGCAGTTGACGTTGATGACAGGCAACAATCGGCCAACAGCGGCCTCTGACCACCGTGGGGAGTATAATTTCACCACGGTGGACTTATTCCCCCCTTGGAATTTAACTAAGTCACTCGTAACTGATGATTCCGAGTTGCTTTGCCATAAACAGTTCGTTCCGCTCAACGATCTCCTCGATCACTTTCCCCTCTTTGTTAAACCGAAAATACGTCAGAGCGGTCCAAGTCAAGCTCTTGCCTTCTACGTTAAAGCCATGCCATGTATTCGAGCCAGTAGCACAGTGCGTCAACGCGACTACAACAACGTCATCCGTGACAACTTCCTTGCTGAACGTAGTTTCAATTGTCTTATATCGTTCGAGAACATTTTCGCTCAAGGCTCGCTTAAAGTTTTCCAAACCACCTATCGGAGCATCGCAGTCCGGTCGATGCACAACCACATTGACATCGAAATACTCGGAAACCCGCTCAACATCCTTACCATCCACGCAGTATTTAAAGTAGTTCTTCACCGTATCTAGATTTTTGACACCCATACGACACTTACTCCTCTCAGATTGATAACAAGCAATACATCCCAAAGCTTTATAAAAGGCCGCCCCGCTCAAAAGGAGCCGTATACCAGAAGCGTTACATCAATTCGAATAAGACCTTTTGCACACTTCACGAGTGATTAACTGGAACGACCCAGCGCGCCAGGTACATTCTAGGAGGGGTTATGGTATTCGTAAATCTAGAATATATTAGACCTGATATCGAATATTGGAATACCACATGAGTCTGGAACGGTTGGAAAAATGGGCAACAGTCAGGCATTTCCGCCTGGCGATTGCATTGTTTGAATATGGCAGTGTTTTGCACGCCTCACGCTCGCTGAACCTCTCACAGCCTACAGCGAGCAAGCTACTACAGGATCTGGAAGAGGCTGTAGGGGCTCAGCTCTACACCCGAAATCGTAGGGGGGTTACGCCTACGGAGCTTGGTCGGGACTTTGTACAGCGCAGCCGGATGATCCTTGCCCAACTGGATCATGTATCCCAAGCAATCGACGCGCTTGGAAAAGGGCATGCCGGGCGTGTTGCTATAGGAAGCGTGTTAACAGGGTCAAGTTATCTTGTGCCAGCAGCCATCGCACGACTCTGGGCAAGCCGACCAAGCATCCGCATCAAAATCATCGATGGTGTAAGCGGAGAACTAATACCTCGGCTCATCTCGGGCGAATTGGACTTCTTGATTGGGAGACTTTCCGATGTCAGCTCAAGCGTCGTTGTCGCTCAGGAGGCACTTATTAGCGAAAACGCGGTCATCGTTGCGCGCCGTGACCACCCTCTTGCCCAGCAAACAGAGGTTAAACTGGAAGAGCTCGCGCGCGAAGCATGGATACTGCCCCCAATAGAAACTACTTTACGGAAGCAGTTCGATAATATCTTTCATCGAAATGACATCAATCCACCACATGCAACGATAGAAACCGCATCATTCTTTAATATACTTTGGTTATTAAAGCAGACCGATTTTCTTGGGATATTACCACAATCAGTTATTTCTGACCCAGCACACAGTAAGGAACTAATCCGCCTCCCGGCTTTTGAACCTCTAATTCTGGAACAAATTGGTGTTTCCCGACTAGCAGACGCTACATTGTCACCTGCCGCTTCCGCTTTATTGGACTCACTAAGAGAGATTATGCACAACACCCAAAAAATGGGCGGATACCTTCCGTGAGAGAAGGAGTTCTAATCGTTGCAATAGCCCATCGAATTGACGGGCAGCCTTGAGAACAGGCAGCAATCGGCCAGAAGGAGACATTCGTTTGCGTCGGGATGCCCCCTATCCAGTCGTCAGGCATTAAGCACTGTCGAGATGGTCGCGTATGAACTCGATGAACCGCTGGGTCTTCGCAGGAAGCAGCGGTTTTTCGGTCAGTGCGTAGACCGAGGTGCCAGTGCGACTACGACCAGATGTGCCACATCCTCGAAGGCAGCCTGCGCCTGACCGATGCGGACGGCGTGGCGAAGACCTTCGGGCCTGCGCCTCGCCTGGGAACGCCGCCACCCCATACGTCAACGCAAGTTCCAAAGCCGGTTACAAGGGGTATAACTATCAGAACAAAAGGCGGGTCACGCAGAATGGGCCCTCCGAAGGTAGCGCCCGGGCCAGGTGCCCCAGGCCCGATCGGCGCCTGCGGCGCGGAGCGATGTGATGAGATCCAGAACATGGCGATGGGCTCGCAAGAGCCTTCTTGGCTGCATCGAGCTGGCCTTGCTGGTCGCTCCTCTGTGCGCCAGCGCCATGTTCAAGTGCCAAGCCAGGGACGGCGCCATCAGCTACACCAGCCAAGCCATCGCCAGCGCCCGTTGCACTCGCCTCAATGGCATGGCGGGCGCCGGTGTCGGCGCCAAGGCAATGGCCCTGCCACGGGTTGTGCGGGACGACGACTCAGGCGCGGTGCGGATTCGGGTGTTCACCTTCATCCACAAGGGTACTCGTCAATATGTGAGCCGGCGCCCCGTCGGTATCTCCGCACGGGTCGATGTCCTTGAGCTCTATTACATCAAGGGCTGCTATCTGTGCATGGCGCCGAAGGATTTCAAGGTCGCCTCACTGCGCCTGGACACCCTTTCCTATCGGCGGGAGATCGAAGCCGCTTCGGGTCATTATGGTGTCGACAGGGCGCTGGTCCGCGCAGTGATACATGCAGAATCGGCGTTTCGCCCCAACGCCATTTCCGAAGCCGGCGCCCAGGGGCTGATGCAGTTGATGCCCGCCACCGCCCAGCGCTTCGCCGTGGACGATCCGTTCGACGCACGACAGAACATTCGTGGCGGCGTGCGCTACCTGGCCTGGCTGCTCAAGCGCTTCAACGGCAACCAGGTGCTGGCTTTGGCAGGTTACAACGCCGGCGAAGCGTCCGTGGTCGAGTACAACGGGGTGCCTCCCTACGCCGAGACGCAATCCTACGTCACCCTCGTGCAATCCTTGACCGAACGCTATCGCAACCATCGCTAGGTAAGTATCGACAAGCTGATTTTCGTCCCGCATGTAGCTTGTAGTCTCAGCCCTCGACTAGCTGGGTCAATATCTCCAGAAAACTGGAGTTACGAGTACCAACACAGTCAGGATTTCCAACCTTCCTAGAAGCATTCCAACCGTGAGCAGCCATTTGGCGGCATCCGGTAATGATGAGAAATTACCGGCCGGCCCAATGATTGCGCCAAGACCCGGTCCGACGTTACACACCGCCGTAGCGGCACCGCTCAACGCGGTTGTCCAATCAAGCCCAATGAGAGCCAGGCCCAAAGCGATGGCGGCAATCGTGATGGTGAAGAAAAACGAGAAGGTCAAAAGCGAGCGCACGATCTCCTCATCGATGGGATGGCCGTTGTATTTTTTCTGAATCACGGCTCGAGGATGGATCAACTGCTTCAAGCTGCTGACCAGTAGAGCGCCAGCCACCTGAAAACGGAAGATTTTAAGACCGCCTGCCGTTGAGCCGGAACAGCCACCGACGAAGGTCAGATAGAAAAACAGCAAGACAGCGAAGCTGCCCCACAAGGTGTAGTCGCCAACCGCAATTCCGGTGGTCGTGACGACCGAGGTCACATTGACCGCCACGATACGAAACGCATCCCACCATCCGTAATCACTGTGAAAACATAACCAGGTACCCACGGCCAGCGATGTGACGAGCAAGAATCCAATGAATCCGCGGACCTGGTGGTCCTTGATCAGCGCACGCCGATTACCCCGCAATGTCGCGACGTACAAGGTGAACGGCAGGCTGCCCAGAATCATGATGACTACCGCCACCCAGTGAATCGCTGGTTGCGTCCAATGCCCAAGGGAAGCGTCCGAAGTTGAGAACCCTCCGGTAGAGATTAACGACATTGCATGGTTGACCGCTTCAAATGGCGTCATTCCAGAGAGCCAGAGCGCCAGAGCTCCAAACCCGGTAAGCCCCAGATAGAGCAAAAGAATGTACTTGGCTGCCACATGGGAACGCGGTGTCACTTTCTCCGACCAATCGGAGGACTCTGTCTGGAACAGACGCATGCCGCCTACTCGCAACAGTGGAAGGATCGCCACAGCCATGCCGATAAAACCGATGCCGCCCAACCAATGCAGCATGGAGCGCCATATCAACAAGCCGGGAGATGAGGTATCCAGACCGGTGAGTACCGTCGAACCAGTGGTTGTGATGCCAGACATCGTTTCGAAGAATGCGTCGGTGTAGCTGATTTGGCTAATGAACACCATTGGTAACGCTGCGAAGGTGCACACGACAACCCAGCTTCCGGTAGTCAGCAAGTACATGTCCCTGGGACGAAGTTGGCCAGTATCCGGGCGTCCCCGCACGATCAACAGGAGGCCACAGACGAAGGTAATCAAACTCGACCAGAGAAAGGCCGACAGATCGTCGCTACGCTCATAGGCCACCAGTGTGATCATGGGAATAGCCATGCTTATGGCCAGCGTGATCAGAAAAATGCCCAGGATGAAGCCGATAAGCCGAATTGCTGCGAGGGACATGACAATAGCGTTCCAAATTAACACCGCGCAGTATTAGATACCCAACCTGAAGCCCCCGTAAATTTTGCGTAAAGCTTCTACGGGCAACCCCATAGGCTGCGTGCGTGAACGGGCTATATCGGGTCGAGTTCTGCCGGTCAGGACAGGCAGAAACCGGCCAAAAGCGGTCTTTCACGACGGCCATTTAAGACGTGCGGACGACCCATCAATGCCAGAGCTCACGATTGTTCCAGTAAGGCAAACCATCTATTGATAGTGCACCCAAAAATGTTTTGGTCACTTCAACATCACGAGTACCCGGAAATATCAGCTTACGCCTCCGCTTACATCCGGTGATGTTCCAGCAAGAAGTCCACGAACAATCGCACCCGCGCCGGCATTGCCGCCCCGCCGACGAACACCGCATGAATCGGTTCCTGGTCCCCGGGGTTCCAGGCTTCCAACAGCGGAATCAGGTCGCCGCGCTGCAGATCCTCGCTCACGCTGAACTCACCGATACGTGCAATGCCGGCACCTACTCGCGCGAGTTGTGCCAGCGCTTCACCACTGCTGCATTCGATGTTGCCGCTGACCTTCAGGGAAAACTCTTTTCCATCGCGGATGAACGGCCAGTTGGGTTCGGCACGCCGAAAGTTGAAGCGCAGGCAGTTGTGCTGTAGCAGGTCTTCCGGTTCCTGAGGGATGCCGTGGCTCTGCAGATACTCGGGCGATGCCACCACTACCTGGCCGGTGTCGCCGATCCTGCGCGCGGTCAGCGGGCTGTCGGGCAGATGGCCAAAGCGGACCGCGACGTCGGCCTGCCCGCCGAGAATGTCGACCACTTCGTCGCCGAGGGTGAGGTCGACGACGATGTTCGGGTAACGGGCGCTGAATGCTGCGACCAAAG
Organism: Pseudomonas sp. IT-P4; assembly: GCF_949767755.1. NCBI lineage: Bacteria > Pseudomonadati > Pseudomonadota > Gammaproteobacteria > Pseudomonadales > Pseudomonadaceae > Pseudomonas > Pseudomonas sp. IT-P4. Next base: position 155,092 of record NZ_CATKPX010000014.1, on the reverse strand, counting down.
GAACGATGGCCAGCCGCCCATGGCCAAGGGCGGCACTGACCCGCAATCGCCCCCTGGGTACGCCCTGGTCGGCGATGGCTTCTTCGACCTCGTCCATGTCGGCCAGGATACGCCGGGCGCCGCGCAGGAACGCTTCGCCCTCGGCAGTGAAGGTGATCGCTCGGGTGGTGCGCAACAGCAGGCGGGTGCCAAGACGTTGCTCGGTACGCGCGATGATCCGACTGACTGCCGAGGGTGTCAGGCCCAGTGCACGTGCGGCGGCCGACAGGCTGCCTTCCTGCGCCACGGTGATGAACACGCTCATTTCACCTGACCTGCCGTTGAAATCCACTTGTGCCTCCTGCGCAAAGGTGATTGCCAAAAATGCTATCTACCACCTGAAAAGACTGGATCGTAGCATTAGCGGCATAGATAAGGAGCCTTCCATGCGTATCAATCCACCACTTGTCGCGCTCGCCATCGGTGCCTTTGGCATCGGCGTAACAGAATTCGCCCCCATGGGCATGTTGCCGGGTATCGCTGCGGATCTGGGCGTTTCCATTCCCGCCGCCGGTTTGCTGGTCAGTGCTTATGCGCTGGGCGTATTGCTCGGCGCACCGCTGATGACCCTGACCACCGGCAGGATTCCCCGGCGCTATCTGCTGATCGGGCTCATGGCGATTTTCACCCTGGGTAATCTGATGTCAGCCCTGGCCACCGATTACTACAGCCTCATGGTCGCCAGGGTGGTGACCTCACTGAACCATGGTGCATTTTTTGGCGTTGGCTCCATCGTCGCCGCCAGCGTGGTCGCCCCGCAGAAACGTGCCGGGGCGGTTGCGGCGATGTTCATGGGCCTGACCCTGGCGACCATCGGCGGTGTGCCGCTGGCCGCCTGGTTTGGTGAACTGTTCGGTTGGCGCACCGCTTTCTGGGGAATTACCGGCCTCGGCGTGGTGACCATGGCCGCATTGTGGTTCGCCCTGCCTAACCTGAAGACGCCGCAAAGCGTCGGTGTAATGGCCGAAATTCGGGTACTGGGGCGTGGTCCGGTACTGGGCGCGTTGGCCCTGACCGTAGTCGGATCGAGCGCAATGTTTACCGTCTTCACCTACATCGCGCCGATCCTCAGCAGCGAGACCCATGCGTCCACCGCCTACATCACCGCCATGCTGGTGCTGTTCGGTGTGGGGTTGACGCTGGGCAACATGTGGGGCGGCAAGGCCGCCGACCGCTCGATAGATCGCACCCTGATCGTTTCGCTGAGCGTGCTGATTCTCGTCTTGCTGGCGTTTACCGTTCTGATGCGTTGGCCGCTGCCGGCCGCCGTTGCCATCCTGATATGGGGTATCGCCAGCTTCGCCCTGGTGCCGCCGCTACAGATGCGCGTCATGGAAGCAGCGAAGGACGCGCCCAATCTTGCCTCTGCGGTGAACATTGGCGCCTTCAATTTTGGCAACGCGATTGGCGCAGCACTGGGCGGAGCGGTGATCAACGCCGGTCTGGGTTATCCGGCGATTTCCCTGGCCGGAGCGGCGATGGCTGCTCTGGGGCTGCTGATGGTGTTGGCTTATGCCTGGCGTTCCAGAACGATTGAAGCGGCAGTGGTGTGACGAAGATGAGGGGGAGTGGTTCGTTACGATCGATGAGTGGCGGCAATCGGTCAATTTTAGCCTTTGCTGACCGGCAGCTTTGGGTCGTTTTCTGCCGGTCACCACTGGCAGAGAACGGCCAGGAGCAGGCAGTGACGTATAACCATGAAACCAGTAAGGTTCCACTCAGTTTCAATAACAGCTCTCAGACCAACAAATCGACGGTCTGCAACATGCGCCGATAAGGAGATTGCGTATGCCCCATCTCCAGGTGAATGGTTTCGATCAGACACTCCAGAAACCGCTCGGCCGCCGGCCGCAGGGGCTGCCCGCTTCGGCTGATGGCGCCCACCGAGGCACTGCCGACCGGCTCGCGCAGAGGCAAGGTGCACAAGCCTTCGCGCTGAGCACATATCTCCACCAGCGGCCAGGGAAAGATGCTTAACATGTCGGTTTCACGCAGCAAGCTCAAGATGATCGAGAGCGAATGGGCGAAATGCACATGCCCCTGCGTCGAAATCGTTCCATCTTGTTGCGAGGCCAGTATCCAGTCAGCCGACGCCAGGTCCTCCATGGTCCTGCTGTTCGACAGCGGGTGTTGGTGACGGGCGACCACCGCACAATCGGCCGTGAACAGCGGCAGATAGGTCAGGTCGGTGCTGGAAGACCGGGTATCAAGCCGTCCGATAAACAGATCGACGCTCGCATCCCGCAGCAACGGACACGCGACCGATGAAAGCCCCTCATGCAATTCAAGTTGTACCTTTGGAAACAGCTGGCGAAAACGCACGACGGCTTTTGGCATGAGCGTCATCGCCAACCAGGGTGTCACGGCGACCGACAAGCACCCCACCAGTTCCCCCTTGCAATCAGGCAATACCTGACGGGCACAGACCATCTGTGCCACCAGCAGACGTGCCTGAATCAACAGCTTCTTGCCGAGCTCGGTAAACACAATCCCTGAGGTATTGCGGATCAGCAATTGTGTGGCGGTGTCTGCCTCCAGCTTCTGGATGGCCTTGGTGACCGCTGCCGGCGAAGTGTCGAGTCTTTTTGCAGCGCCGCGGATACTGCCCGCGTCGGCCACCGCCACGAGTGCATTGAGTTGATAGAACTTCATAGTGTCCGCCGGTGTTAACCCAGGGTTGCCTTGTTAACTTTCGATTGCCTGTCAGCTGCTGCCTTGGCCCACTACTCTCGGACCAACACCAACTGAGCTTCGAACCTCAGCAAAAGACCGTACCAGAAAAAGCCCAGGCACTTTGATGAAACGCATGATGCCGTAAGCCATCGTCGATTGTGGCCCTTGCGACAGATTGGTTTCTCCTCTTGATCACCAAGGAAAAACACTGCCAATGACACAATCCATCACGCTGTTAAAAGAGATTGAGCAGGAAATGCGCGAACTGCGCCACCAGATCCATGCCAACCCTGAACTCGGTTATCAGGAGGTCGAGACGAGTGAGCTGGTAGCCGAACGTTTGATCAAGTGGGGTTATGACGTGACGCGCGGCTTCGCCGAAACCGCGGTCATCGCCACGCTGAAAAAAGGCACCGGTTCGCGTGTGATCGGCATACGGGCTGACATGGACGCACTGCCTATTCTGGAAAAGACCGGGCTGCCCTATGCCAGCCGGATACCGGGCAAGATGCACGCGTGTGGCCATGACGGGCATACGGTCATGCTCCTCGCCGCCGCCTACGCCCTCGCCCATGGCCATCCGTTCGATGGCACCATCCGCCTGATTTTCCAGCCGGCCGAAGAAGGTCTGGCCGGCGCCCGACGAATGATTCAGGAAGGCGTGTTGCAACAGTTCCCCTGCGATGCAGTGTTCGCTGCACACAACATGCCTGGCTACCCAGTCGGAAAACTCGGGTTCCGGGCCGGCCCCTTCATGGCCTCTGCCGATCAGGTCAATGTCACGATTCACGGAAAAGGCGGTCATGGCGCGATGCCGCATCTGAGCGTCGACCCCGTGGTGGTCTGCGCAAGCATCATCATGGCTTTGCAGACAATCGTCTCGCGTAACATTTCACCTCAGGAAATGAGCGTTATCACAGTCGGGTCCATTAACGCAGGCAAGGCGTCCAACGTGATCCCGGACAGCGCGCACATGCTGATTTCCGTCCGCTCACTGAACAACGCCGTCCGGGACCGCCTGGAGAGCCAGATAAAACACCTCATTCACGCCCAGGCGCAGGCATTCGGCGCGACCGCCGACATCGACTACAGTGCCGATTACCCTCTGCTGGTAAATGACGAAGAAATGACCCGGTTTGCCAGTCAGGTGGCCATCGACTGGCTCGGTGAGGACGAGGTGATGAACGACATCGTGCCCTTCAATGGCAGCGAGGATTTCGCCTACTTCCTGCAGCAATGCCCTGGCAGCTATCTGATCATCGGCAATGGCGACGGTGAAAAGAGCTGCATGGCTCACGACCCTCGCTACGACTTCAATGACGACATCCTGATTCGGGGCGCTGGCTATTGGGTCAAGTTGACTGAGGCCTTCTTGCCACTCAACGCTTGAGCAAAGACCTGTCAGAACGAGAAAACCAATAAAAACGAGGTCATCATGCAACTACGCAAACTTCAATACATCACCCTGCTGTTCGGGCTGATCATCACCCCGTTATCTCAGGCAGAACCGGTAATCAAGTTCGGCGTCGACCCTAGCTACCCGCCTTTCGAGCAAAAGCAGCCAGATGGCTCATTGAGTGGTTTCGATATCGATCTGGGCAATGCCCTTTGTGCCGAGTTGCGGGTCAAGTGTGTTTGGGTCGAGCAGCCCTTCGACAGCATGATCCCGGCGTTGAAGGCGAAAAAATTTGACGCCATCCTGTCTGCATTCAGCGCCACCGAGCCACGTCGCCAGCAGGTCGATTTCAGCCATAAGATCTACACCGCGCCGTCTTCTCTCGTTGCCAGAAAAGACTCCGGATTGCTGCCGACGGCAGAATCATTGAAGGGCAAGTCGGTCGGGGTGGTTCAAGGCTCGCTGCACGAAAGTTATGCCAAGTCGCAATGGGGCCGCCAAGGCATCAATATCCTTTCCTACCAAACCCAGGACCAGGTGTTTTCAGACCTCATCAACGGGCGCCTGGATGCATCGTTCCAGGCCTCGGTACAAGCCGACATCGGATTACTGCAAAAGCCTCAGGGCCAGGGCTTTGCCTTCGCCGGTGAGCCCATCACCGACAAAAGCATCATTGGCGATGGCGTCGCTATCGGTGTCCGAAAAAACGAGCCTGATCTCAGAGAGCAGTTGAACACGGCCATTGCCAGAATTCGCCAATCAGGCCAATACGACCAGATCGCGAAGCAGTACTTCAACTTCGATATTTACGGCGATTGAGGCAATCCCCATGAACGAAATGACACAACGCGGTGAATCTCGTTATGCCATCCCCGTCAGCGACGAGACTGTACGTGCCTTTCAAACTGATGGTGCGGTGTGCATCCGTAATGCGTTTACTGCGCAGCAAATCAGCGAACTGACGCTAGGTATCGAGCACAACCTTGCCCATCCCAGCCCTCGCGCAAAAGTGGCGAGCAGCCCTACGGATCCGGGATGGTTCTTCGAGGACTTTTGTAACTGGCAAGAGAATGCATACTATCGCGACTTCATCTTCAACTCCGCCATCGCCCCCATCGCGGCCACCCTGCTGAACAGCCTACAGGTGCGCCTGCACCATGATCACTTGCTGGTGAAAGAGCCCAATACGCGCCAACGCACACCTTGGCACCAGGACCAGCCTTACTACAACATCACGGGTTCGGACACCGTGAGTTTCTGGATTCCTGTTGACCCCGTGCCCAGGGAATCGACCCTCGAATTCATCGCCGGCTCACACAAAGGCCCCTGGTTGATGCCCCGGTCCTTCATGGACAGCCAGGCCAAATGGTTTTCCGAGGGAACACTGGGCGAGCTACCGGATATTGAAAGCCATCGCGAGGACTTTCCCATTCTGGGATGGACGTTGTCGCCAGGGGACATGGTGTGTTTCAACATGTTGACCTTGCATGCCTCTGCTGGCGTGGGCGGGCATAACCGTCGTCGCGCGTTTTCAGTGAGGGTCATAGGCGATGATGTGCGGCATGCGCCGAGACCTTGGGCCACCTCACCCGACTTTCCTGGGCTTAAAGATGCTCTGGCATCAGGTGAACCTATGGAACACGAGCTTTTTCCGACACTCTGGCATCGAGAAAGCAGAATGTCCGAGTGATAGATTGACGATGCAGGATGGCTCAGAAAAAGCAGATGATGGGTACGGGTCAGTTGTTTCACGGAACGGGAAAACCGGGTCATGTGCCCGGTTAACCAAGGTATGTGGTTTCCTCTTACAATCTCGACATCTTGCGATATGTTTTGGATGCCTGGATCGCTACCATTTCAAAGGAAGACACTTCTGACCGTCTGCAATGGGTCGATTCTGTTGAAAAAGTCGACCCGCCCCGGCTAGCCATGCATCGAGCGGTGAAAGCGCATTTTTTGCACGCAGCTACGTCAAATCTGAATCTTGGACCTTCTGCGCAAAACACAGATTTCAATCTCAGACGCGCACTTTCCTGCAATGGAAACCGAAGCCGACTTTTTCAACAGAATCGATCAAGAGCAGTCATTCGTGTGTTCACGCATGGCCAGCGTGCATTTTGTATTCAACGGTTCTTTTCCCATTGGTCATTACTCATCGCCAAGCGAAAGCCGAGATGCGACATAGAGTTCATAGGGTCTGCGCCCTGCCGGGCACTGGTTCTAAAACTCGTGCAGTAGCTGTCGCTACAAAGAAAAGATCCGCCTCGGATTACACGCTGCGGTGCATTGGCCGTCACCCCAAGTTCGGGGTCATAGCTGTCGGATGGCCCCACCGGGTTTACAGCCGCTTCACCCGCCGGTTGACGCTTGAGCCCAACTCTAAACGCGTCGGCACGATACCAATCGGCGACCCATTGCCAAACATTCCCGGACATATCGTAGAGCCCGTAGGCGTTAGGTCGGTAACTGCCTACCGGCTTGGTGCCAATTTTGAATTTGTTACTGGCTCCGGTCACGGGAAACGGCTGTACCTCATCCCAGGTATTCGCCATCTTTTCCCCTCCGGGCGAGAAGTCATTCCCCCACGCATAATTCGCTTGTTCCAGTCCGCCTCTTGCGGCGTATTCCCATTCAGCCTCGGTCAGTAGGCGCTTGTGCGCCCATGCTGCGTACGCCTGCACATCTTCACGTGAAACCTGAACAACAGGATGGGTTTCCTTGCCCTCGATGGTACTGTCTGGCCCCAGCGGGTGACGCCAGTCAGCCCCCGGTACAAATGCCCACCACTGGCTGAAATCATTGAGCGGGATTGGTCTGTCTGTGCCGACAAAAACCAATGCGCCAGGCACCAAGTCGCTGTCATCCGGCTCAGGAGTCCCTGGCGGCAGTTGGACTTTCAGATCTTCCCATTTGGGTTTGCGTTCGGCGGTGGTGACGTAATGTGTTTCAGAAATGAAACGGGCGAAATCGGCATTGGTGACGTCGTAGCGGTCGATCCAATACCCGTCGAGTCGAACCTTGTGCGCCGGCCCCTCGTTTGGACGAGCCTGCTTATGATCGCTCCCCATCAAAAATTCTCCGGCAGGAAGCCAGACCATTTCCAGGGGGCCATTTTTTCCATCACCCAGCGTCAAAGGCATAGGGCCACGAATGTGCTGATACACCACAAACGCCAGGCAAACCGACACGATCCCGGCGCAGACGATGGCGATACCTAAACGCCGTTTCCGGATAAGCATTTGCGTTCCTCTTGATTTCAGTCTGCGGCCATTGCTGACCCTGCCTGGTATCAAGATCAGGTATAGACACCACTCCTCCAAAGTCAACGACCACTCGGGTTAACGTTGAGATGGGCTGGCGAGAGAAGAAAACGGTTCTACACTCCGAACTTGGGGTTTCGGGGGTTTACAGGAGCTGGCCATGGCCACTGCACACTGGAATAAACCTTTATCGTTGCGCCAGCGCATCAGTTCCGGACTGGCAGTTGCCTTGCTTGCGCTCTCTTGCGCCAATGCAGCGACACAGGAAGTCAACGGCACGCCCGGTTCACCCAGTGCGACCACGACCATTGACGGGAATTATCTGCCCGCGCCACCAGCACCGTTCGGCGGCGTCATCAATATGGACGTCAAGGAGTCCAAGCCCTATTGGCCACCAACCGTGGTGCCGCCCAAGGGCGCGCCCAACGTGCTGCTGATCATGACCGATGACCAGGGTTATGGCGTTACAGGCACCTTTGGCGGCGTCATCCCCACGCCGGCCATGGACCGGATCGCGAAGGCCGGGTTACGCTTCACGCAGTTCCACTCCACCGCACTTTGCTCGCCGACGCGGGCAGCGCTTATCACCGGACGCAACCATCACTCCGTGGGCTTTGGTGTGATCACCGAGCAGTCCACCGGATTCCCGGGCTACGACTCGATCATTGACAAGAACAGTGCCACGATCGGTAAGATCCTGAAGGAAAACGGATATTCCACATCGTGGTTTGGCAAGAATCACAACACCCCCAGCTACCAATACAGCCTGGCTGGCCCCTATGACCAATGGCCGAGCGGGATGGGCTTCGATTATTTCTACGGATTCGTGGGCGGCGAGTCCGACCAGTGGAAGCCTTTTCTCTTCCGCGATCATACCCAGATCGAACCGTGGGTCGGGAAGCCTGACTACAACCTCATCACCGACATGGCGGACGAAGCCATCAAGTACATGGATGGATTGAATGCGGCCGCGCCTGACAAGCCGTTTTTCGTCTATTACGTGCCCGGTGGCACGCATGCACCGCATCAACCGACACCGGAATGGATCGAGAAGTACAAGGGCAAGTTCGACATGGGCTGGAATGCTCTGCGCGATCAGATTTTCGCAAACCAGCAGCGGCTCGGCGTGATTCCGGTGAATACCGAACTCACCCCCTGGCCGGATGATCTGCCGAAGTGGGACACGCTCAACGCCGATGAAAAGAAAATGTTTGCCCGCCAGGCAGAAGTGTTTGCCGCTTACGTGGCTTATACCGATCATGAGATCGGCCGTGTTATCCAGGCCGTGGAGGACATGGGCAAGCTCGACAACACACTGATCATTTACATCAACGGCGACAACGGCACCAGCGCCGAAGGTTCCACCATCGGCACCCCGTTCGATATGGCCGCAATTCAAGGCATCAATGTTCCGGTCGCGGAGCAATTGAAATTCTACGACATTTGGGGCTCGGACAAGACTATGCCGCATATGTCGGTGGCCTGGTCCTGGGCCTTCGATACACCATTCAAATGGACCAAACAGGTGGCGTCGCACTTCGGTGGAACCCGGCAAGGCATGGTCATGTCATGGCCTGACCGTATCAAGGACGCCGGTGGCATCCGCACACAGTTCCATCACGTGATCGACATCGTTCCAACGATCCTGGAAGCCACGCACATCCCGGCACCGGTGATGGTGGATGGTATCGCTCAGAAGCCCATCGAAGGTGTGAGCATGGCCTACACCTGGGACAAGGTGAACGCGAACGTCCCGTCCACGCGCACCACTCAGTACTTTGAAATGCTTGCCAACCGCGCCATCTACCACGACGGCTGGATCGCCTCCACGACCCCGCCTCTGGCGCCCTGGCTTCTCGGCTTGGGCAAGATGCCCGACGTTGTCAACGGATACAATTGGGAGCTTTACAACATCGCGGAGGATTTTTCGCAGAACAATGACCTCGCCGCGAAGATGCCCGACAAGCTGCGCGACATGAAGGAGCTTTTCCTGATCGAGGCGGCGAAATATAACGTGTTCCCGCTGGATAACGACTTACTCCAGCGCGCCACCACGCCGCGACCAAACGCGACCGCCGGCCGGACTGTCTTTACGTACTCGAGTGAATTGTCCGGGCTGCCCGAAAGCAGCGCCCCCAACACCCTCAACAAGTCCTACTCCATCACGGCCGAGGTGGAAATCCCACCGGGCGGCGCCGAGGGGATGCTCAACACACTCGGTGGGCGCTTCGGTGGCTATGGCTTCTACTTGGTGAAGGGCAAGCCTGTCTTTGCCTACAACCTTCTGGCCGTTGAACACTTCCGCTGGGAAGGCCAGGATGCGCTCACGCCCGGCAAGCACACCGTTGTGTTTGACTTCACATACGACGGGCACGGTTTCGGCAAGGGTGGCACCGGTGTCCTGTCGGTGGACGGCAAGGAAGTCGACCGCAAATCGATCCCGCACACCATCCCGTTCCTCGTGACGGTCGACGAAACCTTCGACGTCGGGGTGGATACCCGCATGGGGGTGGACGACAACGACTATCTACCGCCATTCCGTTTCACCGGCAAACTCGACAAGCTGACCATCAAGTTGGAGAAACCGAAGCTGACTGCCGAGGAGCAGAAGCTTCTCGATCAAAAGACGCAGGAGGCCAAGAACAAAGCACAGTAATCCCTTCATTTACGAAACATGCGGGCTGCCCCAGCGAGCAGCCCGCGAATTCACCAGATTCCGGGCTCGGTTTTGGTGCCGGCGACTCAGGTACTTGAGATAAGAGGGCGAACGTCCGCTTTCAAGAAATCTGGCCGTCCGCAATGGGTCGTTCACTACCGTTCATGGCCACGATACATGGCGGTTAAATCTGGCGTAAATGGCTGGTCAGTTCGATTGCAAACGGGAGGGTAAACCTATGCAATCACCACATGGGTCTGAGCTACGGTATTGTTAGTTTCTTTATTATGGATTTGCCATTACGGACAAGCATGACATCGACCGTCTTTCCTTGGCGCGCGCGTACAAAATCGGCAGCGTTAGGGATTTGGCCAACGGAAAGATTATCAGCTTTAAGAATTGTATCTCCAGGAAGTAGATCCGCTTGATAAGCAGCAGAACCGCGCACAATGGAGGTAATCACAACAGCACGCTGTGTGCCAAGAGCTTGAGCTTCCGCAGTAGTAGGTGCGCGGAAATGCAGTCCTAAGGGCTGGTTGGTCCTGACGTAGTACGTGGCGGTCTGAAAATAGCTATCCCGACTAACTTGGATCGCAGTCCATTGTTGCCCAGAAACAGTTGCATACGAGGAGCCATATGCAGTGGCTGATCCTCCATAGTTATTGTAAGCAGTCGCTTGCCCATAACTAGTCACAGTTTGCTGAGTAGGAAGTGATACCGGTACAGCTTGGGTGTTGGTGCGCTGGTAAATGGGTTCGTAGTAGACCACCAGATCAGCACCAACTTTCCGACCTTGCTCAATTGCTTTCTGCTGTGTCGATAATTCGTCGCTGAACATACTAAACCCAAGTGCTTCAAAGCTATTTTCATAGTACGTCTGAACGTCTTGGACCGGGTTTGTGCCGAGCGCCAGGGTCGGCTCCGCAGGAGCGGGAGCGGCTCGATAGGCGGCGATATATTCCGGATCAGAAAGTGACTTGTAGCTTTTGGCGTAGGGGTTTGCGCAACCAGCTAAAGCGAGGAAGCCAACGATCATCAGTACGTTCTTGATCACAGCCATTTTCCCTATGAGCTATTTGATAGATGCCGCATGTTCGAGAGCAGACCGAGCCTAGAGCGTCGTATAGCTCGGTGGCAAGGAAGTCCTCTAAAAAATCAAAAGCTGTGCAGCTATGAGGCTTTTGTGGGTGAACCGTTACGGTGGTAGTTGTAGACCGTGGAATTAAATGTAGACCCGAGCAGCTGCTTCTGGCTGTTTTTGACTATCGCCACCGACAGCAATGGGTCGAAAGTGACCACTCTGCGACAGGGAGTCTCCCGGGCCATCAAGCTACAAAATCAAGTGCGATTCAGATAGCCCTGGCGGGATTGGAAATTCTTTTTTGCACCTGCGTCCTGGACAGGTTTTGCTCGATGATGGTCAAGATGACCGCGCAGCAGATGAGCTAATGCGCGCATACATGGGAGCTGGCCCAGAGATTTTCGCTGCGGAGGACGCCCGCTACCTGACTTTTCGCAAAACACGTGCTGATCTTGACACACCATAACTATTAGCCCACCTGTTTTACGTCCAGGGTCCCTAGACACCCTGACGTGAGCGCCATGGGACGAATGCGGCCATCCGGCAAACGGTCATTCAACGTAGACAAAACCAGGGGCGATTCAGAAGATGTCCCGACCAACCTCGCTCACCCCGCAGCCCTGCCATACTGTTCAACATGACCAGTGCAACTTTCCGCTTCTTTGATGAGCTCAACGATTTCCTGCCGGCCGAACGGCGGCGGCAACCCTTCACCTGCCAGTGCGCGCAAGGGGCGACGGTCAAGCACATGATCGAGGCGCTCGGGGTGCCGCACACCGAGGTCGAACTGGTGCTGCTCAACGGCGAGTCGGTGGGCCTGGAGCGGGTGATCCTCGACAGTGACCGGCTGGCGGTGTATCCCAAGTTCGAAGCGCTGGACATCAGCCCCCTGCTGAAAATTCGTGCGCAACCTTTAAGGGTGCTGCGTTTCGTCGCGGATGCGCACCTTGGCGGGCTGGCCAGCCTGCTGCGCATGAGCGGCTTCGACACCCTCTACGACAATGGCTTCGAGGATGGCGAGATCGCCGAGATCGCTGCGCAGCAAGGACGCATCGTGCTGACCCGCGACCGCGAACTGCTCAAGCGGCGAATCATCAGCCACGGCTGTTATGTGCATGCCCTGAAACCCTCGCTGCAGTTGCGCGAATTGTACGAGCGCCTCGACCTGGCGCGTAGTGCGCGGCCATTCAGCCTGTGCCTTCATTGCAACCTGCCGCTGCACGAGATCAGCCTGGAACTGGCCCGGACGCAGGTGCCGCCACGCATCGGCGCCCTCTATTCGCACTTCCTGCGCTGCGACGCCTGCCAGCGGGTTTACTGGGAGGGTTCGCACTGGCGCGGTATGTGTGCATTGCTGGCACCGCTGCTGAACCGATAGCCGCCAGCCCTTGGCGGAAAAAAAATAACAAAATTGCCATGTGCTCCCTTCGTACCTTCTTGCGTCGCACTGTTCATTGCCCGTTCCCGTACGTCTGGAGTTTTCCCAATGCCCTCGCCTCATTCCTTGCCCGCTGCGCTGCTGGGCCTGGCCCTTGTTTGTCCGGCCATGACCGAGGCGCAGGGCCTGGAGCTGGGCCAAGTGCTGATTGGCGCCGAGGACCAGAGCGACGAAGACCAGGGAATCGAGGACGCCAGGGCCCGGCTGGCCCAGGTGCCCGGAGGCACTAACGTGGTCGACATGCGCCGTCCGTTGCAGGGCCGCGTGGCCAGCAACCAGGATGTGCTGGCTTACCAGCCGGGGATCTATGCCCAGTCGGCGGGTAACGAAGGGGTGAAGATCTCCATCCGCGGGTCGGGCATCAACCGTGCCCCGGGCGCCCACGCCTCGGGGCTGTACACCCTGCTCGACGGTCTGCCGCTGACCGGTCCCGGCGGCACGCCCTATGAATTGCTGGAACCGCTGTGGCTCGACCATGTGGAAGTGCTGCGCGGCGCCAACGGGTTCGACCGGGGCGCCCTGGCCCTGGGCGGAGCCATCGATTACGTCAGCCATACCGGCTACGACGCGCCGAAGTTGCAGGTACGCTACGCAACGGGCAGTCACGGCTATCAGCAGCGTCAGGTCAGCTCCGGACAGGTGCTGGGTGACTTCGATTACTACGTGGCCATGACCGACGCCAACGCCGACGGCTACCAGGACCACACGGCCAGCGAGAGCCAGGGGGTCATCGCCAACTTCGGTTACCGCTTCAACCCCAACCTGCAAACGCGCTTCTACCTGCGCCACCGCCAGACCGACAACGACCTCGCGGGACGGGTGACCAAGCATTCCATCGAACACGACCCACGGGCGGCCAACCCGGCCTACGTGGCGCGGGATGACCGCCGCGACGAGCCGGGCAGCACCTTTATCGGCAACAAGACCACTTGGTACATCGATGACGATTCGAGTATCCAGACCGGCCTTGTCTACCACGACTACCCCATGGACTTGCGCGAGGGCCCCAACCGCCTGAAGGTGGCGTACACCGATGTCAGCGGCACGTTCGACTACAAGCGTCGCGACACGCTCTGGGGGCTGGAAAGCCAAAGCACCCTGGGCCTGCGAATGACCAAACACCTGCCCAACGCCGGTGCCAGCGAGTTCGTGCGCATCCCCACCGGCAATACCGCCGGTTATGCACCGGGCACGCTGATCCGCAACTTCACCTACCAGGGCTCGGACACGGTCCTGCATGCCGGCAATGACCTGGAGATCGCCGACGACCTGTGGCTGACCACCGGCCTCGCCGCGATCTACACCCGCCGTGAAAGCGATGTCACCTACCCGCCGGAAGGTGGCAAGACCAGCCTGCACGACTGGGACTACGCCCCACGCGTGGGCCTGCGCTACCAACTGACACCGGACCTGCAACTGTTCGGCAATCTCAGCCGCTCGGTCGAGGCACCGCACCCGTGGTCGCTGATCTATAGCTCGAACATCCGATTCCCCGCAGGCAGCGGCGTCGCCACGGGCGCCCAGCGCCAACCGGTCACGCTGCAAAACCAGACCGCCACCACCCTGGAAATCGGCGGTCGCGGGGACAGCACGCTGGGACAATGGAGCCTGGCCTGGTACTACGCCCAGGTGCGCCACGAACTTCTTTCGGTGCTGCCGGACGCCAACGCCACCACGCCCTACGAACTCAACGCCAGCCCCACCGTGCACCAGGGTGTGGAAGCCAGCCTGCTGAGCCCCCTCTGGTCGCCCGACGATGGCGGCCAGTTGAGCCTGCGCCAGAGCTATACCTTCAGTGACTTCCACTACCGCGACGATGAACGCTTCGGCGACAACCGCCTGCCGGGCCTGCCGATGCACTATTACCAGGGCGAACTGCGCTACGACTGGCCACAAGGCTTTTTCGCCACGGTCAACACGCAATGGGTGTCCAAAGTGGCAGTCGATTACGCCAACAGCTACTACGCCGATCCCTACGCCCTATTCGGCGCGACGCTGGGCTACAACGCACCCAAGGGTGACTGGCAGACCTGGCTGGACCTGCGCAACCTGACCGACAAGCACTATGCCGCCACGGTCACGCCGGGCTACGACGACAAAGGGCTGGACGCGGCACGCTCCACCCCGGGGGAAGGCATGGCGATGTACCTCGGGGTGTCGTGGAGCCTGCTCTGAGGCCGCTTGCCTGTCTTCGCAAACGTACGCAACCGCACGCGACGACTAAGCTTTTGTAACGCCACTTCGTCTCTCAAGGAGCTATCCATGAGCGCCGCCGCCCTGCCCGAACTCGATGCCGCCCTGCCCGGCCTGACCCGCAAGATCCGCGTGCTGGATGCCCTGTCCTGGCCGGACGGCGTCGAGGAAGACTTCCTGGCGAAATGGCGCGGCGGGCGGGCCGAGTTACCCAGGGTCGAGTTGCAGCCCCGCGACCACAGCGCCGACATCGCCGCCCTGGAAACTTTTATCGGCCATTGCGATGTGGGGCATCCGGCCGGGAATTACCTGGCCATGACCGCCCGTAGCTATGCCACGGCCGGGCACATGCTGGGGGCCATTGGCACTCCCGCCTTTACCCAATATTCGTCAGCGCTGTACCGGCGTCCGGACTTCTATTACACACGCCTGCAACTGAGCATGCTCGACGCGGCCCGGTTCTTCCTCAAGACCACCGACGCCCTGCTGGGCGGTGCGCGGATTCCACCCTGCCCGGCCGAGATACCGGCCAAGGCGTTCGCCGCCTGGATTCAACCGGAGCTTGACCGCTTCTTCGGCGCCGGACAGATCACAGTCGTGCTCGATCCGAACCTGGCCGCCAAGGCTATCGCCGGATCGAGCCGCATCCGCCTGAGGGCCAGCGCGCTGTTCTCGGAACTGGACAAGCATCAGCTGTTGCAACACGAAGCCTTCGTGCATGTCGCCACGGCACAGAACGGCGCGCGCCAGCCCAACCTCACAAGCCTGGGCCTGGGAGCGCCCCGCACCACCCAGACCCAGGAAGGCATTGCCACCCTGGCCGAACTGTTCACCGGCAGCATGGACATCAACCGCCTGCGTCGCCTGGCCCTGCGCGTGCTCGCCGTCCAGCAGGCACTGGAGGGTGCCGACTTCATCCAGGTGTTCGAAGGTTTTCTGGCGGCCGGGCAGACAGAAGAGGAATCCTTCCGCTCGACCCAAAGGGTATTGCGCGGCACCGACCTGCGGGGTGGTTCGGCGTTCACCAAGGATGCCGCTTACCTGACCGGCTTGCTCGGTGTCCACACCCTGCTGCGTATCGCAATTCGCGATAACCGGCCGGAACTGGTGGGGCATCTGTTTGCCGGGCGCCTCAGCCTGGGTGACACCGTGCGCCTGGCGCCCCTGTTCGATTCCGGCTGGCTCAAGGGGCCGGTCTATCTTCCTGCCTGGGCCACCGACCTGCGCCTGCTGGCCGCCAACCTGGCCTTCTCGGCGTTCATCGCCCAGATCAAGCTGGATGTGCTGGACCTGGATGTGTTCATGGCATTCGCCGAAGAACACGAAAGCGATGCCAGCGCCCAGTGATCGACGCGCAATTTTACAGGCAGCCTTGACTCTCCAAATCAACTGCTACCATTAGGAAGCGGTGTCGAGGCCAGGCTCTGTGGCTTGCAAAGTCGGCTTCACCTGCCAGGGATTGGTCCACCCACTTCAAGCCTGCCTGACCCCATGGGGGGTGCAATGCACAATCCATTACTTTACGCGTTGTCGGCTGTACTGTTCTTGAGCGGATCGTCCTGCCTGGCACTGGATACGAATGGGACCGCCGCCACACCGACAGCCGCCGCTGCCCCCGCTCCGGCAAGCGCGACCACGGCAGCGCCCGCCGCCCCGGTGGCCAAGGATCCGGTGTTTACCCAGGAACAGCTGGATCAGATGCTGGCGCCCATTGCGCTTTACCCGGACCCACTGTTTGCACAGGTGCTGATGGCCTCCACCTACCCCGGGGAAGTCGGCGAGGCGGTCAGTTGGTCCAAGGCGCACCCCGACGCCAAAGGTGACGATGCGGTCAGACAGGTGGCGAACCAGCCCTGGGATCCGAGCGTGCAGGCGCTGGTCGCCTTCCCGCAGGTTCTGGTAATGCTGGGGCAGGACCCCGTCTGGGTCCAGCGCCTGGGTGATGCCTTCCTGGCGCAGCCCGACGATCTCATGGAAAGCGCCCAACGCTTGCGTCGCCAGGCACAGGCCGCCGGCAATCTGCAGAGCAACCAGTATCAGAACGTGACGATCCAGAATGTCGCGCCGTCGGCACCGGCGACCACGAACGCGGCACCGGCCCCTGAAGCGGCCCCGGCCAGCAACTCCACCATCATCATTCAGCCTGCCGATCCGCAGGTGGTGTACGTCCCCACCTATAACCCGACAACCACCTACGGCACCTGGGCCTACCCGGCATCGCCGCCCGCGTACTATCCACCGCCACCGGCCTATTACCCCGGTCAGGCGCTGATGGCCGGACTCGCGTTTGGCGCCGGTGTGGCGATCGTTGGATCCTTGTGGGGTGAATGTGACTGGGGCAATAACGACGTCGACATCGACGTCAATCGCTACAACAACATCAATGCCAACAACCGGATCAACAACAACAAATGGCAGCACAACCCGGTGCATCGCAATGGCGTGCCCTATCGGGACAATGCGAGCCGCGCACAGTACGGTCGCCAACTCAATGGTGCCAATCAGCGGGAAGCCTATCGCGGAGACAATGCCCAACGCGCCCAGGCCCGTGAAAATGCCCGCACCTCAATGGACAAGCACGGTATCGAACGACCTGCCACCAGCAACCGCGAAGCCCGTGATCAAACGCGCAAACTCCAGTCCGCAACTGCGGGCGGCGATCGACGGCAGGCCGGTGCAGACAGGCCCAAGGCAGCGGACAGAAGCCAGGGCACGACCAGAAACACCCGGGAGAACCAGCAGCCCAGGAGAGAGACCCAGCAGGCCAGGAACCAGACTTCCCAGTTGAATCAGCGCCGGGAAGGCTCCGCGCAGACGCGGCAAGCGACGAACAAACGGCCCGCCGCCAGTGCCGGCAGTGCCCGCAACAATGCGTTCGCCGGCGCACGGTCACCGTCCCAGGCCAACGTCCAGGCCAATCGAGGCCGGGCCAGCCAGGCATCCGCCCAACGCCCCAGTGCCTCGCGATCAGCCGGTCACCAGGTCAGCCGGCCGTCCAATCCACCAGCGCGTCAAAGGGGGGGCCGCCGTTGAAAAACCATCCTCGATTGAAGGGACTCACGGGCTTGCTCCCTCATGTCCTGGTTATAGCCGCCGGCTTGTTGTGGTCGTGCATGGCGACGGCACAGCAGGCCTTTCCAACCCCGGAAAAGGCCGCCGAAGCCTTCGTCGAGGCACTGGGCACGGAGCACTCCGACCAGGTACGCCTGACCGAGCTGCTAGGTAGCGACTGGCACAGCTACATCCCCCGCGAAGGCGTGCAGCGCGAAGATGTGGATGCATTTTTGCAGCAATACCGCGAGCAACACCACATTGAAAACACCAGCGATCGCAAGGCCATCCTGGCGGTTGGCAGCAACAACTGGACACTGCCCATCCCCATGACCAAAGCCGCGGACGGTTGGCGCTTCGACATGAAGGCCGGCAGTGCCGAGATCCGTGCTCGTCAAATCGGCCGCAATGAACTTGCCGCGGTGCAATCGGTGCTGGCCTATCACGATGCCCAGATGGACTATGCGTCAGTGGATCGGGACCATGACGGCGCACTCGAGTATGCGCAGAAAATCTTCAGCACCCCCGGCAAGCACGACGGACTCTATTGGGCCGAAGACGACAGCGACCAGATCAGCCCGTTGGGGCCATCGTTCGGCAAAGCCATTGCCGATGAAGAGTGGCACGGCTACCGCTTCCGCATCCTTAATGGCCAGGGTCCTTCGGCACCTGGCGGCGCCTACAGTTACCTCATCGGTGACAAGATGAGCCGGGGCTTTGCGCTGATCGCCTGGCCGGTGAAGTACAACGACACCGGCGTGATGAGTTTCATGATCAGTCATGAAGGCCAGGTGTTCGAGAAAGACCTGGGGCCCGAGAGTGAAAAACTGGCTCTGGCGATGAAGCGCTTTGATCCGGATGACAGCTGGAAAGAGGTGGCTGAGGACCAGGAGTAGCAGGCGCGACCTGCTGCAAGCCTTCAGAACGGCTCAAGGCAGTTATCTGATCGACAGGACGAATCGGTCTTCGCCCCCCGTGTTGTCGTTACAGCAGGGTTGCTCAAGCTTGAATCCGCACCGATCCAGAACTTTTCTGGAACCGGCATTCTCCCTGAAAGCATACGCAACCAGTTGCACCAGTCCCCAGCGCATCCGTGCCTCCTGGATCAGGTGTCTCAACGCCAGTGTTGCCAGCCCCTGGCCGCATACGCGCTGAGCAATCCGATAGCCCACCTGCGCAGAACCCGTCGATGAATCGATGCTTTTCAGATTGGCTCGACCGACGATTCTCTGACTGCAATCCTCGATGACAAAGGGGTGCCAGGCACCGATGGCGAAATCGGACAAATAGCTTTCGATATGATCGGCGACACCCTGCAACGAGTAAAAAGCAGGATCGCGCGCATCGATATGGGATTCGAACCATTCACGGTTGTGGATTTCGAAAGCCAGCAACGCTTGAGCGTCAGTCATTTTCAGCTCGCGTACGCTAAACGATTCCATTCACCACCTCTCCTTTGTCTTGTGCCGAATTGGCTCGAGTCTATCCCATACCTGAACATCCTGGCCGGACCGAGCCTTACCTTCTCAGTCAGAGCGGTTTGCACAAAACATATGGAAAATCGTATATTCGAATAACCATATGTATCGAGCCACGCCAATGCTCAATCCTGCCGCCGTATTCAAATGCCTGTCCGACGAAACCCGCGCCCGGGCCACCTTGCTCATCACCCGTGAAGGCGAGTTATGCGTGTGTGAGCTGGTCTGCGCCCTGGACGACAGCCAGCCCAAGATTTCCCGCCATCTTGCCCAGCTTCGCGGCTGCGGCCTGCTTCTCGACCGCCGCCAGGGACAGTGGGTGTATTACCGACTGAACCCCGAACTGCCCGCGTGGGTTCGCGACGTTCTCGAGACAACCTTGCTGGCAAACGCCGACTGGCTTGCGAACGACAGTACTCGCCTTGCCGCGATGGGCGACCGTCCGCTCAACACTTCCGCCTGCTGCTAACCCTTCATTCATCGAGACTGTGCATGTTTACTGCGTTTACCATTTTCCTGCTCACCATGGTGTTAGTCATCTGGCAACCCAAGGGCCTGGGCGTCGGCTGGAGCGCCTCCCTGGGGGCCGTCCTGGCCCTGCTGGCAGGCGTCGTGACGCTGGGCGATATCCCACTGGTGTGGGGCATTGTCTGGAACGCCACCGCGACCTTCATCTCGCTCATCATCATCAGTCTGCTGCTCGATGAGGCCGGGTTTTTCCAGTGGGCGGCACTGTATGTGGCGCGCTGGGCCAAGGGTGACGGGCGGCGCCTGTTCGTCTTCACGATACTGCTGGGGGCCGGCGTATCCGCCCTGTTTGCCAACGACGGTGCCGCCCTGATCCTGACCCCCATCGTCGTTTCAATACTGCTCGCACTGCGCTTTTCGCCAGCCTCTACCCTGGCGTTCGTCATGGCGGCCGGTTTCATTGCCGACACGGCGAGCTTGCCCCTGGTGGTGTCCAACCTCGTCAACATCGTTTCGGCCGACTACTTCAACCTGGGCTTCAGCGAATACGCCGCCATCATGGTGCCGGTCAACTTCGTTGCCGTGGCGACCACGCTCGTGGTGCTGTACTGGTTTTTCCGGCGTGACATTCCCAGGCATTACGCGCTCGATGACGTGATGGATCCGCGACGCGCCGTGCGTGATCCCCTGACCTTCCGCGTCGGCTGGCTTGTCCTGGCGCTGCTGCTGATCGGGCTGTTTGCCCTGGAACCCTTGGGCATTCCCATCAGCGCCATCTCAGCGGTCTGTGCCGCGATGCTGTTCGCCGTGGCGGCGCGTGGGCATGTGATTTCAACGCGACGGGTACTGCGTGAAGCGCCCTGGCAGGTCGTGATCTTTTCACTGGGCATGTACCTGGTAGTGTACGGGCTGAAAAACGCCGGACTGACCACCTACATGACCATGGCCCTGAACTACTTGGCCGAATTCGGTATCTGGGGCGCAGCGCTCGGCACTGGCCTGCTCACGGCCTTGCTGTCATCGGGCATGAACAACATGCCCACGGTGCTGGTGGGTGCCCTGTCGATCCAGGCCAGCGACGCCACCGGTGTGGTGCGCGAGGCCATGATCTACGCCAATGTCATCGGTTCCGACCTGGGCCCCAAGATCACCCCTATCGGCAGCCTGGCCACCCTGCTCTGGCTGCATGTCCTGGAGCGCAAGGGCATCCGCATTACCTGGGGTTACTACTTCAAGGTCGGCGTGGTCCTGACCCTGCCGATCCTGTTCATCACCTTGTCTGCCCTGGCCCTGCGCCTGAGCGTCTAGCCCTGTGCGACTGCAAAGAGGAATCACCATGCGCGTTCTGTTTATGTGTACCGCCAATAGCTGTCGCAGCATCCTGTCCGAAGCCATGTTCAACCATCTCGCCCCCGAAGGTTTTGAGGCGGTCAGTGCCGGCAGCTTCCCCAAGGGCCAGGTGTTGCCCCGCAGCCTGAGCACGTTGCAAGAGGCCGGCATCGCCATCGACGGTTTGAGCAGCAAAGGCAATGAGGCGTTCGAAGCCAACCCGCCGGACATCGTCATCACGGTCTGCGACAAGGCCGCCGGTGAGGCGTGCCCCGTGTACTTCGGGCCGGCGCTGAAAGCTCATTGGGGCCTGGAAGACCCATCGGACATCAAGGGCGATGAAGCGACGGTATCGGCGGCGTTCCACTCAACCCTGGCGCACATCGAAACGCGTTGCCGGGCATTGCTCGACCTGCCTTTTGCACAACTTGACCGCGATGCGCTGAAGCGGGAACTCGACCGCATCGGCACGCTTTGACCGGAGCCCCCATGACCCATCCCCTGCCCAATCTCGACACGTCACTGACCCAGCCCATCGCCGGACGCGACGACCAGCACAAGCCACGCATCCTGCTGCTGTACGGCTCGACTCGTGCACGGTCGTTCAGTCGCCTGCTGGTCGAGGAAGCGGCCCGGTTGCTCGAACACTTCGGCGCCGAGACTCGGATCTTCAACCCATCAGGCCTGCCGCTTCCGGACGACGCGCCCTCCGATCACCCGAAAGTCCAGGAACTGCTCGAACTGATGCAATGGTCCGAAGGCCAGGTCTGGTGTTCGCCAGAGCGCCACGGCTCCATGTCTGCAGTGTTCAAGGCGCAAATCGACTGGGTGCCGTTGGCGTTGGGCGCCGTTCGCCCGACCCAGGGGAAAACCCTCGCGGTCATGCAGGTCTGCGGCGGTTCCCAGTCCTTCAATGTGGTGAATCAGCTTCGTGTGCTGGGCCGCTGGATGCGCATGTTCACCATCCCCAATCAATCTTCCGTGCCAAAGGCTTTTCTGGAGTTTGACGACGCCAATCGCATGAAACCCTCGTCGTTGTACGACAGGGTGGTGGACGTCATGGAGGAACTGGTGAAATTTACCCTGCTGCTACGGGATCGCCCCGATCTGGTAGACCGCTACTCGGAACGCAAAGAGTCCGCAGAGGAACTGACTCAGCGCGTGAATCAGCGGTCGATCTGACTGTAGAAATGTTCCCCCAGGCCCGATAACCGAAAAAAGTCGCAAACCCCACGACGTTTCAGGGCTTGCGACTCTTTACTGCTATGCCTGCGGTGTTCATTGCCGAACGTGCAGGCTTAGTTCTCTACCTCGACCGCGTCGAAATCCGGCTCGTCCGGGGCATCCGGGGCGTCCGCCATATCTTCCCTGGCGTCCTTCGCCACGGCCTTGGCGGCCTCTCTGGCTGCCTTCGCCTCGGCTTTGGCGGTGTCCCTCGCGGCATCCGCGGTAGCCCGGGCAGCATCCCTGGCGGCATCTGCGTCGGCCTTGGCCGCGTCCCTCGCTGCATCTGCAGCGGCACGGGCAGCGTCCCTGGCGGCGTCTGCGTCTTCGTCCGCCAAGCCAGCAGCTTTTGCGGCATCCCGGGCTGCATCAGCTTCAGCCCTGGCGGCGTCCCGGGCGGCATCCGCAGTCGCTTTTGCCGCATCACGGGCTGCATCCGCAGTCGCTCTGGCCGCGTCACGGGCTGCCTTGGCATCAGCCTTGGCAGCGTCCCGGGCTGCATCGGCGGCATCGTTGTCTGCATCGTGATCAGCGTCGTCAGCGTCGTTGTCATGGGCATTGCCCGGGCCTTTGTTCCCGGCTACACCACCATGGTCAGCGTCGCCGCGCCCCGGACCTCCATGACCGTCACCGTCATGGCCGGCAGCGCCATGATCGCCACCCTTGGCTCCATCACCGCCAGCACCGTGACCGCCTCCACCGTCACCACCTCCATCACCGCCGTGGCCACCACCTCCAGCGCCGCCACCGCCACCGCCACCGTGACCTCCACCGCCTCCACCGCTGCCGCCATCCTTGGCATACACGCTGGAGAAACTACCGATGTAATCGGGCACCAGGACAGTCGATGCCGACAGGACTCCACCGATGGCCAGAGCCAATAAACATTTCTTGAGCAGCATGATGCACCTCCGCATGGAGTTGCGTACTCATCTCCGTATCGAACGCAATGTCCAGTGAGTTCCCGGCCGCCCATTGGAGCAGCCGGCCAACCGGCACGGCCATCAATCTGCAGCATTATCGAGCTGCTGCGGTATCCGCACGATCCCTGAAAGCCAGCTGGCATCGTTGCGTGGGAAACATTCCCACATTTTTTTTGGATAAGTACTTTCAGCCCGAGTTCAAAAAAACAGCTTCAGGGGCTGACGCATGGGTTGAGCAACCACTTCAACCCGACTCATTGGAGCATCGCCACGCCGCAAACTGATATGATTATTTTCAGATATATTGCATATAGAATTTTATCGTGTCATTTATAGCCTCGCCGATCACAGGACTGATCCACCGCGCCAACCCGGATGGCGGGCACCCGTTCCCCCAAATGCCCTCCAGGAGTCAACAATATGAACAAGACAGAACTTCTAGGTGCTCTGGCGCTATGCGCCTTCAGCTTCCTGGCACATGCCGACGAAGACAGCCTGCGTATCGGTATCGAAGCCGCCTACCCGCCCTTCTCCTTCAAGACACCCGAAGGCAACGTCAGCGGGTTCGACTACGACATCGGCAACGCTTTGTGCGAAGAAATGAAGGTCAAGTGCGAGTGGGTCATTCAGGAGTTCGACGGCATGATCCCGTCGCTCAAAGTGCGCAAGATCGATGCCGTGCTGTCGTCGATGTCGATCACCGAAGACCGGATGAAGTCCGTGGACTTCAGCAAAAAGTACTACCACACGCCGGGCAAGTTCGCGATGAAGGCCGGCAACGTGATCAATGACCCCCTGGTGGACCTCAAGGGCAAGAAAGTCGGCGTGCAACGCTCCTCGACTTACGATCGCTTTGCCACCGAGCAACTGGAAAAAGCCGGCGTCGTCGTGGTGCGCTACGGCTCACAGAATGAAGCCTTCCTCGATCTCGCCTCGGGTCGTCTGGACGCCACCCTCGCCGACATCGTCAACACCGATGAGAGCTTCATCAAGACACCCGCCGGCCAGGGCTTCGCACTCACGGGGCCCGACATCAACGACCCGAAGTATTTTGGCCGGGGCGCCGGGATCGCCGTGCGCAAGGGCGACAGTGCCAACGTTGCGCGCCTGAGTGCCGCGATTGACGCCATTCGCGCCAATGGCAAGTACCAGCAAGTGATGGCCAGGTACTTCGCGTTCGATATCTACGGCGAGTAAGCCGTCCCCCTGCCCCACTGACCCCAGCCCCGGCGCCGGCCCTGCGCAGGCACCTGTCGGGGCTTGTCTTGCGCGCCTCGCGGCGCTCGCTTGAGGAACTTCATCATGCTTCACGGCTACGGATCGAGCATTCTCGATGGCGCCTGGCTGACCATAAACCTGGCCCTGACGTCCATGTCCATGGCGATTGCCCTGGGCCTGATCGGCGCGGCCTTTCGCTTGTCACCGCTCAAATGGCTGGCCCTGCTCGGGGAAAGCTACACCACCCTGATTCGCGGCATTCCAGACCTGGTGCTGATCCTGCTGATCTTCTACGGCGGCCAGGATCTGGTGAACCGCATTGCCCTGGCGCTCGGTTACACCCGCTATATCGACATCAACCCCTTTATTGCCGGCGTCTGCACCATGGGCTTCATTTTTGGCGCCTACCTCTCGGAAACCTTTCGTGGCGCCTTCATGGCGATCCCCAAGGGTCAGGCCGAGGCTGGCGTGGCCTATGGCATGGGCGGTGCGCAGGTGTTCTGGCGAATCCTGGTGCCGCAGATGATTCGCTTCGCCATCCCCGGGTTCACCAACAATTGGCTGGTGCTGACCAAATCCACTGCGCTGATCTCCGTGATCGGCTTGCAGGACATGATGTTCAAAGCCAAGAACGCAGCGGATGCCACACACGAGCCATTTACGTTTTTCCTCGCGGTGGCAGCGCTGTACCTGATGCTCACCAGCCTGTCCTTGCTGGTGCTGCGCTATCTGGAAAAACACTACTCGGTCGGCATCAAAGCCGCCGAATTGTGAGGGGGAGCTACCCATGATTCTCGACTACAACCTGATCTGGGAAAACCTGCCGCTGTACTTCAATGGCGCCTTGTTGACCCTCAAAGTCCTGCTCATTTCCCTGGCGCTGGGTCTGGTATTGGCGATGCCACTGGCGCTGATGCGAGTGTCGCGATCGCCGCTGATCAACTTCCCGGCCTGGCTCTATACCTACGTGATTCGCGGCACGCCGATGCTCGTGCAATTGTTCCTGATCTACTACGGCCTGGCGCAGTTCGAAGCGGTGCGCCAAAGCGTGCTCTGGCCTTACCTGTCCAGCGCCACCTTTTGCGCCTGCCTGGCCTTCGCGATCAACACCAGCGCCTATAGCGCCGAGCTGCTGGCCGGCAGTCTGAAAGCCACCCACCCTGGCGAGATCGAAGCCGCCAGGGCCATGGGCATGTCACGCCTGACCCTGTATCGCCGCATTCTCATGCCATCGGCCTTGCGCCGGGCATTGCCGCAATACAGCAACGAAGTGCTGATGATGCTGCAAACCACCAGCCTGGCCTCCATCGTCACCCTCGTCGATATCACCGGGGCCGCGCGCACGGTCAGCTCACGCTTCTATCTACCGTTCGAGGCGTTCATCACCGCCGGCCTCATCTACCTCGCACTGACCTTCATCCTGGTGCGCCTGTTCAAGCTGGCCGAGCGCCGCTGGCTGGCGTACCTGGCACCGCGCAAGCACTAAGGAGCTGCTATGGAGCACATTCAATACCTGTTGCCGTGGAGTGCCTCGGGCACCGAGCGAACGCTGTCACTGTTTCGTTTTGGCAGCGGACCGCGCAAGGCCTACATCCAGGCGTCACTGCATGCCGACGAATTGCCGGGGATGCGCGTTGCCGTCGAGCTCAAGCGCCGTCTTCTGGAACTGGAAACCCAAGGCCGCCTGAGCGGGGTGATCGAGTTGGTGCCCATGGCCAATCCGATCGGTATCGCCCAGATGTTCCAGGCCACCCATCAGGGGCGCTTCGAGTTCTCCAGCGGCAAGAATTTCAATCGCGACTTCCCGGTGTTGGTCGATGCCATTGCGCCGCTGCTGGAAGGCCGATTGGGCGACGATGCCGATGCCAACATCGCACTCATCCGCCGCGCCATGATCGATGCCCTGGCCGCCATGCCCGCACCGACCTCGGAACTCGACGGCCTGCGCCGCCTGTTGCTGCAGCATGCCTGTGACGCCGATGTGGTGCTGGACCTGCACTGCGATTTCGAATCGATCATGTTGATGTATGCGATGCCACAAATCTGGCCACGCTTGCAATCACTGGCCGCTCGCCTCGGCGCGGGGGTCACGTTATTGGCCGAAGATGCGGGCGGCAGTGCCTTCGACGAAGCCTGCGCCATTGCATGGTTACGCCTGGCCGAGCTGTTTCCCGAAGCCAATATTCCCCTGGCGTGTGCGGCCACCACCATCGAATTGCGGGGCATGGCAGACACCGAACGCGAGCAATGCCTCGACAGTGCCCAAGCCATTCTCGGGTATCTCGCCGAACAAGGCCTGATCAGCGGTGAATGGCCAGCGGCACCGCCGAACCATTGCCAGGCCATGCCATTCGCCGGCGCGCAGTACGCCTGTGCGCCCCACCCGGGTGTGGTGAGTTTTCTGCAACCGCTGGGCGCCCGGGTCAAGGTCGGCGATCCGCTATTCGAAGTCATCGACCCGCTGACCGACCGCCATAGCGTGGTGAGCGCCAGCACCGACGGCATTCTATATGCCCGCGAACGGCTGCGCTTTGCCCAGCCAGGATTGTGGCTGGCCAAGGTTGCAGGCGTTACCCCCATTCGCCAGGGTCGCTTGCTCAGCGACTGACTCCAGAGAGTTCAAACCATGTACAAACTTGAAGTTCGAGACCTGCATAAAAGCTACGGCGCGCATCAGGTGCTCAAGGGCGTTTCCCTGCAAGCACAGGCCGGTGACGTGATCAGCATCATCGGTTCCAGCGGCTCTGGCAAAAGTACGTTCCTGCGCTGCATCAACCTGCTGGAGCAACCCAATGCGGGCAATATCGTACTCAATGGCGAACCGCTCAAGCTGGTGGCCAACAAGCTCGGCGGACTGAAGGCGGCCGAACCCAAACAGTTGCAACGCATGCGTTCGCAACTATCGATGGTGTTTCAGCACTTCAACCTGTGGTCACATATGAGCGCTCTGGAAAACGTCATGGAAGCGCCAGTGCATGTGCTGGGCCTGGGCAAGAAAGAGGCACGGGAAAAGGCCGAGCACTACCTGGACAAAGTCGGTGTGGCGCACCGCATGAACGCCTGGCCGGCGCATATGTCCGGTGGCGAGCAGCAGCGCGTGGCCATTGCCCGCGCATTGGCGATGGAACCGCAAGTGATGCTGTTCGATGAGCCGACGTCGGCCCTCGACCCCGAACTGGTCGGCGAAGTGCTTAAAGTCATGCAGGATCTGGCCCAGGAAGGCCGCACCATGGTGGTGGTGACTCACGAAATGGGCTTTGCCCGCGAGGTTTCGAACCAACTGGTGTTCCTGCACAAGGGCATGGTCGAAGAGCGCGGCGACCCGCGTGAAGTGCTGGTCAACCCGCAGTCCGAACGCCTCCGGCAGTTTCTGGCCGGGAGCCTGAAGTAACGCCGCCCCCCACCCATGCACTGCTCGGCGCTGCCCAGACAAGGTTGGCTTCGGATACACTCCGGCCAACCTTGTCAGGGCATCAGGCACAGCCCTTCTCTCACCTTCAGGAAATGTTGAGCCGGATATGCCCACCCCATCGAAAGACACCACTGTCTATGCCGCGCCGGTCATGCGCAAACTGACGGAAATCGTTTCCGATCTGCCGCCGTCACTGCGCAAGGTCGCGGACTTTATCCTGCGTCACCCGCTCAAGGCCGCGACGCTGACCATCGAGGAGATGGCGCACGAAACATTGACCTCACCCGCCGCCGTCAACCGTCTGGCCAAAGCCCTGGACCTCGGTGGCTACAGCGGCATGAAGGCCGAGCTGGTCGCAACGTTGCAGCAGATGGTGTCGCCGGTCGACAAGCTGCGCAACGAACTTGCCCATCGCCCCGGCGGCGCGTTTGGCCTGCATGAACAACTGCAGAGCGCCAGCAGCAACCTGGCCACTGCGGCGAGCAACAACCACGCCGACACCTTCGAAGCATTCGTCACTCGCCTGATCAAAGCGCGCAAAATCTACATCCTGGGCTTTGGCAACAGTGTCTACTTCGCCGGCCTCGCCGCGTCGACCCTGATGCCCTTCTGTGCGGACGCCACTGCCATCAGCATGGAGGGCGGCAACGAAAACGCCGCTTACCGTCTGGCCGCGATCACCGACCAGGACGTGCTGCTGGCGATCGCCCTGCCGCGCTACTCCCTCGACACCCTGCAACTGGCACGCTTCGCCAATGAACGCGGCGCATCGGTGCTGGCAATTACCGACTCACCCGCCTCGCCGCTCACCGGCATTGCCCAGCACACGCTGTTTGCGCCTTGCGATCACCCGGTGCTGACCAGTTCCAACATCGCCGTACTGGCCTTGATCGAAGGCTTGGTCGCCGGCGTGATGGCGCGCAATAAAGAAGCGGTCAAACTGGCAACCGAACTGACTGAAAGCGTGATGTCGTACCTGCACATCCCTGCCAGCGGCAAACCTGCGAAAAAGTGAGTACCTGGCGCCACTGGCAGCATCAGGCCAGGGGCTTGACGAACATCAAACTGCACTGCGCATTGGTCAACACCTGCTCAGCAGTGCTGCCCAGGAAC
This sequence comes from Pseudomonas sp. IT-P4, assembly GCF_949767755.1. NCBI lineage: Bacteria > Pseudomonadati > Pseudomonadota > Gammaproteobacteria > Pseudomonadales > Pseudomonadaceae > Pseudomonas > Pseudomonas sp. IT-P4. The sequence continues at coordinate 126,140 of NZ_CATKPX010000014.1, read as the reverse complement.
ATGTCGCCCCCGCGGTGATGATACGCAGTGCCCAAGACCAACAAGTCAAAAGCATTGTGTTGCGCAAATTGCCTGATCACTTTGTGGGGTAGACCGGTCAGAAGATGCCGTCGTTCTTCTTCTATGCCATAACGATCGGCAAGCGCCTCGAAGGCCTCCTCCTGGGCATCGATGACCGCTTCTTTCAAGCTACCGCCCAGGCTCAATGTCGGTACGCTCATTTTCGTATCGCCTACCACCGCCCAGCTGTTGACACTAAGCACATGCAAGGCGGCACCCGATGACGCCGCCAGTGTCGAGGCTACGTCGACAATCCGGTCGTTCAGCCCTTGGCTCAGCTCCTCCAGATGAGACAAATCCATGGCGGCGAGAATCTTCAAGGGTGTGGAGTTCTTGCCCTCGGCCACCAGGTGCAGGTGGGCAGGACAATCACGCAGTAACAGCAAGTCCACGGGCTGGTGGAACGCACGGCCGAGTGCCGATACATAGTGGAAGTCCTTGATGACCAGATCCGGGTGGAAGTCATTCACATACTCAAGCACATGAGCCGGGCTCGATTTGCTCCAGACCACTTCCGTGGTCACCTGCAGTCCCACGCACTTTTGAATTCGGCCTTGCTGCTCAAGCCATTGGCGATGCACTTGCAAATAGCCTTCTCGTGCCTGGGCCATCGCTTGATGGTCAAACAAACCGGCCAACGCCAGCGCCGGGACATAATCGAACGCCACGATGTGCAAACATGCGCCCGTTGCACAGGCCAATGCATGAGCTCGCTCAAATGCCGGAGTACGGACCATTTCCGCGGGTGCGATCAACAAGATTCGCTTAAGTTTAAGCATCATATACCTCGTACTTGCAGCACCTCACGGTCACGACTGCAATCCCGGCTCCTGTCGGACTGCATGCCATCTCTCAATACTTGCCGGGTGCTTTATCGGCGGACTCCAGGCGGGCATCGACTTCCTGCGCGTGTCCTGTTGATCGAGTATCTGGCGTGAGAACCTGTACTCCTCTGATATTTGTCAAACATGAGTGCGCTTTCCTTTGGCGCACAGATAACTTGCCATCGACAGAAGGATTGTTGATAAAGCTCAAAGCTTTTTTGTTGCGCTGGCGTAGAACACACTATGCGGGCACTCACGGTCCATCGTGGACAACCAGTCAGAACGAGGTACTGCCATGCTGGCAGTTACATTGATCAATACGTTGGTGGTCATCATAGTCGTCGTCATTCACTACGAATGCCTGTTGCGTCTGAACGACTGGCTTCCCCGACTCAACCTTTGGAGTCGTTTCAGAATTGTGGTGGGCGTGTTCGGTGCCCTGGTGGCCCATGCACTCGAGGTCTGGTGTTTTGCGCTGGTTTATTACCTGATGGTCCACTCTGAAAAGTGGGGCAGTTTGCAGGGAAATTTCGACGGTTCACTGATGGACTGCGTGTACTTTTCCTTCACCACTTACACGACAATCGGTTTTGGCGATATCTCGCCGGTGGGCAATCTCAAATACCTGACGGGGCTGCAAGCGCTGACGGGGCTTGTTCTGATTACCTGGACGGCTTCGTTTCTGTTTCTCGAAATGCAGAAATACTGGAAAAGCAGCAGATAAATCGCCTTGAGCAGCAGGTCGCCCTTGAGTATCACCCGCAGTACAAAAGTGATTCCCAATTACTCATTCAGTCGCGCCAATGTCCGAGAAAAATCAGCCTCGGCCCCCATGGAGTCTAAGCTCTACGCATCAATACCGGACATACCAGAACATGTCTGAAATCAAACTGTCGGCCGTCCATTCTCTCAAGACGGCCTGTTCAAACTGTAGCGTAATGGAGCTATGCCTGCCCCTTGGCCTGACCGGTCAGGAGGTCGCGCGCCTGGACACACTGATCGTTCAAAGGGTCAAGGTTAAAAAAGGCGCCACACTCTACCGGGCCGGCGACCCGCTGCGTTCGCTGTTTGCCGTTCGTATTGGTTCATTCAAGACCAGTGTGCTTTCAATCGATGGTCGCGAGCAGACCACCGGATTCCATATGCCCGGTGAGATGCTCGGCCTGGACGCTATCAGTAACGAGTTGCACGCTTGCAGTGCTTTTGCCCTGGAGGACAGTGAAGTCTGTCCTGTCCACTTCTCTCAACTGGAGAAACTCGCCCAGGAATTGCCTTCACTGCAGCACAGCCTGAACAAAATCCTCAGCCGTGAAATCGTGCGTGATCATGACATGTTGATGATGCTGGGCAACATGAACTCGGATGAGCGCCTGGCGGCGTTCCTGCTGAATCTGTCCCAGCGCTTGAGCTTGCGAGGTTATTCATCGAGCAACTTTGTGCTGAAAATGCGCCGTGAGGAAATTGGTTCTTACCTGGGCCTGCGACTGGAAACCATTTGCCGGGGGATTGCACATCTGCGCGATCAAGGACTGGTGGAGGTGTCCGGTCGAGACGTCAGGATTCATGATATGGAAGGGCTTAAACAGCTGATTGCAGGCTGTAATCGCCCTCCCCTGCGCTAGGTGCTGCCAATTGGCGCTTGACGAACATGAGGCTCACTGCCTGACAGCCAGAATGCTACCTGGTACAGAGTACAGCGCCCGTTCCGTGTTACTGCCAATCAACTGGTCGATTCCGACCCGATGCACAGTGCCCATCACCACTACATCCGCCAGATACGCCTCGACAAACTCTCGAATGGCCGGCACCGGCGGGCCCATGACGAAATGCCGACGCTCCGGTGGCACGTTGTAGCGATCCGCCAGATTGACAAACGCCAGGTGCAAGGACGAACGCAGATCCTCGATGAAGTCCCCGGCCCATCCACCACTGACCAGCGGTGCATCACCATTGAAAGCCGGCGACAAGTCATAGGCGTAAAGCAGATGCAAGGGGGCATCACATTGCAGGGCCAACGCATTGGCGGTCTGGATGATGGTGTCGTTCAGGCCGCTGATTTGCGTTGAAGGATCGAACGGATCCACTGCCGCTACAACACGGTGTGGCAAGCCGTAGCGGGCCTGGTTCACCAGGAGCACGGGGATCGGGCATTCGCGCAGCAGGTGGCAATCGAGCGGGGTGATGAATACTCGCTTGAGCACTGGCTCCAGAGTCACATCCTTGATCAACAGATCGGGATCGAGGTCGGCGACAGTCTTCAGAATGTCCAGCAACGGGTGGGTCGTGAAAACCACATCGACCGTCACTTGCAGCCCCTGGTCGCTCAACCGTTCAACTTCATCGGCCACCCAACGGCGATAGCGCCGCAAATAACGTTGCTGCCCTGCATCGTCGGTTTTCTCCTCCCACAAATGCACCATCGGCACCGGCTCGACAAAAGCCCGCACGTCGAGTGCGGCACCGCTGGCCCTGGCCAGTGCGACGGCACGCAACGTGGCAGGAGACTGGTGCAGGGTTTGATCGGCGATCAGCAGTAAACGTTGATATTGACCCATCACACACCTCGGCTCAGCTCCGGTCTTGAAGTACCGGCAATGCTCAAGACTGCGTCCACACCCTCACCCCCTGCTTGATTTTAATCAAACACAAGCGAATGAACTCCGCCATGACAGGTTCCTGATCCAGATCAGATAAAAGCACGGCCACCGGCGTAAAAAAGACCTGAGCCGCACGCTTGCATCAATCCAGATGGACTCGGTGGACGCCTCCAGCAATGCGCCGATGCGCGAACTGGCCCGATACCTGGGTTTCGACACACACAATGATCCGGATGACAGTCGGCAGGTCATTCACCGGCTTTACCTGAAAAAAATCCCCCCGCGAGAGTCTGGCCAGAAGCTTGTCGCGGGGCGAATGATCTTCAGGACTGCAGCATCCTGCCTGGTTTGATTGCCAGCACGCTGCAAGGTGCCCGATGCAGGAGTTGCTCAGCGGTACTTCCCGGCAGCTTGCTCAACCCGTTGTGCTGCACGGTCCCCATCACAATGACGTCCGTGTGGTGCCCGGTGGCAAATTCGCAAATACTCGGGATCGGCGCACCTTCAATGAAATGGCGACACGCCGGTGGCACCCCGTGGCGCTCGGCCAAAGCTGAAAACGCTTCGCGCTGAGCCGTTCCCAGGGCTTCATAAATCCCGGTGGCCAGAGGCAACGCGCCAAAGCCCATATCCTGGACATACGCGGCCGTCCAGTCATACACGTGCGCCAGCTCAAGCCGGGCCTCGCAGACTGACGCCAGTTTCTTCGCGGCAGCGACAATCCGATCGTTGAACACCAGGTCCTGCTCTTCGCTGCGCAATACATCGACGATGACCAAAATGTTGTGCGGCTGCGGGTTGCGGTCGTCAGTCACCAGATGCACCGGCACCGGACAATCGCGCAGCAATTGCCAGTCCAGCGCCGAGAAAAACACCCGTTTCAAGGCAGACTCCTGTTGAGCATCCTTGATGATCAGCGCCAAGGGCATCTCGCGGACAAAATGCACGATCTCTGCATAAGGAGCCTGTACCCACGCGACCTCACTGGTGACCTTCACGCCGTGCATGCTCAACCTTTCAGCTTGCTGCACAAGCCACTGTCGATGGGCTTGAAGGTAGCCCTCCCTGGCCGCGCTTATTTGTTCGGGGGCGAACAGACCGGCTACCGCCAGGGCCTGAAAATAATCGAATGCCACGATATGCAGGGGCAATTGCATGGCGCGAGCCAACGCGCCGGCGCGATCGAATGCCGGTGTCTGGGTCATGGTCGGGGGGGCGATCAACAGTACATGCTGAGCATTGGACATAGGACACCTCGGTACCCGGGTATATGGACAGGCGTGGTCGGTATCGTCACTCCACGAGGTCGAAACGAACCTCCTGTTCCCGGGCCGGGACAGTTCGACAACTTGCCGCCGAGCGGACAGTCACTGGCCAGACATGAGGTGCCTCGATACGTGCCTTGAGTTGGCCGACAAAGCTACTGGCAGCTTCCTGGCTATTGAAATTGACTTCCAGGGCATCCAGGTGCACAACCCAGCAATGGGGAACCCGTTGCTCGGTAATATCAATGTTCATCGTCAACCTCCGTTAAAGCTGGAGACATGCTTTAACTTCAAAGTGTAATTGCGACCTTCATGACCCTGCTCCCGAGACTGCACCGGGCTGGCAGGCGAAGGTTTGACAATGGTCAACAAATCCGTGTTTGGACCTGCCGTGCCCACCGCACGTCGGGAGCGTATTCCGGTCAAGCGACTGCTTGATAAAGATCAAACTCATCTCTGTGCGTCGTCTCAAGATCCAGGCAAGGTGTTCCTGCCTGAATGCAGCTTCTCAAATGAGCAGACGCAATCGCCACGGGAGATTTGTCATGTCCGAGCCATCAAGATTCATGCTGGTCGTCTCACCGCTCATGAAAAACAGCCCGGCCTTCGACCGGGCTGCCGCCCTGGCCAAGGCCTCGGGAGCTGCACTGCACATCGTTGCGTTTGATTACCTGGAAGGCCTGGTGACCGCGGGTCTGGTGAACGAGCAGGCGCGCGAAGAAATCCGTTTGGGCTATGTCGAACGCCACCAGCAATGGCTCGAAGAACAGGCCCGGCCGTTACGCAAGATCGGCGTGCACGTCACGACCGAAGTGGTCTGGGTCAATAACCCGTTGCAGGAAATCCTGATTCATCTTGAAGAGGCCAAAATGGCTGTTCTGATCAAGGAACTGGAACACGAGTCGCTGCTGTCGCGGCTGATGTTCACCCCCCTCGATATTCATCTGCTACGCGAGTGCCCGGTGCCTCTGCATTTTGTCAGCCAGATGCATCACGCACTGCCGCGCAGGATCGTTGCCGCCGTCGACCCTTTCCATCGTGATGGCCAGTACGAAGGTTTCAACGACAGGATTTTGCGCGAAGCGTCGAAACTGGCGAGCACCTGCAACGCCCAACTCGATGTCGTCTATGCCCATGACCTGTCTTCGATCAGTGCCGACGAATTTGGCTTTAGCAATGGCTCGGCGTTTTTCTCTTCAAGCAAAGCCAAGACCCTGTTCGACATGCAGGGCGAGGCCTTCGGCGAGTTGGCCGAGCGCAACGGCATCCCGCCGCAGAACCAGCACATGATCATGGGCGACCCGGCCAGGGTGCTGTGCAGCTTCGTCGATGCCTATGACATCGACGTGATTGTCATGGGCCGCGTGGGGCATCGCGCGATGGAGCGTTTGATCGGCAGTACCGTGGAACACCTGCTTTACAAAATGCCGTGCAGCATCTGGGTGGTTTCCCCCGAAGAACTCGAGGGATGACACCCCGGGAAATAAAGGCGATGGGAGAACGAGTATTAAGTGCGCCGCCCCGGCACGACCCTCAGGCTAGAGTCTGGCTTGCGCACTCAGCGCCGCAACGCCCCTGGTCTTGCGGAAGAAAACACCGTAGACAATCGACAGCACCAGCAGGAACGGCACGCCGAACACCAGGGTCATCTTGAAGGCTTCAGTGAAGTAGGTCGTGATCATCACAGCCCCCATCAGCACCAGCCCCAGCAATGTGCTGTAGGGAAACAGGCGCATGCGGAACGACAGTTTGCGGTTGCCGTTGCGTTCGTGAAAACGACGGAAACAGAAGTGTGTGAGGAAGATCATGAACCAGGTAAAGATCGCGCCGAACATCGAGATCGCCATCATCAAGGTGAACGAACTTTCCGGGTACAGGATGTTGAGCAAGGTCGCCAGGGCGATACCCGAGCTGGAGAGCAACAGCGCGTTCAGCGGGATCCCGGTCTTGCTCAATACCCCCATGGATTTTGGCGCGTAGCCGGCGCGGGACAGGCTGAACATCATGCGCGTGGTGATGTACAACTGGCTGTTCATCGCTGACAACGCCGCGATCAGGATCACGAAATTCATCACGCCGGTGGCGCCGGGAATGCCGATGGCTTGCATCACCGTGACGAACGGACTCTGGGCATGGCCAGCCTGGACCCAAGGCACGATCGCCAGCATCAACGCCAGGGTCAGCAGGTAGAACACCACCAGGCGCACGATAGTCCCGCGGAAGGCTTTCTTCACCGCTTGTTCCGGGTCTTTTGCCTCACCGGCCGCCACCGCGATCATCTCCACGCTCAGGTAGCTGAAGATCGACACGATCACCGCGATCCACATCCCTTGCAGACCATTGGGGAAAAAGCCGCCGTGAGCCGTGTAATTGTGCACGCCGTATTGCGGATTGCCGGAACCGAACACCACGTACACCGCCAGGATGATGAAACCGACAATCGCGCCGATCTTGATGGTCGAGAACCAGTACTCGAAGGTGCCGAAGGTCTTCACGCTGATGGCATTGAGCACGATCAGCACGCTGGAGAACGAGACGATCCATATCCACTCCGGCACGTTGGCGAACCAGTACTTCATGTACATCGCCACCGCCGTCACTTCCGTGCCCACCGCCAGCACAATCGCCGCCCAGTAGGCATAGCGCACCAGGAACCCGGCCAGCGGGCTGACATAAAATTCGGCGTAGGCACCGAACGAACCCGAGGTCGAATGGGCCACGGTCATTTCCGCCAGGCAGCCCATCAGCAGCAAGGTGATGATTGCGCCGATGGCATAGCTGAGCAATACGCTCGGCCCGGCATAGCCGATGGCATAGGCGCTGCCCATGAACAGCCCGGTGCCGATTGCACCGCCAATGGCGATCATGCTCATTTGCCCCGACGTCAACTGACGCCGCAGGCCGTGTTCACGCTTGGATATCGTTTCGAAACCGGAGTTATCGGTCATTTTTATGTCCTCTGGATTTTGTCTTTCTTGAAGAGCACGTCGTGGGTTTAACAGTGGGGATCAGCCACGCACAGCAGGACACGGATCAGAAAATACTCAGTGGATACTCGATGATCACCCGGACTTCGTTGTTGTCCGTGGTATCGGCGCGGGCGACCTGCGCGGTGGAACGCACACTGGCCTGACGCACGCGGATTGAAAGGTCCCGGGCCTTGCCCGACTGCACGACATAGCGCGCCTCGATGTCGCGCTCCCAGCGCTTGCCGTCATCGCCGTATCGTCCGTAGGCGCCATTGGGGCCACCGTCATAATGGCTGTCATCGATGTGGTCACCACTGACGTAGCGGGACATGAAGCTCAGGCCCGGCACGCCGAAAGGCGCCATGTCCAGGTCATAACGCAGTTGCCAGGAGCGTTCGTTGGGGGCGTTGAAGTCGAGGACCTGAATCGAGTTGGCGAGGAAAATCGAGGTACCCGGTTGCTGATCGAACCCCAGGTAATCGAACGGCTCGTCGCCATCGACCCGCTGGTACGCCAGGGTCAACCGATGGGCACCGAACCTGTACGCGGTGGACAGCGACCAGGTGGTGTTGTCGATCCTGCCGGCCAGGCTCTGGCCGCTGTCGTTGGTGCGGTAGATGTTGAAATCCAGGTTCAGCGACTGGCCTTCACCAAGGGCATGGGTGTAGTTGGCGTTGCCGTAGTACTGGCGCCAGATGTCGGTGAACTGCGAACCGTAGAGGCTGACACTCAGTTGATCGCTCAGGGCGTAGCTGCCGCCCAGATAATCGACACTGCGGGTTTCCACGCCGGCGTACAGCGCTTTGAGCGCGCCATTGGCATTGGTCGAATTACTGTCGTTGCCGGCGGTGAAATGACCGATGTCCAGTTGCAACGCCTTGAGTTCATTGCTGGTCAGTTGAAAGCCGGTGGCACTGCTGGTGAACAGTCGCGCATTGCCGGTGCCGAACACCGGGTTGAGCGGCGTCAGGTTGCCGTACTTGAGTTCGGTCCGGGAAATCCGCGCCTTCACCGCGCCACCCGCTTCGGAGTACTCATCCTCGGGGCGACCATCGGCATCGACCGGCAGCAAACCCGTACCCGTGCGTCCCTTGCCACTGTCGAGCTTGAGGCCCAACTGCGCGTAGGCATCGACCCCGAAACCCACCGTTCCCTGGGTGTAGCCGGAGCGATAATCGAGCATGATCCCGTGGGCCCACTCATCCCGATAGTTCTGCCCGCCCGGGTTGTTGAGGTTATTGCGGTAGAAATAGAAGTTACGGTTAGTCAGGGTCAGGCTGCTGTCTTCGACAAATCCGTTGTCGGAGGCGGCACAGGCCATTTGGCCAAGGCAACTGGAGATGGCGAGCGGCAAGGCGGGCCAGAGGGACAGTTTCATTCTGCGTGCTCCTTATTATTGTGATTGCAGAACTGGTTATTGCCGGCGGCCGAAGCCCTGCCGCAGAGAAACTCCTGCGGCAGGAATCGGATGTCGGAGGGTTCAGGTCACGCTGTGGCGAACCTGGAATTGCGCTTGTGACCAAGTGTTCCGGTCGAGGATCTCGCCGAGGATTTGTACCGCATCCCAGACTTCGGTGAAGGTCGTGTACAGCGGGGTGAAACCGAAACGCATGATGCGCGGTTCACGGTAGTCACCAATCACGCCCCGCTCGATCAGGGCCTGGATCACCGCATAACCTTGCGGATGTTCGAAGCTGACGTGGCTGCCACGCCTGGCGTGCTCACGGGGTGTGATCAACTTCAGTTCGTGGGCCGCGCAACGCTGCTCGACCAATTCGATGAACAGGTCCGTCAGGGCCAGGGATTTGCGGCGCAAGCTGGCCATGTCGGTCTGGGCGAACACATCCAGGCCGCACTCGACCATCGCCAATGAGGTAATCGGCTGGGTGCCGCACAGGTAGCGGGCGATACCGCTGCTCGGCTCGTAATGCGACTCCATAGCGAACTGCCGTGAATGGCCGAACCAGCCGGACAACGGCTGCGGCACCAGATCGCACAACCGCGGCGAAACCCAGACAAAGGCCTGGGAGCCCGGCCCGCCATTGAGGTACTTGTAGGTGCAGCCGATGGCGTAGTCGGCACCCGCCTGGTGCAGATCAACCGGCACCGCGCCAGCGGAATGGGCCAGGTCCCAGATGGCCAGCGCACCACATTCGTGGGTCAGCGCGGTCAGGGCCTGCATGTCGTGCATATAGCCGGTCTTGTAATTGACGTGGGTGAGCATGACCACCGCCGTGTCCTGGTCAATCGCATGCGGCAACACTTCAGGACTGTCGACCAGGCGCAGGGTGTAACCCTGTTGCAGCATCTGCGCGAGGCCTTCGGCGATATACAGGTCGGTGGGGAAGTTGCTCGATTCGCTGACGATCACTCGCCGCTGCGGCGACCTGGTGGCCTGTACGCGCAAGGCAGCGCTCAGCACTTTGAACAGGTTGATCGAGGTGGTATCGGTCACCACCACTTCACCCTCCCCCGCGCCGATCAGACCCGCCAGGCGATTGCCCAAACGCTCGGACAGCTCGCGCCAACCGGCGCTGTTCCAGCTGCGAATCAAGCCATTGCCCCATTCCTCGGCGACCACCGCTTGCGCCCGCGCCAATGCAGCGACCGGCCGTGCGCCCAGGGAGTTGCCATCGAGATAAATAACGCCCTCGGGGAGCGCAAACTGCTGGCGCAAAGGGGCCAGAGCGTCCTGGGCATCAAGCGCCAGGCAACTGTTTCTTGTCGTCATCGGGTGTCCTGTTTTTTGTTATGCGACGCCATCCGGGCAGGTTGCATCAGCCGGTTCCGGCGCCCTGAATAAAGGCGATTCGCTTGCCTTTCGGTGGAGAGATAATGAACGAACCTTTGAAGAATTTTCGTGCAAAGTAACCGGCCATGTAGTAGTTATTTCGCAGAATATTCGAATCAAGCCCCAATAAACGCGGATTTATTCAAACCATGAATCTCGACTCGACAGACCTGCGGATCCTGCATCAATTGCAACAGGATGGCCGTATCAGCAATCAGGAATTGGCAGAGAAAGTCGCCCTGTCACCCTCGGCTTGCCTGCGACGTTTACGCCTGCTGGAAAGCGAGGGAATCATCACCGGCTATCGCGCGGTGCTGAATGCCGAGCGGCTGGGCATTGAGCTGGAAGCGATCGTCCATGTGTCGTTGCGACAGGACGTGGAGGACTGGCACGAGACCTTCATCAAGAAGGTTCAGCAGTGGCCGGAGGTGGTCACCGCGTATGTCATTACCGGGGCGAGCAACTATGTGTTGCGGGTCCAGGCCCGCAACCTCAAGCACTTCTCGGATTTCATCGTCAATCACCTCAACCGCACCGCCGGCGTCACCGACATACGTTCGGAAATCGTCCTGCAAAAAATCAAGGAGCGCGAGCAGTTGCTTGATCTGGTGTTACGCAAGTAAGGCCGGGGGGGGCCGTCAAAGTCCCTGCTGGCGTCGGGCTTCGTTGCGCTGCAAGGTCATGCTCGGGGTTTCGTCGAACAGCTTGCGGTACTCGGTGGAAAAACGCCCCAGGTGTATGAAGCCCCAGCCCATGGCGATCCCGGAAATACTACGCACCGTGCCGTGCTCGAGGATCTCCTGGCGCACGGCGTTCAAGCGATACTTTTTCAGGTAGGCCATCGGCGACAGGGCGAAGTATTTCTTGAACGCGTCGAACAACTTGAAGCGCGAAACGCCGGCCGCGGCTTCGATGTCCTCCAGATGCAACGCTTCCCGGGCGTTGTCGTGGATGTATTGCCGGGCCCTGACCAGGTAGTGCGGCAACTTCACCCCCAGCGCGTCCCGCAGTTCTTGTGAGTAGTTGTTTGGCTGGGCCAGGATCAAACCTTTGATCAGCGAGCTTTCAATGTCCCGGGTGAAAGCCACCTGCTCGAAGAGTTCACTGCTGCGCTCCATCTCGTCGATGAAATAACGCGCCATGCGCCACCACGACGCCGATGGCCCATCGATCGCATCCATCACCGGTTCGAAGCGCAGCGGCGCATCCAGGGGTCGCTGCAACATCCCCTCCAGCGCCTCGCTCATCGCCACTCGGGTAATCACCACCTGGACCTTGCGACAGTCACCGGAAATCGCCAGCAGCTGGTTTTCATTGGGGGAAATGATGACCCCTTGATCGCGGTCCGACCTGACCACGCTGCCATCCTTGCTCAGCTCCTGTTCACCCACCAATGGCAAGCTCAGGCTGTAACTGCTGAAGTGCTCGGCGTCTTCGATATCGATGGTGACATCGGTTCCGTATTCGATGGTGCCCAGGGTGGTGGCCATCGACTTGAACATGTTGGCGTTGTGATGAAAGCGAATCCGTTCGGGGTTCGCGCTCACCAGCCGATGGGGACCGCAAATACCGGACATCCAGCTTCTGGCGGCCTCCAGGTCATCACTGTCGACACGAATGTCGCGAAATTGCGGATCGACGTTGTTGCTCATCAAGGTGCACTCAAGGTTTTTTTCAGCGCGCTCTGACGGCGCGTATACGGTTTGCAAAGGCAAGTTCCAAGCCACTAGAAGACGGCGCTGACCCAGTGGATAGCAATCGCCAATTAAGTGGATAACACGACTATCAAATCGCATTCGCGGCCTCGCAAAACAGTACCTGATTGCTGCAGACAAGTTCAGCCGTCCATCGCTTGATGCGTGGTTTGGGTAGTTGCTGCCCAGCCCATCACACGCTGTTGTTACCCGGCGCGCGCGCGATCGCCAGCATCGCAGCCTGCGGCAGCTCCTACAATTACACGCGTCCGATGTAGGAGCTGCCGAAGGCTGCGATCTTTTGGGAACCCACCAATTTTACGGACTGCCTTCGCCCACAAAGCGGATAGACCCAGGCACACCCCACTCCCTCTAATGACGTACCGATTAGCCCCAATAAAAACAGGTACACCTCATGAGTGGCGAAAGAAACGTCGAGCAATGGAAAACGTTCATCGAAAGCTGCCTGGACTTCCGCCCCGTAGAAGGCGTATTCCGCATCGCCCGGGACATGTTCACCGAGCCGCAGTTGTTCGATCTGGAAATGGAGATGATCTTCGAGAAGAACTGGATCTACGCCTGCCACGAAAGCGAACTGGCCAACAACCACGACTTCGTGACTATGCGCGCCGGCCGCCAGCCGATGATCATCACCCGTGACGGTGACGGTCAGCTCAATGCACTGATCAACGCCTGCCAGCATCGCGGCACGACGCTGACCCGCGTCGGCAAGGGCAACCAGTCGACCTTCACCTGCCCCTTCCATGCCTGGTGCTACAAAAGCGATGGCCGCCTGGTCAAGGTCAAGGCGCCGGGCGAGTACCCGGAAGGCTTCGACAAAGCCACCCGCGGCCTGAAAAAGGCGCGTATCCAGAGCTACAAGGGATTCGTCTTCATCAGCCTTGATGTGCAGGCCGACAACAGCCTGGAAGACTTCCTCGGCGATGCCAAAGTGTTCTTTGACATGATGGTCGCCCAGTCGCCGACCGGTGAGCTGGAAGTGCTGCCCGGCAAGTCGGCGTACACCTACGACGGCAACTGGAAACTGCAGAACGAAAACGGCCTCGACGGTTATCACGTCAGCACAGTGCACTACAACTACGTGGCCACGGTGCAGCATCGCCAGCAGGTCAACAGCGAGAACGGCACCGCCGCCAGCGGCACCCTCGACTACAGCAAGCTCGGCGCCGGCGACGCCAATACCGATGATGGCTGGTTCGCGTTCGATAACGGACACAGCCTGCTGTTCAGCGACATGCCAAACCCGTCGGTACGCTCCGGCTACGCGACCATCATGCCGCGACTGATCGAAGAACACGGCCAGCAAAAGGCCGAGTGGATGATGCATCGCCTGCGCAACCTGAACATCTATCCGAGCCTGTTTTTCCTCGATCAGATCAGCTCGCAATTGCGCATCATCCGCCCGGTGGCGTGGAACAAGACCGAAATCATCAGCCAGTGCCTGGGGGTCAAGAACGAGTCGGACGCCGACCGCGAAAACCGCATTCGCCAGTTCGAGGATTTCTTCAACGTCTCGGGCCTGGGCACACCGGATGACCTGGTGGAGTTCCGTGAAGCCCAGCGTGGTTTCCAGGCACGCCTGGAGCGCTGGAGCGACATATCCCGCGGCAGTCACCGCTGGGCCAGCGGCGCCACGCCCAACAGCGAGGCGATCGGCATTGCCCCGGCCATGACCGGCACTGAATTCACCCACGAAGGGCTGTACGTCAACCAGCACAGCAACTGGCAGAAATTCCTGCTGGACGGTCTGGACGCCAAATCCCTGAAACTCCGTGAGGTGCAATGATGAATGCGCAATTGCAGTACCAGATCGAACAGTTTTTCTATCGTAAATCCGAACTGTGCGACGCCCAGGACTGGGATGCCTACCTCCAGCTGTTTGCCGGACACAGCGAGTTCCACTTGCCGCAATGGGACTCCGAACACGTCTACACCCGTGACCCCAAGCGCGAAATGTCGCTGATCTACTACCCCAACCGTTCAGGCCTGGAAGACCGTGTGTTCCGCCTGCGTACGGGCAAGTCCGCGTCCTCGACGCCGATGCCGCGCACCCTGCATCAGATCAGCAACGTGCGAATCGGCGAGCTTGCAAATGGCGAGCTGGAGGTGCGCCTGAACTGGCACACGCTGTACTACCGCCTGGCCACGGCCGAGCAGTTTTTCGGCCGCGCGACCTATCACCTCAAGCCCCACGCCGATAGCTGGCTGATCACCCGCAAGCATGTGTTGCTGCTCAACGACACCATCAACTCGGTACTCGACTTCTACCACCTGTGAATCCAAGGAGACCGGGGCATGAACCATAAGGTCGCGTTCAGCTTTGCCGACGGCAAAACGCTGTTCTTTCCCGTACAACCCAACGAAATCCTGCTCGACGCTGCCTTGCGCAATGGCATCAACATTCCCCTGGATTGCCGCGAAGGTGTCTGCGGAACCTGCCAGGGGCGATGCGAATCAGGCGACTACAGCCAGGACTATGTGGATGAGGAAGCCCTCTCCAGCCAGGACCTGCAACAACGCAAAATGCTCACCTGCCAGACACGGGTCAAATCCGACGCGGCGTTCTACTTCGACTTCGCGTCCAGCCTGTGCAACGCCGCCGGCCCCGATCAACTCAGGGCAACAGTCACCGATGTCAAACAGGTCTCGGCCAGCACGGCGATCCTGCATCTGAACCTGGGCAATGCGGGGCAATCGCTGGATTACCTGCCCGGACAGTACGCCCGGCTGTTGATTCCGGGAACCGAAAACAAGCGCTCCTACTCGTTCGCCAATCGGCCGAGCGCCAGCAATGAGCTGCAGTTTCTGATTCGCCTGCTTCCCGATGGCGTAATGAGCAACTACATCCGCGAACGCTGCCAGGTGGGGGACGAAATTGCCCTGGAGGCACCGCTGGGGGCGTTTTATCTGCGACACGTCGCCAGGCCGTTGATCCTGGTGGCCGGTGGCACCGGTCTTTCGGCATTGCTGGGCATGCTCGACGAACTCGCCGAACGCGGCTGCGAGCAACCCGTGCACTTGTACTACGGCGTGCGCGATGCGGCCGATTTGTGCGAACAGGCGCGTATCCAGGCGTATGAACAACGCATCCCTGGGTTTCGCTACACCGAGGTGGTCAGCGAACCGTCGCCGCACTGGACCGGCAAGCGCGGCTACATCGCCGAACACTTCGACGTCGCGGAACTGCGCGATGGCCAGGTCGATATGTACGTCTGTGGGCCGCCGCCGATGGTGGAGTCGATCAAGACCTGGCTGCTGGCACAGGCACTGGACAGCGTGCAGCTGTACTACGAGAAATTCACCGAGAGTAATGCCTGACACCGCTCACCCGAAGGGGGCGCCAGGCTGGCGCCCCCTTCAGATCTGTTGAATGGGTTGTGAAGTACTCAACGGCCGCAAAATCGCCCTGACCGGACTGGCATCCAGATGAGCGAACCGCAGCGGCAAGGCGATCAGTTCATAATCGCCCTCCGGGACCTCGTCCAGCACGATGCCTTCCAGGATCGCCATGTGATGGCGGGCCACGGCGCCGTGGGAGTCCATGGTCCTGGATTGCTGCGGGTCCAGTGACGGCGTATCGATGCCGATCAAGCGCACGCCAAGGCTCGCCAGCAGGTCGATGGTTTCCTTGGCAACCGCCGTGAAATTCGAATCCCAGGTCGTCAGCGGTGCCTGTCGATAGGTTCGCAGCAGCACACGCTCGGGCACATTGTGCAAACGCCCTTCCAGTTGCCCCGGCTGCACCAGCTCGCCGCTGTCCAGACAATGCAAAACGCGGCAAGGCCCGATATAGACGTCCAACCCGACCTCGCCAATCGCCGCGCCGTCGGCGCTGTAATGCAGCGGTGCATCGACGTGGGCGCCGGTATGGGGCGACAGGGTGATGCGTCCGACATTCACCGGACACTCGGGACCGTAGGTCCAGACACGCTCCTCCTGGAAGGGCGTGTCACCCGGCCAGGTCGGTGTCTCGCTACTCAAGGGTGGACTGATGTCCCACAACGCTGTGTTTTTTGTCATCGCCATGCTCACGGTGGTTTCCGGGAGAAATGATACGAGCGACAGGCGTGAAGTTTCGTGCAAAAAACCCGGAGCAACGCACAGGATTTCGCATAAACCACTATGAATGAGCGGTATTGCGGCAGGAAATTTCAAAGACACGAAGTCGAAAAAAGTCGCAAGCCCCGTGATTCTTCAGGGCTTGCGACGCTTTGACGATACGTCCCTCAAACGCCCGGGACGTAATCTACGGGTATGCCCGTGGTGTTCGCCATCGAACGTGCGGGCCTAGTTCTCTACCTCAACCGTGTCGAAATCCGGCGCGTCCGGGGCATCCGGCGCATCCGCTACATCCTCTCTGGCCGCCTTCGCCTTGGCTTTGTCAGCCTCTTTGACTGCCTTGTCAGCCTCTTTGACTGCTTTGTCAGCCTCTCTGGCTACGTTCGCCTTGGCCTTGGCTGCGTCCCTGGCAGCATCTGCGTCGGCCTTGGCTGCGTCTCTGGCAGCATCCGCGTCGGCCTTGGCGGCGTCACGGGCTGCATCCGCGGCGGCACGTGCAGCGTCTCTGGCTGCATCTGCATCTGCGCGCGGTACGCCAGCAGCTCGTGCGGCATCCCGGGCGGCATCCGCCTCAGCTCTGGCGGCGTCCCGGGCTGCATCTGCATCAGCCTTGGCCGCGTCCCGAGCTGCGTCTGCATCAGCCTTGGCCGCGTCTCTGGCTACATCAGCGTCATTTCTGGCAACGCCCCTGTCTTCCGCGGCTTCCCTGGCAGCGTCCCTGGCGTCTTCCGCGGCTTCCCTTGCAGCGTCACCGGCGTCTTCTGCAGCTTCTCTGGCTGCATCTGCGGCGTTATCCGCGTCGTTGTCATCATCGTTGTCACGCGCGTCTTTGTCTTTTGCTTTGCCTGGGCCTCTGTTTCCGGCCATTCCACCATGGTCATCGTCGTTGTCATGCGCTTTGCCCGGGCCTTTGTTCCCGGCTACACCACCATGGTCAGCGTCGCCGCGCCCCGGACCTCCACGACCGTCACCGTCATGGCCTGTTGCACCATGACCGCCACCCTCTCCTCCATGGCCGCCGCCGTCGCCACCGTGACCACCGCCTCCAGAACCTCCACTACCGGAGCCACCGCCACCGTGGCCGCCTCCGCCGCCGTCACCACCGTGACCGCCGCCTCCGGAACCACCGCCACCACCGGAGCCACCGCCACCACCGTGACCACCCCCGCCGGAACCGCCGCCACCGCCGTGACCGCCACCGCCTCCGCCGCTACCACCACCGCCGCTGCCGCCATCTTTGGCATACACGCTGGAGAAACTACTGATGTAATCGGGCACCAGGACAGTCGATGCCGACAGGACCCCGCCTATTGCCAGAGCCAACAAACATTTCTTGAGCAGCATGATGCACCTCCGTTTGGAGTTGCGTTTTCACCTCCGTATCGAACGCAATGTCCAGTGAGTTCCCGGCCGCCCATTGGAGCGGCCCGCCAACCGGCACGGCCATAAATCTGCAGCAACAATGAACCACTGCGGTTTCCGTACGATCCCTCGGAGCCAGCTGGAATCTTTGCGTGGGAAATATTCCCACATCACTTAGATTAGCCCTGTCAGCCCAAGTGTCAACGACCGGGTATCCGGTCCGGGGCATTCGTTGAGCAGTCGGCCAAAAGCAGAAAGAGGACGCGGCAATAGCAAATGAGTGGCTATGCTTGGTTTGTTGCCAGGCTCTCCTGGCAACCCGTGAAAGGAGGCGTTTGAAATGCAACTCATCACGTTGAAAATCGAAAAGCCGGATGTGACGAACTTCATTCTGGGACAGACGCACTTCATCAAGTCCGTCGAGGACATCCACGAAGCGCTGGTCAATACCGTGCCAGGGATCCAGTTTGGCATGGCCTTTTGTGAAGCCTCCGGCAAATGCCTGGTGCGATGGTCCGGCACCGATAACTCAATGATTGAACTTGCACAAAAGAATGCGAAAGCCATCGCCGCAGGCCATAGCTTCATCATTTTCCTGGGCGACGGTTTCTATCCGTTGAACGTGTTGAACACCATCAAAATGGTTCCGGAGGTATGCCGTATTTTTTGTGCAACAGCCAATCCAACCGAAGTGATCCTCGCTGAAACGCAGCAAGGGCGAGCAATCCTGGGCGTAGTGGATGGCTTTTGTGCCAACGACATCGAAGGCGATGAAGACATCCTGTGGCGCAAGAACTTGCTGCGCCAGATTGGCTACAAGCAGTGAGTTGCAGAACGAGCCCCACCCACGCTCAACCGGCGCATGGTATTCGGCGCATGACGCCCTGTTTGGGAAGCTGGCCTGAGCAGCCCCCTGATGTAACGAATCAAGTCAAAATGTTTACCTGCAGGGCAGATCCTTATACGATGAAGTCCGTTTCTACTGCTCTCCATCGGGCCTGAGCAGTCCGTGGTTACTATGCATGAGAAAGCGACTTAACAAATTGTGCTCTAAGGCCATGCAAGATTTTGCGCGGCAAACAAGCAAAAAACGTATAAAAGTTCATTCATTCATACAGTCAAATAAAATAACATTGAGCACCTGAACGATGAACAACCCTGATTTACTGACTGAAAGCCCCAAAGCCTTCAGCATAGTTATAGTAAATTACAAAACACCAGAAATCACCAAGATATGCCTGGACTTATTACACCAGCATTTTGGCAGCAACAGCGTTCCAGTATGGGTAGTTGATAACTATTCCGCCGACGAGAGCACTGAGTATTTACGAACTCTTGACTGGATCAACTTGATCGAGCGCTCTATTTCCGAACCAGAAGCGGGACATATTGCGCATGGCAAGGCACTTGACCTTGTCTTGGAGCGAATAGACACCGATTATTTATTCCTGATGCACACCGATACATTTGTTTTCGACAAAAATGTATTTTCGATGATGCTGAATAAATGCCTGAAAAATCCAAACGTCGTGGCCGTCGGTTGTGTCGAGCAAATAAACCGCGGCACCATGAGAACTGCGTGGCGCTTTAGCTCACGACTATTCAAGCATCACTTCAGACGCCTGAAAATCTCCATGGGATTGCGTTCAAGAGAACCAAAGCCGTACAAAGAAGTCTATTTGAAAAGCTTCTGCACATTGTGGAACTGCAAACTTGTAAAACAGCACAACATGCACTTTTCGATGGATGATCGCGTGCCTGGCTATACTCTTCAGGACCGCATGACCGCGCTGGGTTATATCGTAGAGATGATATCGCCGCGTAAAATCTTCAGTTATCTGGATCACATTCAGGCCGGCACTGTTGCAGCGGCTGGTGGTTATGATAAAACTCATAGACGAACCAAAATGTACAACAACATCCTTAAGCGTCTGAACAAGGATGACAGAACAAATTAAGCTACGAACAGACGCAACGAGCAGTGCATTCAACATTGCTCCAAGTCACCCAAAAGTCTTTATATCAAGTTACTGGAGCGGTAATGGCACCCATCACTCAAGCACTACCTATCACCCTGTCCCCGGAGCTTGATTTCGACCAAAATGCCGCCAGCGCCCTTGGTGCCTCGTTGACCGACCGCTATGTTCAGGCTACGCCATTTCCGCACATAGTCATCGATAACTTCTTGCACGAAGACCTGATTGCGAGCATCTGCTCGCACTTCCCGGTCGAACCAACCAACAATGAAATGCTCTACGAGCGCGGCTATAAAGGTCAACGCAAACGTCAAATCAGTCCCAACGAATGTGACCCTTTTTTGAAGACTGTTTTCAATGCGTTTAACTCGGCCCCCATGTTGCAGTTTCTTGAAAAGCTCACAGGCATCGAAGGACTGATACCTGACCCCTACTTTAGCGGTGGTGGCCTGCACGAAACGAAAAGCGGTGGTTTCCTGGGGGTACACTCGGACTTCCGGCTCAACAAAAAACTTAATGTCGAGCGCAGACTGAATATCATCATTTATCTGAATGAAGACTGGCAGGAGGAATACGGCGGCAACCTGGAACTTTGGGATGTCGGCATGAAGAACTGCCTTAAAAAAGTCCTGCCCATTTACAATCGCTGCGTCATTTTCAACACAGACAAAGACAGTAATCATGGGCACCCGGAGCCTTTAACGACTCCAGAGCACATTACCCGCAGGTCTATCGCGCTTTATTACTATACCGCGGGAACCATGGCGATCGATCCGGCACAAAGAAACAAGACCCACTACAAACCAAGGCCCAAGGATCGTTTAAGCCTGAAGTACTACATTAATAAACTGATCAGGAAGAAAAACTGAACTGCAAAATGTCCGGGAGCGGACAATGACGTCATACCGCTGACCAGCAGGAACTGTCCCGGTATGCCGGTACGGCGGATGACGGGCAGGAATCAGAAAGCGTGGCTGAGCAACAGTCCGGCCTCGCCGTCCGGGCTGGCGTCGGAAAAACCCTTGACGGCATACAACTGAAACTTCCACTCCTGATTGAGCTTGTGCGTAAGGAAGAGTGTGAGTTCCTTGATTTCGTCGCCGGTGGAAACAACTTTTTGCCGCCAGTCGTAGGACACACCCGCCGTGGTGCGCGCGAACACGGGCATGGCGAAGCCCAGGCCGGCGAATATCGGGTTGTCGAAGTCGGAGCCCGACGGGTCGCCGAACTTTTTCCAGCCCAGGGTCGCGAACCCGGTCACGGGACCGAAGGCTTTGGCGACATCGACCTGGGCGGAATAGTCGGTTTTGCCGGTGCCCAGGCACTCGTCTTCATCGGCGGTGGGCAACTTGACCTTGCCGATCAGGTCCACGAACAGCCCGCCAACGCTGCCGTCAAGCACGGCATAGTCGGCACCGGCAACGGTGTCGCCCAGACCGCTTTCCACCTTGCCGCAACCGCCGGGCAGCGGTTCGCCGCCAGGGCCGACCGAAGGATTGGTGATGCGTAGCCAGGGCACGGTGAGCTTGTAGGTCATGGGACCGGTTTCGTATCTGCCCACCAGCGGGACGTACCAGGTTTCGGACGTAGTACCGGTGCCATAGTCGCCCCGGGAGTAGTCGGTTCCGATCGAGGTCGTGAAGGTATCGGCCAAGGCCGGCAAGGCCAGGCTGGCAAGCCAACCGACGAGCAGGATGCGCTTGGGGTCCATGTTCACCTCGTGTCTGGCGTCATCGAAGTTCACACGCATGTTTTGTTGCGTGACTTACCCAGACTAGTTATTTATGACGAAAGTGCATCATGACTGCGCTACTTAACCCGACCTGCCGGAGTGATCGACTTTTTCAGCGGGCTCCACTTTCTCGACTTTTTCTGGCCGATCAACTTTTTCGATCTTCTCAACTTTTTCCGGCCGATCGACTTTCTCAACCTTCTCTGGCCGATCAACCTTCTCGACTTTCTCCGGACGTTCTACTTTCTCTACTTTCTCTACCCGCTCTACCCTCTCCACTTTCTCGACTTTACCGGATTGATCGACCTTCTCGACTCGCTCTGACTTGCCAGACTTGTCCACATCAACGCGCTCTATCTTGTCGCCACCGCCATGACTGTCACCGCCCCCGTGGCGGGTATCGTCGATGACACTGCCTGTACTCTCGGAGCGGCCGCTCCTGTCACTACCCGAGTTTCCCGAACCCCGCGAACTGCCGGAATTGCCGGAGTCTCCGGAGTTTCCTGAGCCGCTTGAGCCGCTCGAGTTGCCCGAGCCACTTGAGTCGTCGGTGTCTTGCTCGCTGGAACCGAGTCGTCCGTGCCGGTTGCTGGCGGGCGAATCGGAGCGCTCGCGAGGCAATTCGATCCGCGTTGCCTGCACCTCCCGCGCGCCGGTGAACACGCCGTTGATCCGCACGCGTCGATCCAGCCCCAGCTGCGAAGCCTGCACACCGACAAACACGGTGTCGTGCGCCAGCGTCACATTAAAGCCGCCCACCACCAGATGGCGGTCCTGCCGGCCCTGTACCAGCCCCTCGATCACCGCATTGTGTGCCCGGCCAATGAAAGGCAGGCTCGGATCGGGGCGGCTTTGGTTCACGTCCAGCTCGCGACCGGACCAGTGGCCGCGCACCAGCATTTCCTGCGCCGGGCCTGGGTGATTGCTGAGCTTGAGCCCCTGGAGATAGCCGCTGCGATCCACCGGGCCGATGGCACTGGCCTCCTTGAGGCCGGGCGCCCGATCGATGCGACTAGCCACCACTTCGCCACGAGCATCGCGCAGCCCGCTGACCCGTACGGGATCACCCGGGCGCAGACCGGCAGCGACCTGGGCACCCTTGGCCAGGCGTACCGGTTGCCCCATGACACGCATGGGCATGGAATCGCGCGGCAGCGCTGTCAAAGGACCTTCGTAGGCGTGCAGGATAGAAATGCGTCCGGCCTCCAGACCGCGCCGGGAGTTGAACGCTTGCACGGCAACCACTTGGCCTATCGCCAGGCGGGTACTGGAGCTGGCGATACCGTTCTCGCTGACAGGAACGTTGTTGTTGAAGTGCACTTCCACGCCATTGACGCAGATCGAGGCGAACCCGGTGATGGTGCCGACAATGCCGGTGCCACCGACTCCTCCGTTATCGTCGCTGATGCCTGTCCCCCCCACGCCGCCTGCAACGGCCCCGGTGCCGCCAATGCCGCCAGGGCGTTTTTTCAACGGTGCGCCGGTACCACCGACTCCACCGTTGTCGGCGTCGATCCCGGTACCGCCCATGCCGCCAGGCGCTGCGCCCGTACCGCCGGTGCCCCCTGGTGCCTGGATGACCGGCACTTCGCTGGTGCCCGCGTCATTCTGGCTGACACAGGCTGGGGCGGCTTGCAGCACAATCGCAAACCCGAGGCCCAGAACGAGGGCGATTGCACGAATCAGGCGCAATTTGACGGTCATGATTCAGGAGCTTTTGGTGAATTGGGATCGGAAGCTTCAGTGTAGAAGTACAGGCCGACCGTGATGCGCTGGCGCGGCTCAAGGCTGGGCAGGTCCCGGAATTCCAGTTCGGCGGCGAGTCGGTTGAAGCTCAACAGGGCCTGCATTCCCTCGCTGGCCACGGCCTCGCGCAACGCCTCGACGCTCATCGGGGCCAATGCATCATAGTGGACACTGCGTTCAAAAAAGGCCGGGCCTTCGCTGCTCAGGTTGTGTACCGCAGCGCAGGCATGATCATGCAGATTATGCCCCAGGTAAGCCGCTTTCTCATCGAAGCCCTTTTGTGGCACGAAGGCCTGGGCTTCAAGGTGCACGCGCTCTTTTTCGTCGAGGCGCACGATCCCCAGGCGCAGCCACTCGTCCAACACCACCCGTGCCCTGATATCCGTGCTGACCTTCGCCACCAGGGCGTCAAAGGAACGGTCGCCACCGACACTGGCCAATCGAGGCAGTGGCTGTGGCTGGCCGGCGTCGTTGCAAAAGGGCGCGCTGGCCCAGGCGTTGACCAGTTGCGCACCGAACGTGATGTTTTCCGGAAGCGTGGAAGCAGCCGGATCGCCGGTATTGCGCAGGCGCCGTACATCCTTGCGATGCACACCGGTGAGCAGGCTGATGCGGCTGTCGCTCGGCGCCTTCTCGCCCAGGCGAAACTCACGGTCCGCCACTTCGACGAAAACCTCCTTGAGCAGGTCGGCAAACACCAGGTAGGTGACGCCTTTGCGCAGCATCAGGCGCACCAGCGGCTGCATGACATGCCGCAAGGCTTTGAGGAGCGAGGTGGGCAGCGTGGATGATTGCATTCAGCGAATTCCTGGGTAGATAACCCCAGTATAGCCGCGTGGGAAATAATCCCATGAATTTACAAAGCGCGGTGCCAACGCAATACCCGTTGCAATCCGGGAACATCTTGGGAGAAGCCTGAATTTCATGCGCGGGAATTATTCCCGCGCAATGAAGCTAGCCCGAGTTTACAGGGATGAAATACGCTCTGTCGGGCGCTACCCCGGTACCGAGGATTTTTGCGCACCGACACTGCCCGCCCTGCCGGCGACTGCCAGTGCCACACAACAAGCCAGTAACGAGAATGCGGCGAATGCGCCCATCACATGCAGGTAAGGCAACACGTGATTCCAGGCTCGAGCCACCCCCAGGAAAGCGGCGAACAGCCAACCGCTCATGGACAGCGCCCCCAACAGGGCGAGTCGCGTGCGGCCTGCACTGCGCAGTGCGACGAAGGGAGCCTTTTGCAGCAGTGGGAAGCCGACTCGATGCAACAGTGCACCGTTGAGGCTCAACAGTGCGACGACCGTCACCTTGGCCCAGAGTTTCTGATTGAGCAGATACGCCTCGCCTTCATAGAGATAACCCTGAAGCACCAGCAACAGCCCGCTTGCCCATAGAGCCAGCAATGCGAGGCTGACAATTTTCTGGGTTTCATCGAGGTATTCAAGCCTCGCCTGGTCCAGTAATTCCTTGCGCCAACTCCAAAGCTTGTGATCCGCCTGCAACACCCTCCCCAGGGCAATACACGTAGCGAGCAGATGACCGTACACGAGAAGCATTTTGAGCATTGCCTTGACCTTATTATTGTTTTGGCGCGGCGTTCCCTGCATCGCTGACTTGAAAACGAATGATACAAATTTGCAATTGCGCTTTCAAGACAAAAGCCAACTAACATTTGGCAGCACCAACCACCATACGACTTTCGTCGAACATGAAGCCGGTCATTCCCGTGGCGGATAATCGCCCGCTACACCCGCGGCGGCGAGGTGCGCACGGGCTCGTTCGAGGCGTCAGGCAGCGATAGCCAGCGTCTGTGTCGTGCAGGTGAAATTAAGCTTGGGCTAAGGTTGTCTCGTTAGTCTTCGACACTTTCGGGTAGTCGAGCATTTCGAAGATGGGCAGTGTCGATACAAGCGCCAAACCTCCGTTCAGCATCGTTCTGGTTAATTACAAAACCCCCGAGCTCACCAGGATCTGCCTGGAGCTGTTGCAGGAGCCTGCACAAAAATCAGGCATTGCGGTCTGGGTGGTCGATAACGGTTCGGCGGACGCCAGCGTCGAGTATTTGCGCTCACTGGACTGGATCAACCTGATCGAGCGCGATGCCCCCGCCAAAGAACCGGGGCACATCGCCCATGGCAAAGCGCTGGACATGGCGCTGGCCAGAATCAATACCGACTACCTGTTCCTGATGCACACCGACACGTTCGTCTTCGATGCAAACGTCTTTGCGATGATGATGGACTACTGCACCAAGGATCAAAACGTCATCGCGGTCGGTTGCACCGAGCAACTCAACCGCGGACTGCCAAGGACCGTGTGGCGCTTCACTTCACGCCTGTTCAAGCACCACTACCGACGCCTGAAGCAATCGCTGGGCCTGCGCTCGAAAGACCCGAAGCCCTACCGGGAAACCCACTTGAAAAGCTTTTGCACGTTATGGAATGGCAGGCTGATCAAGCAGCGCGGTTTGCATTTTCAGATCGATGACCGTGTGCCCGGTTATGAGCTGCAAGACCGCGTGATCGGGCTTGGCTACAAAGTCGTGTTTCTTTCGCCCGGCAAAATATTCAAGTACCTGG
Source organism: Pseudomonas sp. IT-P4 (assembly GCF_949767755.1). Taxonomy (NCBI): domain Bacteria; kingdom Pseudomonadati; phylum Pseudomonadota; class Gammaproteobacteria; order Pseudomonadales; family Pseudomonadaceae; genus Pseudomonas; species Pseudomonas sp. IT-P4. The sequence goes on along the minus strand of NZ_CATKPX010000014.1, from coordinate 100,462 downwards.
ACCACGTCCAGGCCGGCACCGTCGCCGCTGCTGGCGGCTATGGCCAGAATCACCGGCGGACCAAGATGTACCAGGACATTCTCAAGCGCTTCGGTACAACCAACTCCTCAATGCCTTGAACAAGCCCGCGTCTACAAAAAAGCCCACTGACCGTCGCCGGTTCAGTGGGCTTTTCGCATCAGGCTTAGACTGACTTACTGTTGCAGGATAAAGGTCGCCAGGCTTTTCAGGTCGTCCGGGCTCAACTGCGCGTAAGGCGGCATGGGGACATCTCCCCACTTCCCGCTACCGCCGTGCTGGATGCTCGACATAATCCGGTCCATTGCCTGCGGGTCCCTGGCATATTTGGCCGCCACATCGCGGTAGGCGGGGCCCAGCACTTTGTGATCGATCGCGTGGCAGGACAGGCAGGCGTTGCTCTGCAGCAAGGCCTTGGCGTCGACTTTTGCCACGGACACCGCCGGGGTTTGGGGCGCCGGGGCGTTCGAGGCCGCCAGAACATCGGCATCATTGGCCTTCGCACTGCCGTAGGTCACCGCCAGGTAAGCGCCAATAACACTCACATCCTGGTCGCTGATCGGAGCGCCATACACGTGCTGCATCTTGCCCGCTTCGGCGGTCCATTGCGCCAGGCTCAGGCCCGGCGGCTGGAAATTGATGTAATCGGCCGAATGGCAGACGGAACACTTCTGCTGCGCCAAAGCGTAGCCAGGCATCGAGCTGGGCTTGAACGCAGCCGTTTCAGGCGGCAACGTGATCGATAGCGGCGCGGCGCCAGCCAGGGTCGTCAGGCAAACCTGAGCGGCGCACAGCAAGGCGGTCATGCATTTCACAAATTTCATGCGGTCCTCCTCAGGCGACGGTCACGTGGGTGGTTTCGATGACGTGGCGGCGGTAGCCCGCGGGGTTCCAGTCGGCTTGTAACGGCTGTGTCTCGCCAGCGCTGTTGCTCGCTCGCACCATCAACTGCGTGGCGCCCTTGCCGGTAAAGGTGATCGGCAGTGTCCACTCACGAAAGGAGAAACGGCCAAGGTCTTGCCCGAGCGTGGATTCACGCCAGGTTTTTCCGCCGTCGATCGACACCTCCACCTTGTTGACCCCGACGCCCCCGTCGAACGCAATGCCCTTGAGCACCCTGCTTTTATTCAGCGGCAATACATCGCCGTGTTTAACGCTGGTGATGAAACTGCGCACCGGCAATTTGGAAATCGGCAGGGTTTTCGCCGCCGTGGTGCCGGGGGCAATGCACAAGCATTCGTTATCCGGAAGCCGGTACCCCTTGGCCATGAAGAATCCGTCGTAGGTATGGTCGAGGACTTCGATCTCACTCAGGTGCTTGACCCAGTACGTACCGAAGTAGCCTGGCACCACCAGACGAATCGGGTAACCGTTGAGAAACGGCAGGTCGGTGCCATTCATCGACCAGGCGATCATCGGCTCGCCGTCCATGGCATGGCTGATGTCCAGCGCCTTGATAAACTCCGGCGTGCTCGGCAGCACAGGTTTATCGAGCCCACGGAAAGTCACTTGCCGGGCCTCGGCTTTTACCCCCGCCTTTTCCAGCACAGCCTTGAGCGGTACCCCCACCCACCGCGCATTACCCATGGAGCCATTACCCAACTGAGCACCGAACACGCGAGGCATCGAGAAGCCACGGCTGTTACCCGAACACTGATTGACGGCCACCACCTCTACCGGTGTGGCGAGGGCCTTGAGCTCGGCAAGGGAAAGCGACAGCGGCGTGTCGACCGCCCCCTTGATCGTCAGGCGGTAGCTGTCCGGATCAATGCTGGTCGGGAAATTGGCCAGGTGGTAACGCACGAAAAAAGCGTCATTGGGCGTGATCGGCCCTTCATTGAAGACGGGGAATGGCGTCTCCAGATGCGGCGGTCGAGTGGTCACCAGGGTCAACGGACGTTTTTGCGGGTATTGCACCAGCGGCCGTGGGCCGGCGGCAAAGGTCACTTCCTCGGCGGATTCGCTGGCCGCTGCGGACTCGTCGGCTGCCCTGGCCAGGCTTGCCAACGGCGAGGCCGCCAAAGCCAGGGTGAAAGCATCGCGCAAGACCCGTCGGCGGGTCGGCTGGCTATTGTCTACAAAACTGAACTTCATTCTGCGCTCTCTATGATTGTTTTATTGAGATGCAACTGACAGTCCCTCGTCAGGGTGAAGAGGCATAGGCCTGAAGGTGCCAGTGCGGTTTCGCTTTACGGTTCGACTTCGGAAAACAAACCAGTATCGTCACGTGCAAGCGGGCTGCTTCACATTGAGCGTCAGGGACTTTGCAATTGATGACAGGGGGGTGGCGATACGTGCGGCATAGAGATAATGCTGTTCACTTAAGCGCGGTGCTTCAGGCACACCTACTTTTGTGGCGAGGGAGCTTGTCGGAGCGCCGCATCGTCCCGCTGGGCTGCGTAGCGGCCCCAAAATGTGACAACAATGCTGTTTTTTGTGAGTGCTACGCACTCAAGCGGGAGCAAGCTCCCTCGCCACGGGTTTCTCTCTGACTGAAGATACGCTTAAGTGAACAGCATTACGGCATAGAGAAGCCTTTTCGAAAACGATGTCTTGGTCATCACCCACAAAAAAACCCACTGACCGTCGCCGGTTCAGTGGGCTTTTTCCCATCAGGCTAAAAACTGCCCTCGCCTGCTACTGCGGATCTACCTGATCCAGCACGCGGTTCACTGATAACTCTGCCAAGGCAATCATCTGTTGAATCCCCAATGCCAAATTGCATTTAGGGCCGTTGAGGATAAACGCCAGTTCACTGGCCATGACACTGGCCGAGGCAAGGGTTTCACAGGCGTGAACCAGGAGGGTTTCGTTGTTGACGTTGGGGGCGATGGTGAAGATGGGGTTGGGACGGCGCTCGGCCAATTTAGGCTTACGAGATGAGGACTCGGAATCGATGTCTGTCTGCGCGTCTGAATCTGAATCAGGGGGATTCGGAGTTGGCTTTATCATTGTGAAGCTCCTATGAAGTGAGCACCTCCCCATTCGCTACCACGCAAGATAGGGAGACGGCTGTACACAGGGTGGTAGACCGGTCATAGAAACCCGGCAGGCCGAAGCCTCCCATGCACAGCCGCCACAAAGCAGCCAGCACAAAAAAACGCCCTGAGGCGTTCTGGGTCTATGAAGAAACCGGGCTACCACACCCGTTCGCTGAATTGGCAGCGACGGGGGGAAGGTTAGCGAGGTGGGTTCCTATGCGCAAGCCCAATGGACATGAATAAAATAATAGTTCTAATACTCCCTGGTCACCTTTAAGGAGCTACTGTTTGAGCTGCGTCGCCTTTAATTTTTGTTACACAGCGCAGTCAAAAGCGTGGTCCCTAACAGCGCCGCCCTCTGCCCATGTTAAAGGCGAACAACAGACTAATTGAGACTTAAAAATCTCCCCTGAGAACAGCCAATGGTTATCGAAGCATTTTCCGCAATTGTCGACGCAATAAGATTTTGGAAGGAGAGAAATCAGGAGACAGTAGAAGAGCTGAAAAATAAGCGTGAAGCCCTAAAGCTGGTGATGGATGCAGTGATTGCTACAAAAGCGTACTTGTATGACCTTGATCAAGGCTTGGAGCCCTCACGTGCCACCGAAACGATGCTGGCCCGCTGCTGGGGCAACGCCTCAATGGCGATAAGTGAGTATGACTTCGAACTGTATCGCTCAGCACGATTAAAAGCCTTAGGCTGGGCTGATCCTCGGGAGTGGAAACAGGCAGAAGTTCGTCCATGGGTGATCAAATTGGATGTCATTATTGCTCAATGCCAACATTTACTAGATCAAAAATAAGAAATGGGAGGAGTGACGTCACAGAAAACATCATCACCCACAAAAAAACCCACTGACCGTTACCGGTTCAGTGGGCTTTTTTTGATCCGGCAGTCTAATTAGAGAGCCATATCACTCGCAGCATTAGCCTTCGGTGCCTTCACAGCAGTGTCGACCGTCACTGGCGTCACAGCCGGCGCGATCACCGCGGGTGGCGGAGTCAGTTCCAGCACCTTGGCGGTGTAGGCCCACTCCTCAGCGACTTTCTCAGGGCTGGCGTTCAGCTGGGTGCCGTAGCTCGGTACGATCTGGTGCAGTTTTGCCTGCCAGTCAGGGGTCGCGACCTTGTCCTTGAACACTTTCTGCAGCACGGTCAGCATGATCGGTGCGGCGGTCGATGCGCCTGGGGAGGCGCCCAGCAGGCCGGCGATGCTGCCGTCTTGCGAAGCGACGATCTCGGTGCCCAGTTTCAGCACGCCACCGGCGGCTTCGTCACGCTTGATGATCTGCACGCGCTGGCCGGCTTGCCACAGGCGCCAGTCTTCAGCCTTGGCGTTCGGGAAGTATTCCTTCAGGGCGTTGAGGCGGTCTTCGTCAGACAGCATCAGCTGGCCTGCCAGGTACTCCACCAGCGGGTATTCCTTGATGCCGACCTTGGTCATTGGCCACACGTTGTGGGTGGTCGTGGTGGTCAGCAGGTCCAGGTACGAACCTTCTTTGAGGAACTTGGTGCTGAAGGTCGCGAACGGGCCAAACAGGATCACGCGCTTGCCGTCCAGCACGCGGGTGTCCAGGTGCGGAACCGACATCGGCGGAGCGCCAACGGAAGCTTTGCCGTAGGCCTTGGCCAGGTGTTGCTCGGCGATGGTCGGGTTCTCGGTCACCAGGAACGAGCCGCCTACCGGGAAGCCAGCGTATTCCCTGGCTTCAGGAATGCCGGACTTCTGCAGCAGGTGCAGGGCACCGCCGCCGGCGCCGATGAACACGAACCTGGCGTCGGTTTCGGTCTTGCTGCCGTCTTTGAGGTTCTTGTAGCTGACACGCCAGCTGCCGTCTTCGTTCCTGGTGATGTCCTGTACTTCGCTGGACAGCTTCAAGTCGAACTTCGGCGTGGTTTGCAGGTGTGCAACGAACTGGCGGGTGATTTCGCCGAAGTTTACGTCGGTACCCAGCGGGCTCCAGGTGGCCGCGATTTTCTGGCTCGGGTCACGCCCTTCCATCATCAGCGGTACCCACTGTTTGATCACAGCCGGGTCTTCGGAGTACTGCATGCCGGCGAACAGCGGGCTCGCTTGCAGGGCTTCGTAGCGTTTTTTCAGGAACTTGATGTTGTCATCGCCCCACACGAAGCTCATGTGCGGCGTGGAGTTGATGAACGAACGCGGGTTCTTCAGCACGCCTTGCTGAACCTGCCAGGCCCAGAACTGACGGGAGATCTGGAACGCTTCGTTGATTTCAACGGCCTTCGGGATCGAAACCTTGCCGTTCTCGTCTTCCGGGGTGTAGTTCAGCTCGGCCAGGGCGGAGTGACCGGTACCGGCGTTGTTCCAGCCGTTGGAGCTTTCCTGGGCGACGCCGTCGAGGCGCTCGATCATTTGCATCGAGGTGCCGGGTTCCAGCTCGTTGAGCCACACACCCAGGGTCGCGCTCATGATGCCGCCACCGATCAGCAGCACATCGACTTTCTTGGCTTCTTCCGCGTGGACGGCAGACATCCCCATGGACAAAGCCAGCCCCAGCAGGGCCGTGTTCACTTTTTTAAACATCTGTAGCACCTATGATAAAACGCCATCCGCCCTTCCATCCTCATGCGCACTGCCCCGTATTTCACGGCAGTCACGGGTGCGGCACTCAAGGATTGCAGGGTGGGCACACAAGGCCGATGAACCGCATCGACCCCACTTTAATGTCCCTTCTGAACTGACTTCTTATCTTTATTGGCTTCAGCTACTTGAGCGACAGTGATTCCGTCGGCACGTCTCAAGGACACGCAAACTGAACAGGTCAAACCAAGTTGTCGCCAAGAATATCACGACAAGGCTTACCCGCGCGTCTGTTCCCGACCGGTTAGTCCGGGCCCGGGCGCCCGGCCTTCTATACTCATCCTGTTTTTTCCCAACGCGTGTGTGAGCAACAGCCATCAGCGACAGGAGCCAGTCATGAGCGACAAAGACGATCTGCGCAAGTACTCCTCGCAAGTGATCGACGGCGTGGAGGCCGCACCGGCACGCGCCATGTTGCGGGCCGTGGGCTTTACCGATGCAGACTTCACCAAGCCGCAGATCGGCATCGCCTCGACCTGGGCCATGGTCACGCCCTGCAACATGCACATCGACAAGCTGGCGCTCGAAGCCGAAAAAGGCGCGAATGCCGCCGGGGCCAAGGGCGTGATCTTCAACACCATCACCATTTCCGATGGCATCGCCAACGGCACCGAAGGCATGAAGTATTCCCTGGTGTCCCGCGAGGTGATCGCCGACTCCATCGAAGTGGTCACCGGTTGCGAGGGTTTCGATGGCCTGGTGACCATCGGCGGCTGCGACAAGAACATGCCGGGCTGCCTGATCGGCATGGCGCGACTCAATCGCCCGTCGATCTTTGTCTATGGCGGCACCATCCAGCCGGGTGCCGGCCACACCGACATCATTTCCGTGTTCGAGGCCGTGGGCCAGCACGCGCGGGGCGACATCAGCGAGATCCAGGTCAAGCAGATCGAGGAAGTGGCGATTCCCGGCCCCGGTTCCTGTGGCGGCATGTACACCGCCAACACCATGGCCTCAGCCATTGAAGCCTTGGGCATGAGCCTGCCCGGTTCCAGCTCCCAGGACGCCATCGGCGGCGACAAGGCTTCGGACAGCTTCCGCGCCGGCCAGCAGGTGATGGAGCTGCTCAAGCTCGACCTCAAGCCTCGCGACATCATGACCCGCAAAGCCTTCGAGAACGCCATTCGCGTGGTGATCGCCCTCGCCGGCTCGACCAACGCCGTGCTGCATCTGCTGGCCATGGCCAATGCGGTGGACGTCGAGCTGACCCTGGATGACTTCGTTGAGTTGGGCAAGGTTTCCCCGGTGGTCGCCGACCTGCGCCCCAGCGGTCAATACATGATGAGCGAACTGGTGGCCATCGGCGGCATTCAACCGCTGATGAAGCGCATGCTCGACGCCGGCATGCTGCACGGTGATGTGCTGACCGTCACCGGCCAGACCCTGGCGCAAAACCTGGCCAGCGTGCCCGACTACCCCGCCGGCCAGGACGTGATCCGCCCTTTCGACCAGCCGATCAAGAAGGACTCTCACCTGGTCATTCTGCGCGGCAACCTCTCGCCCACCGGCGCCGTGGCCAAGATCACCGGCAAGGAAGGCCTGCGTTTCGAAGGCACGGCCCGGGTCTATCACGGCGAGGAAGGTGCGCTGGCCGGCATTCTCAATGGCGAAGTGCAGCCCGGCGATGTCATCGTGATCCGCTACGAAGGGCCCAAGGGCGGCCCGGGCATGCGCGAAATGCTCTCGCCGACCTCCGCGGTCATGGGCAAGGGCCTCGGCAAGGAGGTGGCGCTGATCACCGACGGGCGTTTTTCCGGTGGTTCCCACGGTTTCGTGGTCGGGCATATCACGCCGGAAGCCTTTGAAGGCGGGCCGATTGCGCTGGTCGAGAATGGCGACAGGATCATCATCGATGCGCAAACCCGGCAGATCACGGTGGATGTCTCCGATGCCGTGCTGGCCGAGCGCAAGTCGCGTTGGGTGCGGCCGCCATCCAAGTACACGCGCGGGGTGTTGGCCAAGTATGCGAAGACGGTGTCCAGTGCTTCGGAGGGGGCTGTGACGGATAAGTACCTGTAAGGTTTGAGTCTGGCGCTGTTTGGTCTAATGCCATCGCGAGCAGGCGGCCTGTCAGGCAACCTCTACTTCAAAGCCTGAACCGATCACCTTGCAGTCGTCATTGCTTGCTTTTGCACCCTGTCGCGCAAGGACACCGGCAACAGGCTGACAAACGCCCCGGCAACCGCGATGGCCATGTCCTTTTGCGAATCCCACGGATCGTTTTGCGCGCCGACGAAGGCCTTCGCCGTGTCATTGCCCAGGAAGGCACCGCCAACCCACTCCACCAGTTCATACAAGGCGGATGTCGACAGCATGATGTTCAGGGTCACGAAAAACAGCCAGAACCCGCGCAGCGGCGTCAGTCGCCGCAGCACTTCGCGCACCGGATAAGCCAGCAGCAACCCGTAGCTCAGATGCACCAGGCGGTCGTAGTGATTGCGGTGTGTACCTGCCGCCCGGTCAAAACTGAAGCCCAACCACGCCGAAGACCAGTGATCGTAAGGCACCAGGGAATAGGTGTAATGGGCGCCCAATTCATGCACGCACAGAAACGCAAACACCAGCGTGATGGACATCGCCGACAAGCGGAACCGACGAGATACCGCCACCAAAGTCCCCACCAGCAACAGCACCAGCAGGTTTTCCAGCGCCCAGTCCACCCGGCTGCGGGGAGAAAAACCCGACGCCACGACCACCAGCACAAACACCATGAGCAACGTCAGGTCGAACCGTATACGCGGATCAGGCTGCATGGCGCACTACCTCGAAGTCAGGGCATCGCCCTTTTAACTTCGAGGCAAGGGCACCAGGCAAGTTCGCTTTTTTCCTCTGCCCCATGATAAGTTGTACGATGACTGATGAATGCTCATCCAGTCATCGCGCTATCCCTACAACAACAAGGAAACACCCATGAAAAAAGCAAAAGTGCTGATCGGTTTTCTGTGCCTGTTCAGCGGCTACGTCGCCGCCACCCCGGCCGCCGCGGACAAGGATGTGGCCCAGGCGGTCGACCACCTGACCCAGGCCATGCTGCACAAAGACATCCCGGAACTGAACGCCTTGACCGCCGAGAACCTGACCTACGGGCATTCCAGCGGCAAGATCCAGGACAAGCAGGCCTTCATCGCCGACATCGAAACCGGCAAAAGCGCGTTCAAGACCCTTGAGATGCAGAACCAGACCATAACCGTCTCCGGCGATGTCGCGCTGGTTCGTCACCACTTCTCGGCGCAAGCGCTCAAAGGCACCGAAGTGGTGCCGACGGAAATCGAAAACTTCCAGATCTGGCAAAAGCAGGACGGTAAATGGCTGTTGGTGGGACGGCAGGCGTTCAAGTTCTGATGCCCGCGTAAAGAAGCCGCACCGCTCCCACAAGGTTTTCGGGTGAATCAACTACCTTTCCACTCCCTGGGACTGAGCCCGGTTTTACGCCGAAACGCCCGGGCCAGCGCCGAGGGGCTCTCATAACCAACTTCCTCGGCAATCAGCGCAATCGGCCGGCCCTCGCGCAGGCGTTTCTGGGCCAGGCTGATGCGCCAGCTCACCAGGTAATCCACCGGCGTCTGCCCGACGACCCGGCGAAAATGCTCGGCGAAACTGGCCCGCGACATGTTGGCGGCAACCGAGAGTTCGGCCACGCTCCAGGCCTTGGACGGGGTTTGATGCATCAGGCTCAGGGGCCGCGCCAGGCGCGCATCGGCGAGGCCGGCCAGCATGCCCGGTTGCTGGCCTGTGGTGCTCAGGATGTGCCGCAGCAACAGAATCACCAGCAGCTCGAACAGACGATCCATCACCGCTTCGCGCCCGCAAGTACCGTCGAACGCCTCGTTGAACAGCCATTCCAGGGTCCCGGCCAGGGTCGGGATTTCATCGAGCCTGAGCACCAGATAATCCGGCAGCGCCGCCGCCAGGGCATTGCCCGCACCACCGTCGAAATCCAGGGTCGCGCACACCAGCTGCGTGCCGGACGACTCAGACGCAAACAGGCGATGTCGATAGGGCCGGGGGAAAAAGATCAGGCTCGGTTCGGTCAGTTGCAGGTCCGGCTGATCGCCCATCTTGAGCAGTAACTCGCCCGCTTGAAGCAGGTGCAAATGACCGCTGGCCTGTTGTCCGTCGTAGGCGGCGGTGCCGCAGAACGTACCGCTATGGAAAGTGCCGGCAGTGACGCCGAAGTGTGTAAGCAACGTAGACAAGCGATCCATGACAGGCTCCCGGAAGCAGTTCTGGACGATCTGTCGCATATCCTCGACGATTCGCACCCAAAACACCAGGCACTCTCCCTAACATCAGCTCCGTAGCCAGCGCATACCGCGCTTCACACCACGGAGTATCACCATGACCCGCATTACCCCGATCAGCCTGGAACACGCCACCGACGCCACCCGCCCGCTGCTGGAAGGCGTGCAGAAGAAAATCGGTTTTCTGCCCAATCTCTTCAAAGTACTGGCCCATGCCCCAGCGGTGCTAGCCTCGTATCTGCAAAACTCAGCCGCACTGAGCAAGACATCCCTGAGCGCCACGGAAAAGGAAGCGGTGTTCCTTGCCACCTCGCAGGTCAACGGTTGCGACTACTGCCTGGCGGCTCACACGCTGTTCGCCGGCAAGGCCGGGCTGTCGAAGCAGGACATCCTCAGCGCACGACACGGCGAGCTCAACGCCATTGCCGCCCTCGCCCGCCAGATCACCGAAAGCCGTGGCCACCTGACCGTCGAGCAGCTCGCCGCTGCCCGTAGCGCCGGTATCGACGACAGCAAGATCATCGAAGTGATCGCCCATGTGGCTTCGCAGACATTGACCAACTACCTGAACAATGCAGCGCTGACCGACATCGACTTCCCGGCCATCGACGCCTGAATGAATCGTTGACTCAGGCAAACGAGTAACCGTGGCGAGGGAGCTTGCTCCCGTTGGACTGCGCAGCAGTCCCAGCTTTTCGTATGAAGAGCCGGGGCCGCTTCGCTGCCCAGCGGGAGCAAGCTCCCTCGCCACAGGTGCAGTGTCACATCTGATTGACCGGAATCACCAATCGGTCACGTATTGGTTTTCAGCTTGGTCCACAACCGCGTGCTCAACCGTGCAATGGCCGCGGGCAAGTCCTCGACGGTAAACAGCTTGTCCATCACGCTCTTGGGCGGATAGATCGCCAGGTCCTGCTTCACCGCCGGGTCGACGAAGGCATCCGCCGCACTGTTGGGGTTGGCGTAGTGGATGCTGTTGCTGATGTTGGCAATCACCTTCGGCTCCAGCAGGTAGTTCATGTAGGCGTAGCCGTTCTTCTCGTGTGGCGCGCTCTTGGGCATGACCACCATGTCCAGCCACAAGGTGGAACCCTCGTCCGGGATCGAGTAGGCAATGTCGATCCCGTTTTTCGCCTCCCTGGCACTCGCGGCGGCCTGCACGATGTCGCCGTTGAAACCGATCACCGCGCAGACGTTGCCGTTGGCCAGGTCGCTGATGTACTTGGACGCGTGGAAATACTGGACGTAAGGCCGGATTTTCAGCAGCGCCTGCTCGGCTTTCTTGTAGTCGGCCGGCTCATGGCTGTGGGGTGGCAGGCCCAGGTAATTGAGGGTGATCGGCAGGATCTGCGTCGGGTTGTCAATGATCGCCACCCCACACTCGCTGAGCTTCTTGATGTTGTTTTCGTCGAAGAACAGGCTCCAGGACCGGGTGACGTCGGTATTGCCGAAGATCGCCTTGATCTTCTCGACGTTGTAGCCGATGCCCGCCGTGCCCCACATGTAGGGGTAGCCGTACTGGTTGCCCGGATCGTTGACCTCAAGCTTTTTCATCAGCGCCGGGTCGAGGTTTTTCCAGTTGGGCAACTGGCTCCTGTCGAGTTTCTGGATGGCCCCGGCCTTGATCAGGCGTGACAGGAAGTGGTTCGACGGGCTGACCACGTCATACCCGGTGTTGCCGGTCATCAGCTTCGATTCCAGCACTTCGTTGCTGTCGTGGATGTCGTAGGTCGCCTTGATCCCGGTGTCCCGGGTGAAATTGGCCAGGGTGTCATCGGCGATGTAGCCGTTCCAGTTGGAAATGTTTACGGTTTCGTCGGCATGGGTGACAGCGGAAAACGTCGAGATCAGGGCCACAAGGGAAAGCGTATTGACGCGCATGTTGAATCACCTTCGATGGGAAGTGCTTTTGTTCTTGTTGTGAAACGGGTGTTTTCAGATTTCGCTTCTGGCCCGGACCGCTTCCACGCGCATACGCAGCATGGCACCGATGTCGAGCAAGGGTTTGGGCGGCAGCCAGCCGGGTTGTGCCCGTTGCATGACCGACCGCATCAGCGGCGACTCACGACCCGAGGCCAGCTCCGCCAGCAAGCGGCCCCACAGCGTGCCCCGCGCCACGCCGGAACCATTGCACCCGGCCACGGCAAACACGCCCTCCTCGACTTTGCCGAAATACGGTTGCCCGGAACGCGAAGCGCTGAGATGTCCGGTCCAGGTGTATTCGATGTCCTGCTCGCCGAGCATCGGGAAACGTCGTTGCAACCCCAGCACATGGTGCTGGCGGCGAGTCGACAATTCGCTCAATGACAAATCCCTCGAGCGGTACTCCGCGGTGTTGCGGATCATCACCCGGCGATCCGGGGTCAGGCGCACCGTGGCCCCGAGCGGACGGGTCGACAGCACGCCCCAGGACGCTGGCGCACCCAGGGTTTGAAACTCTTGATCGCTGAGGGGGCGCGTGAGGCTGGCACTGAGTTCCATCGCGAATGTGCCACTGTCCTCGATGCCTGCGCGGGGGATAAAGGCGTTAAGGCAGACCAATACCTGTTTGGCCTCGACACAGCCGTTTTGGCCCCTGGCGCGAATCCGGCCGTTACCCAGGCGCTCAAGGCCTGTGATATCGGTGTTCTCGTAGACCGTCACTTTCGGCGGCAGGGCATCGAGCAAGCCCCTCACGTACTTCGCAGGTTGCAGCAGCGCATTGCCGTTGCCGCACCAGATCGCGGCGCGGTAGTGCCGGCTGCCGAGTTTCTCGAGCAACGACTCGCCTTGCAGAAACTGCGCACTGGCGCCCACGGCACGCAGGGTCTGCAGCTTGACCTCGACCTGGGTCAGTTTGCGTGGATCGCTGACGGCGAAGAAATAGCCCGACTCCCTGAAGTCGCATTCGATGCAATGGCGGGCTATCTGCTTACGGACCTCGTCGGCAGCCGCGCGGCCGATGGACGTATCTACCTGATACCCGGCGAATCCGTCACTGCCCACCAACTCGCCAGCGGCAGGATGCTCATGGGCCACCACAAAACCGGAATTGCGCGCCGATGCCCCCTGCGCAGCCCGCTGCCGGTCCACGACCACGATGCGTGCCTGGGGGTGCATTTGCGCCAGGGCGTGCGCGGCACTGAGGCCGGTGATGCCGGCACCGATTACCAGCCAGTCGGCCTGCTGCGTGCCTTTGAGCGGCTCGCGCAGGGGTGAACTCCCCGCTTGCGCAATCCAGCCACAGATATTTTCCATGCGTCACCTCGTTTTCTTGTTCTGCGAACCGTCTCGATCCAAAGCACTGCATGCAGGATTTGCATAAATGGTTTTCGAGGACGGCGGCGATGACTAGAATCTAGAGGCTCAAAACCCGGGCAACCAACGTTATTAAATCATCGAGGCATTCTGAAAACGCATGGACAAGATTCGCCACGTGCCCTCACTGCAGGGCTTGCAAGCCCTGGTCGAGGTCGCCGGGTCGGGCAGCTTCACCCAGGCGGCGCAAAAGCTCTGCCTGACCCAAAGCGCCGTGAGCCGACAGATCCAGCAACTGGAGGGCCACTTTGGCGTGGCGCTGTTTGTCAGGAGCAGCCGCAGCCTTCAGCTGACCGCCGAGGGCGAACAGGTACTGGCCAGCGCGCGCAGCATCCTCGAACAGTTGCGCACCCTCGAAGACCGGCTCGCGCCGCAAAAGCGCCCGTTCCGCATTCGCATGCACGTGTCACTGGCGGTGCGCTGGTTGTTGCCCAGGTTGAGCGAGTTCTACCGGCATCACCCGGACGTATCCCTGGCAATCGAAACCGTGGCCACTGAAGTGGTCGAGCCGGCCAGTGACAGCGACGCCTACATTCTCTATCTGCCCGAGCCGGCCACAGCGCCCGATTGCCTGACCCTGTTCGAAGAAGCGTTGGTGCCCGTATGTGCACCAGGGCTGGGCACCACCGATCGGCCATTGGCTTCGCTGGAGGATCTGTCGGGGTTCGCGTTGCTGCACCGTTCCTCCGATCAACATGACTGGCAGGTCTGGCTGTCAGCCCATGGCGGCAAGGCGCTGCATGACTATCGGCACATCCCCTTCAATCTCGACGAACTGGCGCTCGATGCCGCCGCCCGGGGCCTTGGCGTGGCGATGACCGACATGACCCTGGCGGGCGAGTCGATTCAACGGGGAGAACTGGTGATTCCATTTGGTGAGCCGTTGAAGACCCAAGGGATTTACTCACTGTGCCTGCAACCATCGGCGGCATCGCATCCAGCCTGCGCACCTGTCATGCAATGGTTCACCGCGCAAACCACAACGCAGTCCGCCAAGTAGGCCCCAGAACCTGTGGGAGCGAGCTTGCTCGCGATGAGGGCGTGACAGTCGACATCACAGGTGTCTGACACTCCGCCATCGCGAGCAAGCTCCCACAGGGGTTGCGCATCGCAGGACTCAATCATCCTCATGCAACTTGATGCCGCGTTTATGCAGCACATGGGGCACCACCAGCACCAGCAGCGTCAGGGCGAGGAAGAACGCCGAGATCGGTTGCGTGAGGAACACCGTCCAGTCGCCCTCGCTGATGGACAAGGCGTTACGCAATTGTTTCTCCGCCATCGGCCCCAGCAGCATGCCGACGATCACCGGGGCGACGGGGAAGTCGAAACGGCGCATCAGCACCCCGCCCCAGCCAATGGCCAACATCAGGATCAGGTCGAAGGAGGAGTGGCGCATGCCATACACGCCAATGGTGGCGAAGACCAGGATGCCGGCGTTCAGGTACGGCCGGGGGATTTGCAGCAGTTTGACCCACAGCCCCACCAGCGGCAGGTTCAACACCAGCAGGATCACGTTGCCAATGTACAGCGAGGCCACCAGCGTCCAGACCAGTTCCGCGGAGGTTTCGAACAGCATCGGCCCCGGTTGCAGGTTGTAGTTCTGGAATGCCGCCAGCAGAATCGCCGCGGTGGCGGACGTCGGGATGCCCAGGGTCAGCAACGGCACCAGAGACCCGGTCGCGCTGGCGTTGTTGGCCGCTTCCGGGCCGGCCACGCCTTCGATGGCGCCTTCGCCCTTGTTGGCGGAAAACTCCTTGGGGTACTTACTGAGTTTGCGTTCGGCGGAATAGGACAGGAAGGTCGGAATCTCGGCGCCACCGGCCGGAATCGAGCCAAACGGAAAACCGATCAGCGTGCCCCGAAGCCACGCAGGCACCGAGCGTTTCCAGTCGGCGCGGGTCATCCACAACGAGGTCAGGCGATGCCGGCCTTCGTTTGATTCCTTTTGATAGAGCAGGCTGTACAAGGCCTCGCCCACCGCGAACAAACCGACCGCCACCAGCACTACTTCGATGCCGTCCACCAGTTCGGGAACACCCAATGTGTAGCGGGCAATGCCCGAGGTCGAGTCCAGGCCGATCAAACCGATGGTCAGCCCGACGCCCAGTGAGGCAAACCCGCGCAGCATGGAGGCGCCGAGCACCGCCGACACGGTGGTGAACGACAGCACCAGGATCGCGAAATACTCGGTCGGGCCGAAGTTCAGGGCCAGCCTGGCCACAATGGGCGCAAACAGCGTCAGCAAAATCGTGGCGATGGTGCCGGCGACGAACGAGCCGATCGCCGCCGTTGCCAGCGCGGGACCGGCCCGGCCGTTGCGCGCCATCAGGTTGCCTTCCAGGGCCGTGACCATGGAAGACGATTCGCCGGGTGTGTTGAGCAGGATCGAGGTGGTGGAGCCACCGAACTGCGCGCCGTAATAGATACCGGCGAACATGATCAGCGCGCCGGTGGGGTCGACCTTGGCGGTGATCGGCAACAGCAGGGCCACCGTCAGCGCCGGACCGATCCCCGGCAACACGCCGATGGCAGTGCCGAGCAGGCAGCCGATGAACCCCCACATCAGATTGATCGGCGTCAGCGCCGAGGAAAAACCCATCGCCAGGCTTGAAAGAATGTCCACGGTGTCGAGCTCCTTTCAAAGCCAGATGTTGATCAGCGACGGCAGGGAAACCCCCAGCCCGGCGTTGAACAGCCAGTAGATCGGCAGGGTCAAGGCAATGCCGATGGCCAGGTCCCGCACGGGATGACGGCTGCCGAACCCCCGCGCCGAACAGGCGAACAGCAACCCGGCTGCCAGCACAAACCCGATCAGGTTGATCAGCAGCGCCACCCCGACAAGCCCCGCCGTCACCCAGGCCGCACCGGCTTTTCCACCGGGCACCGTGGTGGCGTCATTATCCAGCTCGCGAAAACCGCCACTGACCGCCTGATACCCCAGCAGCAGTCCCACTGCACCGAGAAACGCCGCCACGACATAGGGATAGACGTACGCCGGGAGGATCACGAAGCCCATTTCCGGCGGAAACCGATAGGCACCGATCGCCAATACGACGCTGATGGCGATCAGGCCGATGCCGACCGCCAATTGCGTCGGTACCACTGCGCGCTGTGTGGCCATCTCAAAGCAGCCCGACCTTGACCAGCATGGCGCGCAACCGCACGTGTTCTTCCTCGACGAATTTGCCGAAGTCATCGCCAGTCAGCACGCTGGGCGTCCAGGCATTGGCCTGGATATTGTCCTGCCAGACCTTGCTGTTGGTGGCGGCCACGACCGCGTCTATCACCTCTTTACGCTGCTGCGGGGTGAGGCCCGCTGCACCGTAAACGCCGCGCCAGTTGCCGATCGTCACGTCATAGCCGCTTTCCTTGAGGGTTGGTGCATCAATGCCGGGAACCCGCTCCGGCGCGCCGATGGCCAGGACACGAAACTGACCAGTCTTGATGTATTGGCCCAGCTCGGCATAACCGCCGGTGATCACCTTGAGCTGGCCGCCCAGCGCCTGGGCAACCACCTCGCCACCACCGCCGAAGGCCACGTAGTTGACCTTATTGACCGGCACGTCCAGCTTGCCGGCCAGCTCGGCGATGCCGATGTGATCCACCGAGCCCTTGGAGCCGCCGCCCCAGGTGATGCTCGTTGGACTGGCCTTGAAGGCCTTGACCAGGTCATCGAGGGTCTTGTATTCAGACTCCTTGCGCACGGCGATCACGTTGTACTCGGTGAACAACCGGGCAATGGGCGTCACATCCTTCAGGCTGATCTGCGGTTTGTTCTGTTCGATGCCCGCGACCATGATCGCGCCGACCACCAGCAATGCGTTCGGGTCACCCTTGGTACTGTTGGCAAATTGCGCCAGTCCCAGGGTCCCGCCCGCCCCACCCTTGTTCTCGAAAGTCACGGCCTTGGCCGTATTGGCCTCGACCATGGCCTTGCCCAGCACCCGGGCGGTCTGGTCGTAACCACCGCCCACGGAACCCGGGGCCATGAATTTCACGGTATCCAGCGCAAAGGCTGGTGCGACAAGCACGGCAGCGGTCAAGCCGGCGGCCATGCAGCGACTGAAACGACGGATCAAGGCGGACATGGGCATCTCCTGATTGCATTGTTTTTATAGGTGCCGCTTGCCCATCGAGGTGCACGATAAGCAGGGGCCTGCAAACAAGCTTAGGCCATGGTTCCGTGGGTTGATCTGTTTTGCTCAAACCACCCGCCAACGGCGCCGCAACCCGCTGAGGGATCGCCTCGCTAACCTGAACGCTGTCAGGCCAGCCACCGGCTACATGAGTCACACCCAGGCAAAAACCAGCCGGGGCCCTTCCGACAAAACAATGCTCTAGGGTGCGTGTCTTGACCTAACCTCATTGGCTAAGTGACTAACAACCCGTCGAGCTCGCCGATGCGCAATGTCTTGAAGTCAATGATTCACGTCGCCTTCGCGGTTCTGGCGGCAAGCCCGGGATGGCTGTTGGCGGGGGACATGGCCGACGCCCCGACTCCTGCACTGGCCCCCGCTCCCGCCCCCGCGGCCCCGATCATCAGCATCTCCGACGGCGAATTGCTGGGGGTGCAGAACCAGCTCAACAGCCTCAAGCAGCAGGTTTCCCAGGCCAGCAATTACACCCAATTGGAAAGCTCACAGGACCAGGTACAAGTACTGATCCAGGAGATTGAACGCCTGTCTACATCGCTGCTGCCTGGACAGGCGCAATTGCAGGCGCAACTCAACGTGCTGGGGCCAGTGCCGCTTGACGAGAACGCACAGGTGACGTCTGCCATCACCACCCAACGAGATGCCCTCGGCGAGCAAAAGGACAAGATCGACAGCCAACTCAAAACCCTGGCCGCGCTAAAAATAAGTGCCGCCGAACTGATCACCCAGATTGCCAGTATCCGGCGCAGCCTGCTGGAAGCGGAAGTGACCCAGCAGACCAGCAGCATCCTGAACCCGGGTTTCTGGTCGCCATTGTTCGCTCTGCCGATCGAGGACCGTCAGCGGTTCAGCGCCCTCATCGAGCAACTCGAGGCCACGCACCGGGCCGCCTGGCAACCCGGACAACGCGGGATCACGGCCGCCCTGCTGTTGCTGGCCCTGGTCATATGGACCGTGGGACGAAACCTCGCCGGCCGGGGCCTGGCGTGGCTGTGCTTTCATCGAATGCCTGCGGGCCGGTTGCGGCGCAGCTCCCTTGCGCTGGCGTCGGTGATCGCGACGCTACTGACCGCCGGCATCGCCCTGCAATTGCTGCACTTTGCCGGGACCCGGCAACAGCCCTACACCCCCCTGCTGGCCGACCTGGCGCAATACCTGGAAAAGCTGGCCTATACCTGCGTGCTGATCACCGGATTGAGCCGCGCGTTGTTATCCACCAAACATCCTTCATGGCGCCTGCCCGATATTGCCGACCCGGTGGCTCTGGCGATGGAGCCTTATCCGCGGTTGCTGGCCAGCCTGCTGCTGGTGCTGGTGACCCTGGTGCAGATGAGCAATGTCACCGGCATGAGCGCCGAAGTGGTGTTGTTCGGTCGGGGCATCGTGGCACTGGTCGCGGCACTGGTGATCGGTGCGCTGCTGTTGCGCGTCAGCAAGACACGCAGAGACCTGATCGTTGCCGGAGAAGCCCCCGAAGGCGTCACCACCTTCGCCGGTCTGATTTACACCTTCACCGGCGCGGCCGTGGTGGTGTCCCTGTTCGCCCTGCTGATCGGCTATGTGACGATGGCCCGGTTCATCACCTATGAACTGGTCTGGATATTCATCATCTTCGCCGGTTTCTACCTGCTGACACAGGTCTACCAGGACACCTGCGACTACCTTTTCTCGCCCCGGCAAGCCTCCGGCAAGGCGATCAAGCAGCTGTTGGGCATCGGCAATCCGCGCCTGGAGCAGATCTGCACCGTCATGTCCGGGGCTGGCCGCGCCATCCTGATGCTGATCGGCGTCATTGCCCTGTTCGTCGGCGGCGTGGGGACGACGCTCGGGCAACTGGTCACCGGCACCGTGGCCATTCTCGGTGGTGAGGGGCTGCGCAAGCTGAACATCGTCCCGGACAACCTGCTCAATGCCGTCCTCGCCCTGGTGATCGGCATCTACCTGATTCGCGCCTTCCGACGCTGGCTGGATAACGAGTTCCTGCCAAAAACCGAGATGGACCCGGGCATGTGCGCCTCGCTCAGCACCCTGTTTGCCAACATCGGTTACGCATCCGTGGTGCTACTCACACTGTCGTCGCTGGGGGTCAAGTGGACCAACCTGGCCTGGATTGTCAGTGCATTGTCGGTGGGCATCGGCTTCGGTCTCCAGGAGATCGTGAAGAACTTCATCTCCGGCCTGATCCTGCTCACCGAGCGTCCGGTGAAGGTCGGCGACCTGATCAGCATCAGCGGAGTCGAAGGCGATATACGACGGATCAACGTGCGGGCCACGGAAATCCAACTGGCCGACCGTTCGATCATGATCGTGCCCAACTCCCACCTGATTTCGCAGAACCTGCGCAACGTCACCCTCGGCGGCAGCGCCCAGGGCGTGGTGATACTCGAACTGATGTTCCCGCTGGATATCGACCCGGAGCTGGTGCAAAACCTGCTGATGGACACCTACACCGAGCATGAATCCATTCTGGATAAACCCGCGCCGTTTTTGCGTTTCAGTCAGCTGAAGCCTGAAGGCATCACCTTGACCATCACCGGTTATGTCGGCAGCCCACGCACGGTCGGCGCGATCAAAAGCGAGCTGCTGTTTGAAATACTCAAGCGGCTGGGGGCCGCCGGGATTGAACTGGCGAAATCGCCACCTGGCGCGTAACACCAATCCGTAGGAGCTGCCGAAGGCTGCGATCTTTTGATCTGATTTTTAAACCAGGATCAACAGATCGCAGCCTCGTGGCACTCGACAGCGCCTACAGGTATATCAATGGGCGATACACACCGACTTGAGCTCGGTGTAAGCCTCGATCACCGCACGCCCGAACTCACGGCCCATACCCGATTGCTTGACGCCACCGAACGGCATCGCCGGGTCGAGCAGCACGTGGGCGTTGACCCACACGGTGCCGGCCTCGATGCGCGGCACCAGGTTCATGGCTTTGCCCAGGTCGTTGGTCCACAGGCTGGCGGCCAGGCCGTAGCGGTTGTCGTTGGCCAGTTCGATCACGGCGTCTTCGTCGTCGAACGGCATCACGCCCAGCACCGGGCCGAACACTTCTTCACGGGCCACGGCCATGCTGTGGTCGATGTCCGCCAGGATGGTCGGCTGCACGAAGAAGCCGTCGCCTTCCAGCAACTCGCCGCCAGTCACCACCCGCGCACCTTGCTGGCGGGCCAGTTCGATGTGTTTGAGCACGCTTTGTTGTTGCTTGCGCGACACCAGCGGGTTGATGGCCGCGTCGCAATTCATGCCGGCGCCAATCGGCATCGAGGAGACGGCGGCGGCCAGGGCTTCGACGAATGAGTCGTGGATCGAGCGGTGCACGTAGAAGCGCGAGGCCGCCGCGCAGACCTGGCCGTTGTTCAGCAAGCCGCCGAGGATCGCACCCTGCACGGCTTTTTCGATGTCGGCATCGGCGAGCACGATCATCGGGTTCTTGCCGCCCAGTTCCAGGGAGAAGCGCGTCATGTTTTCCATGCACGCCACGCCGACGCTCTTGCCCACGGCGGTGGAACCGGTGAACGACACTTTGCTCACCAACGGATGCGCGGTCAGCACGCCGCCAACGGAGGCGCCGCCACCGGTGACCACGTTGAATACGCCGGCCGGGATGCCGGCTTCCACAGCCAGTTCAGCCAGGCGCATGGCGGTCAGCGGGGTTTCCATGGCCGGCTTGATGATCACCGTGCAACCGGTGGCCAGGGCTGGCATCAGTTTCCAGGCGGCGATCAGCAGCGGGAAGTTCCAAGGCACGATACCCACCACCACACCCACCGGCTCACGCTTGGTGAACGCGGTGAATTTGGCACCCGGTGGCAGCGGGATCGACACATCGAAGGTCTGGCCTTCGATCTTGGTCGCCCAGCCGGACATGTAGCGCATGAACTCGACGGTGGCGTTCAAGTCGAGGCCGCGGGCCATGTTGATCGACTTGCCCTGGCTCAGGGTTTCCAGCTGGGCCAGTTCTTCAGCGTGTTCTTCGACCAGGCGGGTGAAGTTCAGCAGGATGCGTTCACGGTCGGCCGGACGCAGGCCCGACCACACGCCGGACTTGAAGGCCTTGTGCGACGACTGCACGGCGCGCTCGACGATTTCCAGCGGCGCGTCCAGGGTTTCGCACAGGTTTTGCCCGGTGGCCGGGTTGACCACGGCGATGCTGTCGCCCTCGGCAAACACCCACTGGCCATCAATGAAGCAGCCGTGACGACGTTCGAGGAATGCAGCAACCTGGGGCAGGATTTCAACGTTGCTCATAAATCACCTTTCATTCAGGTGTAGGAGCTGGCTTGCCAGCGAAAGCGACCTTGAGTCCTGCACTGCCCGTCAAGACGCTATCGCCAGCAAGCCGGCTCCTACAGGGGGTGGTTGGTTGTCAGGCGGTAATCCGTCTGATCAGTGTTGTTCTTTGAGGAAGCACGCGACCGCCTGGCGGTCGTCGGCGGAAGCCAAGCCCATGTACGGCATGTAGGTGCCCGGTACGTAGGCCTGGGGCTGGGTGATCAATTGCGTGATGGTCTCGGCTTGCCAGCTGACGTCTTTGTCACGCATGGCCTGGGAATAGCTGAAGCCCGCCAGCGAGCCGGACTTGCGCCCGTACACGCTGAACAGGTTCGGCCCCATCATGCCGGTCGTGCCCTTGGTCACCGCGTGGCAGACGCTGCACTCGGTGGCAAACACTTCGGCACCGCGATGGGTGTCCGTGGCGCATTCGGCAGCAGACACCGCCTGAACCAGGGTGAAGGACAGCAAGCCGATGAGGGGCAAACGCAGCGAAGTGAACATAGGAAAACGACCTTGAAAATCCACGCGCCCGCCAGCAGGCGAACGCCAACACTAAAAACGCCGAGGCCAGGGTGCTTCGGCAGGTTGGAAAGGATTGTCGGTGGTCGCCGGCACGCAGGTTTTGCCCTGCGTGCCAGTTGTGTTTGCCACGCTGCCAAACCGGACAATCTGGCATGCACAACCAACTAATTGGCAAACAGGGAAAAGGGCAATCGAAAGCCGCGACTTAGTATCCGGGCAGACCGCAAACCTGCGCTCAAGAACAAGAACGGATGCCACACCATGCTCAAGTCCCCCTTGCTTCGTCTCTCGACGCTCGCGCTGATGATCAGTGCCGGCAATGCCGGTGCCTATGAACTCTACGCCGATGACGACAGCCATCTGAACGCTACTCTCGAAGCCGTGTTCGGCATTTTCCACAGCCAGGAAAACTACGCCCTGTCCGGCCGCCTGAGTGAAGGCAGCTCGTCGTGGCGCGAGGGCTACATCAAATACGGCTTGAGCTTCGACCAAGGCCTGGGCGGTGTGGGCACCGCGTACGGCGCGGGCAACATGCTCAGCTCCGGCACCTGGGGCGATGGCGATGCCGCCGGTTTCAGCGATGGCTCGGAACGCACCACCAAGTTCGAAGACGCCTACCTCGGCTGGCGCTCGGCCGACCTGTTCAGCGCGCTGGGCAATGACGGTGTAGACCTGTCCTTCGGCCGTCAGAACATCGTGGTCGGTGACGGTTTCCTGATCGACGGCGACGCGCTGAACATGGGCAAGGGCCTGGCCGACGGCGAATTCAACCGTGGCGGCGCCTACTACCTGGCGGCGCGCAAGGCCTTCGACGAAACCGCCGTATTGCGTCTGGGCGGCAAGGAAGGCTGGCGCAGCGACCTGATGTGGCTCAAGTCCGACAACCGCGCCCAGGCCAAGACCGAAATGTACGTCGGCACTCTGGAGCACGTGGCCGAGGCCGGCACGGTCGGCCTGACCGTCATCAAGACCACCGACATCGACGAACAGTACGCCTCGCCGATCCAGCTCGAACGCGATGGCATGAAGACCTACAGCCTGCGCGCGGCGGGCAACGCCGGGGTGAAAGACCTGTTCCTGTCCGGTGAATACGCCAAGCAGGACAAGCCGCACACCTCGACCGAAGACGCCTGGTACCTGGAAGCCGGCTGGACCTTCTCCGACGCGGTCTGGACGACCAGCGCCAGCTACCGCTACAGCCGCTTCTCGGAAGGCTACGACACCCTGTTCTACGGTTTCAGCCGTGGTTATGGCACCTGGTTCCAGGGCGAGGTCGCGGGCAACTACGCCGGGCCGTTCAACAGCAACTCGCGCATCCAGAACGTCACACTGAAAGTCTCGCCACTGGAAAACCTCAACGTCGGCGCGATGTACTTCAACTACGACACCATCGACCGCAGCCTGGGCAACACCGATGGCCACGAAGTCGACCTGTACGCCGAATGGCACGTCAACGACCACCTGACCGTGATGCCACTGGTGGGCATCTACCAACCGGACAAGAGCGCCGAAGACGGCGGTACCCAACTGGGTAACAACGACAAGAACGTCTACGCCCAGGTGGTGTTCGCCACCGGTTTCTAATCTCGGCCGCGGGCAGTGGCCAGGCCATTGCCCGCGTGGAAAAAGGTATTTCCAATGCACAGAAGATTCCTGACGATCCAGAGCAAGATCGCCCTCCTCGCCGGCCTCTGCCTGCTTCTGGTCGTCGGCTTGTTGATGGGGTTGTCGCTCTATCAGACCCACAAGAGCAGCCAGCAAGTGGCCCAGGCCAGCGGCGACATGCTCGCCAATGCGGCCAGGGAACACATGCAGGCTCTGGGCAAAGTGCAGGCCATGCAAGTGCAGCGCACCTTCATGCAGACCCACGAATACGGCCAGGGGCTATCGCGCTATTTGCTGTACCTGCGACAGTTGCAACAACAGGGCAGCCTGACCCGCCAACAATTACGCCAGGAGCTGAGCACCCAGCTGCACCAGGCCTTGATCGACAAGCCCGACCTGCTCGGGCTTTATGTCATTTTCGAACCCGGTGGACTCGACGGCGCCGACGCCGACTTCGTCAACCAGACCGAACTGGGCAGCAACGAAACCGGACGTTTCGCCCTGTATTGGGTGCAGAGCAAACCTGGCGAGCTGCAAGCGGTGATCGGCGACGAAGGCCTGCTCGCCAACATCGAGCCCGGGCCGAGCGGCGCGCCCTACAACGCCTTCTATACCTGCGCCCGCGACACCCGCCAGGCCTGTGTGCTGGAACCCTATTTCGATGAGGCCTCCGGCAGCCGCAAACTGGTGACCAGCGTGGCGTTCCCGTTGCTGGAGAACGGCAAGGTCATCGCCGTGGTCGGGCTGGACATCAACCTCGCCGCCCTGCAACAGAACAGCGAAGCCAGCGCCCGTCAGCTGTTCGATGGCAACGGCCAGATCAGCATCGTCAGCCCGCGCGGGGTGATCTCTGCCAACAGTCAGGATGTCGGTCGCCTCGGCCAACCGATGGACAACGCCGAGGTGATGGACAGCCTGCGTCAGGGCCAGCCAAAAGTGTTTGTCGACGCCCGGCAAATCACGGTCCTCGAACCCTTGTCGCCGATTGCCGGTGCCGCGCCCTGGGGTGTGCTGGTCGGTGTGCCGCAGAACGTGTTGCTGGCACCGGTCACCACCTTGCAGAAAGAACTCGATGCCCAAGGCGTGCAAAGCACCGCGCTGGAACTGCTGCTCGGCGGCGGCTCGGCCCTGCTCGGCCTGCTGCTGATCTGGTACACGGCGCAACGCATCACCCGGCCGCTGCAAGTGCTGACCCGGGTCATGGAGGACATCTCCCTGGGCGAAGGTGACCTGACCCGGCGCCTGCAAGTGCAATCGAAGGATGAAATCGGTCAGTTGGCGACGGCCTTCAACCGCTTTGTCGAGCGCATCCATCATTCGATCCGCGAGGTGTCATCTGCTGCCCTGGGCGTCAATGAAGGCGCAAGGCGTGTACTGGATGCTTCGAACTCGTCGCTGAGCAATTTCGACGATCAATCGACCCGCACCAACAGCGTGGCGGCGGCGATCAACCAGCTCGGCGCTGCCGCCCAGGAGATCGCCCATAACGCCTCCGATGCCTCGCAACAGGCTTCGTCCGCACGCCAGCAAGCCGAGGATGGGCGTCAGGTGGTGCAGCGCACGATCGAGGTGATGAACGAACTGTCCGGCAAGATCAGCGCCTCGTGCGCCAATATCGAAGTGCTCAACGACAAGACCGTGAACATCGGGCAGATCCTCGAAGTGATCAAGGGCATCTCCCAGCAGACCAACCTGCTGGCGCTCAACGCGGCCATCGAAGCGGCACGGGCCGGTGAAGCGGGCCGTGGTTTCGCCGTTGTCGCCGACGAAGTGCGCAGCCTGGCCGGTCGCACCCAGGCCTCGGCGCTGGAGATCCAACAGATGATCGAGGAGCTGCAGGTGGGCGCACGGGAATCGGTCACCACCATGACCGAAAGCCAGCGCCACAGCGAAGAAAGCGTCACCATCGCCAACCTCGCCGGCTCCCGCCTGGGCAGCGTGACCCAACGCATCGGCGAGATCGACAACGTCAACCAGTCCGTCGCCGCCGCCACCGAAGAGCAGACGGCGGTGGTCGAGGCGTTGAACGTCGACATCACCCAGATCAACACCCTGAACCAGCAAGGGGTGGAGAATCTGCAAGCGACGTTGCGGGCCTGTACCGAGCTGGAGCAACAGGCCGGGCGATTGAATCAGTTGGTGGGGAGCTTTCGGATCTGAGATGCGTAGTGCCTGATGTACCGCCATCGCGGGCAAGCCCGCTCCCACATTTTGACCTCTGTCGTACACAAATCCTGTGTTCACCAGAGATCCCTGTGGGAGCGGGCTCGCCCGCGATGAGGCCGGCACATCCAACATCACTGTCGCCTGACACGCCGTCATCGCGAGCAAGCCACCTCCCACAATTGGATTTTGTCGCCCACAAATCCTGTGTTCACCAGAGATCCCTGTGGGAGCGGGCTCGCCCGCGATGAGGCCGGCACATCCAACATCACTATCGCCTGACACTCCGCCATCGCGGGCAAGCCCGCTCCCACAATTGGATTTTGTCGCCCACAAATCCTGTGTTCACCGAAGATCCCTGTGGGAGCGAGCCTGCTCGCGATGAGGCCGGCACATCCAACATCACCGGCGCCTGACACCATGCGACCGCGAGCAGTCTCCCTCCCACAAGTGACTGTCTCCATCTCCTCAAATCTGGCACCCACAACCAACCACATGGCATGCGCACACACCCGCCGCGCCCCACCCCGAGCGTAGTATCGAAACCGACCTTCAGGGCTCAACCCGCTTCAGGGGGCCCTGCGATGCAACGCTGAACCCCTCCATTTCTCACTAAAACAATAAATCGGCCTTCGGGTCGCGGGAGATTTCTGTGCTCAAGAAAAGTGCGCTGGGCTGGCCCAAGATTGCCGGCCTCGGAATTGCGTTGGTGGTGGCCGGGCAGTTTTCCGGCTGGAACTTCGGGTTGGCGGCCGGTGGCTGGTTGAACATGCTGATCGCCACCTTGTTGATGGCCCTGCTTTGCGGTGGCCTGGCCTTGTGCGTGGCGGAACTGTCGACGGCGTTGCCGAGTGCCGGGGGTGTGTTCGTGTATGCGCAAAGCGCGTTCGGGCCGTTCGTGGGTTATCTGGTCGGCGTGGCCTGCGCACTGGCGCTGACCATCGGCACGGGTGCGGCAGCGACGTTCATCTGCGCCTACACCGAGTCGATTTTCGGCCTCGGCGGCTGGCCGGTGAAGATCGCCCTGTTCGCGGTGATCATCGGCATCCACATGCGTGGCGTCGGTGAGGCCATGGGCCTGACCTTCATCGCAGGCATCATCGCCGTGATCGCCCTGCTCACGTTCGGCGTCGCCATGGCGCCCCACGTCGAACTGGCCAATTTGCTGACATTGCCCGCCAACGTGGCAACGCCGGTGAGCCTCGGCGGTATCTTCGCCTGCGTGCCCTTCGCCATCTGGCTGTTCATCACAGTCGAGCAAACCGGCTCGGCCGCCGAAGAAGCGCACAATCCCGGCCGCACCATGCCCCGCGGCATCCTGGCAGCCATTGGCACTTTGCTGGTGACGGCGCTGGTGGTACTGGTGTGCGCACCGGGTGCCGGTGGCGTCGAGCTGGTCGGTTCGGCGGGCGATCCGCTGTACGCGGCGATGTCCAGCAACAGCGCTTTCGGTGACGGTTCGTGGCTGGCCAAGGTGATTGGCTGCGGCGCGGTGTTCGGCCTGATCGCGACCTTTTTCTCGCTGGTCTACGCCGCTTCCCGTCAACTGTTCGCCATGGCCCGCGACGGCCTGTTCCCGCAATGGCTGGGCAAGACCGGCAAACGCGGCACGCCCTGGCCGGCGCTGTTGCTGATCGGCGCCATCGGCTTGCCGCTGTCGGAAGTGGACCCGGCCACGGTGATGCTCGCGGTCGTGCTGCTGCTCAACGTTTGCTACCTGTTCATCTTCGGCGCCTACCTGCGCATCAAGACCCGCCAGCCGGACCTGCCGCGGCCGTTCACCCTGATCGGCGGCAAACTGGTTGCGTGGCTGGGCCTGGCCCTGACGCTGGTGGTGATCGCTGCGTGCTTCCAGCTCGACATGCTGATGCTGATCGCCCTCGCCGTGACCTTCACCCTGTGCATTTTCAATTACCTGCTGCGCAACCGTCGCACCACCGTCATCGAGGTTCCAGACCATGCCTGAAGACACTCTGCTGCAACGCCGTCATCGCGTGCTCGGCAGCGCCTCGCCGCTGTTCTACGACAAACCCTTGCACCTGGTGCGCGGCGAAGGCGTCTGGCTGTTCGATGTCGACGGTCGTCGCTACCTCGACGTCTACAACAACGTACCCTGCGTCGGCCACTGCAACCCCCACGTGACCGAGGCCATGCACCGCCAGGCCACCACGCTGAACATCCACACCCGCTACCTGGATGAGCAAGTGGTGCGCTACGCCGAACGCCTGACCGCGACGTTTGGCGAGTCGCTGGACACCGCCATGTTCACCTGCACCGGCAGCGAGGCCAATGAACTGGCGCTGCGCCTGGCACGCTTCGCCAGCGGTGGCACCGGCATCATCGTCAGCGACTACAACTACCACGGCAACTCGGCGTCGCTGGCCGAAGTCACCACTGCCCTGCCCTCGCCGGAGCCCTTCGCCGCCCATGCCCGGGCCGTACCGATTCCGTGTCTGTACCACGCACCGGCCGGCACCACCGAGGCGCAACTGGCCGAGCAGTACGCGGCCAATATCGCGGCGGCGATTGCCTCGATGCAGGCCCAGGGCATTCGCCCGGCCGCACTGCTGATCGACACCCTGTTCGCCAACGAAGGCCTGCCGCGGGTGCCGGCCAGTTTCGTCAACAAGGCGGCAAAACTGATCCGCGATGCAGGCGGCCTGTTCATCGCCGACGAAGTGCAGTCCGGTTTCGGCCGCACCGGCGATCACCTGTGGGGCCACCAGGCGCACGGCGTGGTGCCGGACATCGTCACCCTCGGCAAACCGATGGGCAACGGCTATCCACTGGCCGGGCTGATCACCCACAAGGCCTTGGTCGAATCCTTTGGTCGCCACGCCATGTACTTCAACACCTTTGGCGGCTCGCCGGTCGCGGCAGCGGTCGGCATGGCGGTGCTGGATGTGATCGAAGAACAGCAACTACTGAACAACGCACAAAGCGTCGGCGCCTATGTGCAGCAACGCCTGCAAGTGCTGGCGAGCAAGCACTCGATCATCGGCGACGTGCGCGGCAAGGGGCTGTTTTTCGCCATGGAACTGGTGCGCGACCACGCCAGCAAGGAGCCGGCCGGGCTGGAGGCGCGCAAGGTGGTCAACGACATGCGCGAGAACGGCGTGCTGATCAGCAAGATCGGCGCCGGCGACAACATTCTCAAGCTGCGCCCGCCGCTGGTGTTCGGCCGTGATCACGCCGACCTGTTCGTTGACACGCTGGATAATGCGCTCAGCGCGATTTGAGGCCCTGCCATGACTGAATTCCACACTCTCCCCCATGACCAGCAAGTCGCCCGCCTGCACGAACTGGCGCGCCATGCCCTGCAACAGTGGGAAGGCGAGTTCGCCGACATTGAACTGGTGAAGTTCCGCGAGAACGCGGTGTTCTCCGCGCACCGCCACGATGGTCAGCGGGTCGCCCTGCGCATCCACCGCAATGGCTATCACTGCGAAGCCGCGCTGCGTTCCGAGCTGCAATGGATGGAGGCTCTGGCCGGCGCCGGCATCACCGTGCCGCAGATTATCCGTGCGCAAAACGAAAGCCATCTGATCGAAGTCACCCATCAAGCCATCGGCGAACCGCGCCACATCGACATGCTCGCCTGGCTGCCCGGTGCGACTGCCGGCACGTCCGAAGCAGGTGTGCAGGCCGATACCGAAATCGATTTCCTGTTCCGTGAAGCCGGGGCGATCGCCGCACGGATTCACCTGCATTCAGCCGAGTGGCAACAGCCGGACGAGTTTGTCCGGCATGCCTGGGACGAGGACGGCTTGATCGGCGTCAACCCGTTCTGGGGGCGTTTCTGGGAGCTTGCGCAGCTCAGCGATGAGCAACGGGATCTGCTGCAACAGGCCCGGCGCACGGCGCGCAAGGACTTGCGCCAGTATGGTCGGCACCTGGGCAATTTCGGCATGATCCACGCCGACCTGGTGCCGGAAAACCTGCTGATCGAAGGCCCGCGCCTGCGCCTGATCGACTTCGACGATGCCGGGTTCGGCTGGCACATGTTCGAATTGGCCACGGCGCTGTACTTCTGCCTCGATGACCCGCGTTATGAGCAGATCAAGGCGGCGCTGCTCGACGGCTACAACGCGATGAAGCCGCTGACCGAGGCGGATCGCAAGACCCTGGCGCTGTTCCTGATGCTGCGCGGCACCACGTATCTTGGCTGGATTCACACCCGCCAGGGCACGCCGACTGCGATTGAAATGGCGCCGATGCTGATCGAGCGGGCTTGTTTGTTGGCTCGGGAGTATTTGCAGCAGTAACGATGCTTTTGTGGCGAGGGAGCTTGCTCCCGCTGGGCAGCGAAGCGGCCCCAAAACCAATCAATGCGGTTATCCAGATGAACCGCGTTGCCAAGGTTTACGACTGCTGCGCAGCCGAACGGGGCGGTGCGGCGTTCCGACAAGCCCCCTCGCCACAGAATTACCTTCTGCTTCAAAAGTGCCTATCCCGCCGGGTCAAGCCTGTCCAACACCCGATTCACCGCCAACTCCCCCAGCATGATCACTTGCGCGATGCCCAGCAGGGTGTTGCGGTGCGTGCCGTCCAGGAAACCCGCCAGGTCATGGGCCATGACGTTCGCAGACGCCAGCGATTCGCAAGCGTGAACCAGCAGGGTTTCGGTGTCGATGTCGGGGTTGATGGTAAACAGTGTGGAGGGTTTGTGCGGGGAGGCCATGATGTGCAGGGCCGGGTTGGGGCAAGCGTCGTTGTTCGGTGGATCAGGGGTAACCTTCAACATCCTTCGGTCTCCAGAACTGAAGCTGTCACCGATTCGCTGCTAAACGAAGGGTGGCGGCTGTACGCAGGTTAGCAGACCGGGGAGACTCGAAACCGGCGCGCCCGAAGACGCCCTGCGCACAGCTGCCATCAAGTGCAGGGATGGGGAATACCTGACTTATTGGACTGCCAATGCGCTTCAAGTCACCACGGGCTGCTAAACCCGATCACTGGAAATCAGTGACGCGGACCAAGTTACCGATGGCCTCCAAGGCGCACAAGCCGGCGGATTCTGGCGTAGCTGTAGGCAATGCCGCAAGGTGTTGTAGCTTGCAGGACGTTACGCCTACAGCCGTTAAACATGCTCACGACTCCCCGACCGACAATGGCTTGTTCAACTCACCAATCTTTTCCAGCCGCGCCCGAACGATATTGCGGCTGATGTTCAGCAACCGTCCGGTCTGCAACTGGTTGCCATGGCAGAATCGGTAAGCAGCGCGAAAGATGGTCTCCTCAATATGTTCATACAGGTCTGGAATGTTCTGTTCGAACAATGCGTTGAGCGCCGCTTCCAGGTTTACCGGTCCGGCAGCGGCGTGGCCCGTTTGCACCGCTTGCTCCTGCTCATGGCGGATGCCCGAGGAACGCATGTCCACCAGGTGCAGATCCGCCGGAGCGACCCGCTGATTGCGGCACACCAGCAAGGCATGGTGAATCGAGTTTTCCAGCTCACGGATGTTGCCCGGCCAACTGTGCTCCAGCAGTTTGCGTTCCGCCTCGATGCTCAACGTGGCGCGGTTGTAGCCCAGTCGCTGGCAATGCTCTTCGAGGAAAAACTCAGCCAGCGGCAGGATGTCTCCCGGCCGTTCACGCAAGGGTGGAAGGCGAATCGTGGCGACGTGCAAACGGTAAAAAAGATCCTCGCGAAAGTGCCCGGCAACCACCGCATCCGCCAGGTTGACGTTGGTCGCGGCCACCAGGCGTACGTTGATTGGAATGGGCGTACGCGACCCCAGGCGCACCACTTCACGTTCCTGCAAGACCCGCAGTAACTTGACCTGCATGTTCAACGGCAGATCACCGATTTCATCGAGGAACAGCGTCCCGCCATTCGCGGCTTCGAACCAACCGGCTTTGGTCGTGGTCGCGCCAGTGAACGCGCCTTTTTCATGGCCGAACAGTTCACTTTCCACCAGGGTTTCGGCAAAGGCACCGCAGTTGACGGCAACAAAGGGTTCACGCCCCCGGCGGCTGAGGTGGTGGATATGCCTTGCGACCAGTTCCTTGCCGGTTCCGGTTTCACCAATGATCAGCGTATTGGCTTCACTCGGGGCCAGGCGCTCGATGCGGCTGAGCAGTTCCTGGGAGCGCGGGTCCTTGAACACCAGGACGGTGGCCCGGACCGACTTGGTCAGTTCGCGAGCGTTTGGATGAGTGATCAGCGACATGGTGCATTCCTGGCAGTAAAAGCGCGTGCTCAATAGTGCATGAAGATTGTTAGACTAAAAAATTATTAATTAGTATTTACATATTCCTAATATGAATATGCCAGTCAGTTGTTCCTGGTCTGCTGCCAGAGCAGCAATTGGCAAGCATCAGCCTGCTTGCAGATCAGCAACCCGCCCGCTTCAGCGCTACCGCCAATTCCTCTACAAGCCCCGCCGTAAAAGGCCTGCAGCCGTTTTTTCGAGCGATGGCATGCAATCTGCTCTGTCCCTCCCAACACAAACACACAACACGCCCCCTGTATGAGCTGGCTTGCCAGCGATGGCGTCCGCAAACGTGCCGCAAGGCTTGAAGGCCTCATCGCCAGCAAGCCGGCTCCTACAAGGGCAATCGCGTGGTTTTTCGTAGGAGCTGGCTTGCCGGCGATGGCGACCGCAAACGTGCCGCAAGGCTCGAAGGCCTCATCGCCGGCAAGCCGGCTCCTACAGTCGACTCAGGGAGATTTCAATGAAACGTTTCTGGCGCAACAGCCTGGTCGCATTGACCGGTTTACTGCTCAGTGCCACCGCACTGGCCGAACAGGCACCGGCTTCGGTGAAGATCGCCATCGTTGCCTACACGCAAGGGGGCAAGCCGGTGTTTGGCGGTATCGCCGGCCGAGTGATCGAGGACGGCTGGCTTGAACAGCAACTGAGCCAACGCGGCGTCAAACTTGACTGGATCGCCCTGCCCCACGCCGGCGCCGGTCCGCAGATCAACGAAGGCTTCAGCAACAACAGCATCGACTTCGCCGTGCGCGGCGACCTGCCCTCGGTGATCGCCGGCGCGGGTGGCGTGCCGGGCAAGCTGATCGTCCCGGGTGGCAGCGGCAACAATATCTATCTGGTGGTGCCGGCCGGCTCCGAGGCCAAGAGCATTGAAGACCTCAAGGGCAAGCGCCTGGCCCTGCATCGCGGTCGTCCCTGGGAGTTCGCTTTCAGCAACTTCCTCGCCAGCAAAGGCCTGAAGCTCGACGATTTCAAGATCGCCAACCTCAATCCACAAGTGGGCGCAGCGGCGGTGTCCGCCGGCAAAGTGGATGCGGCAGTGCTGCTCAGCGAGGCCTATGCCCTGGAAGACAAGGGTGTGGGCAGGATTCTCTGGTCGACCAAACAAGGTGCCAACGACTGGCGCCTGGTGTCCGATCTCTGGGGCACCGACAGTTTCGTCGCACAACATCCGGACATCACTCAGCTCCTGGCGACGGCCTGGGTCAAGGCTGCGTGGTGGATTTCCCAGGAACAGAATCAGGACGCCTATTACCAGCTGTCCTCCCGCGCAGGCACGGCAGAAAGCGTGCTGCGCCGCGATGACTTGAACGATCCCGTGGCCTGGAAAGAGCGCTGGGCACCGAAGAGCGATCAACAGCTCAAGGCCCACTACCAGGCACTCACGGCCTATGCGTTGGCCAATCATCTGATTCGCGACAACTACGACATCAGCCCTTCGCTGGCCACCGGTTTTACCAACCAGGCGCTGATCGATCTGAAGCTCACCGACTACTGGCCGGCCCTGCGTGGCCAGGTCAGCAACAATCCATGAATAGGGAATTTGTGATGAAACTGCCGCAAAAATTCGTCTTCGGTCTGAGTGTCCTCGCGCTGTCCATGGGTGCCATGGCCGCAGGTGCACACGCGCCCAAACCCGACCCGCTGCAAGGTGATGGCCGCGTCTCGGCCTTCTACACCTGGCAAGAGACGATTCCGTCCACGCCGGGCAAGCTTCTGCGCAGCGAGCCATTGGAAAGAACATTGAGCCTGCCCAACGCGGCCAGCGCTCAACGGATTCTCTACAGCTCAACCGACGGCGTTGATAACAAGACCCCGATCGTGGTGTCGGGCACCTTGTTCCTGCCCAAGGGCAAGGCACCCGCCGGTGGTTGGCCGGTCGCCAGTTGGGGCCATGGCACGGTCGGTGTAGCGGACGTGTGCGCGCCGTCCTGGCAAGGCCGCTCCTATCGCGACGTGCAGTACCTCAGCCGCTGGCTGGACGAAGGTTATGCCATTGTCGCCACCGATTATCAGGGCCTCGGCGTACCCGGTGGCCATCCGTTGCTGAACAATCGCATGGCCGCCTACGGCATTCTCGATGCGGCCAAGGCCGTGGTCGCTGGCGTTCCGGGGCTGGCCAACAAAGTGTTGATCGTCGGTCAGTCCCAGGGCGGTGCGGGTGCGTTCGCCTCGGCAGCCTATGCCCCGACTTATGCGCCAGACCTCGGCGTCAAAGGCAGCATCGGCACCGGCGTGATTTACACCGTGGGCGCGAAAAACGTCGGTGAACAGGACCCGGATAAAGTCGATGCGTCCCTCGCCTACGGCTTCTACACCTTGCTGGCTGCCCAGCAGTACGACCCAAGCATCAACCCCAGGGACTTCTACACCGACAAGGCATTGCCACTGTTCGAGCAGGCCCGCACCAGTTGCCTGGCGGCGTTGGTCAGCGACGTGATCGGCGTCGGCCTGACCCCGGCCAATGCGAAAAAGGACTACAAGGGCGACCAGCTTGCCCTGTGGCAGAAACAAGTGTCCTACCCGACGCTGAAACTGGCCCAGCCGATTTTCATCGGCACCGGTGCCGAAGACAAAACCCCGGCGGCCTCGACCCAGGTTGCGCTGATGCAGGACGCCTGCAAAACCGGCTCGGTGGTTGAGGGCCATCTCTACAAAGGGCTGGGCCACAGCGAAACGGTCAACGCCTCGCTCAAGGACTCGGTGCCCTTCGCCCACAAGGTCATCAACGACCAGCCCATCACCCCGATCTGCAGCCCCACTGTGCAGTGAGACGGAGCCCTCGACATGAGCATTGAATTTTTCACCCGCCTGCCCCTGCATGGCGAAACCCAGTTCCTCCCCGGAGACCCGCGCAACCGTGGCGACTGGCACCGTGGCGGCCCGAGCACCGGCGCGGTCTCGGCGTTCAACGTGGGCGACCACTTCACCTACATCGATTACCTGGGGCAGATCGCCAGGGCCGCAGAGATCAACGGTTTCGGCGGCGCCCTGATGGTCAATGCGCCCTCCGGCGAGGAGCCCTGGACAGTCTGCTCGTTGCTGGCCCGGGAAACCCGTACGCTGAAATTCGTCACGGCGTTCCAGCCCTATCACTACACGCCGTGGGTGGCGGTGCAGCAAGCCGCGACCTATCAGCGCGCCACTGGCAACCGCCTGGTCTGGAACATCATCAACGGCGGCTCGGACGCGATTCAGCGCCAGGTCGGTGACTTCAGCGACCACGATGAGCGCTATGAACGGGCCATCGAGTTCATGGATGTGGTCAAGGGCTATTGGCACAACGAAAACTTCCACTACGAGGGCAAGTTCTACAAAGCCGAAGGCGGTGGTTTACGCGGGCCATTGAAGAAGGCCGAGCTGCCGCTGATCTGCACCGCTGGCTCATCGATCCCGGCTCGGGAGTTCGCCGCCAGACACGCCGACTTCTACCTGATGCGCGCCGAGCATCCGGATGAAATTGCCGCGCTGATTGCCGATATTCGCGAGCGTGCCTTGAAGTACGGGCGCACCGACATTCGTTTTGGCTTGTCGATCGATGTCATTACCCGGGAGACCGAGGAACTGGCCCGCACCGAAGCCAAGCGTTTCTTCGACGAAGGCATCGCCAGAGGCGCGGTCAAGGCTGTGGCGGCCCATGCCGGACTGCGCACCGCGCGCAAGCTCAGCTACGAAAACCAATTCGCGCAAAAGGCCGAGACCCAAGGCTTCGACGACTTCTTCATCCACCCCAACGTCTGGACCGGCTTCGGCTACATCGGTATTCCGCCCGGTTGCGCGCTGGTGGGCAGTTACGAGAATGTCGTGGCGCGGATTCGCGAGTACAAC
Source organism: Pseudomonas sp. IT-P4 (assembly GCF_949767755.1). Lineage (NCBI taxonomy): Bacteria > Pseudomonadati > Pseudomonadota > Gammaproteobacteria > Pseudomonadales > Pseudomonadaceae > Pseudomonas > Pseudomonas sp. IT-P4. The sequence goes on along the minus strand of NZ_CATKPX010000014.1, from coordinate 64,555 downwards.
GCCATCGGCATCGATCTGTTCTTCCTCGCCGGCTACCCGCACCTGGAAGAAGCCTATCGCCTGGGCGAACACATCCTCCCGCACTTTCGCACTGAGCGCGTCCAGCTGAGTCGCCCGTCAGAAGCGCCGCTGGAGCTGCGTTCCGCCAACGGCCCGGTCGGAGCCTGATGCCATGAGCGACGATCACTCATTATTCAGCCGCCGGGATTTTCTCGGCCACAGCGCGCTGCTGGGCGGTGGCTTGCTGCTCGGTGGCGGACTGCTCGCCGGCTGCAGCCCGAGCAGTGACAAACCGGCCGTGGCCGTCGCCACCGACGATAATCCGCGCTACGGCGGACGTCTGCGCCTGGGCATTCTCGACGGCAACCAGAGCGGTAACCTCGACGCGCACAAGCCCATCGGCAGCGGCATCGTTCGCGGCTTTGCCCTGTACAGCAAGCTATGGGAATGGGACGAGCAGATGCAGCCGCGCCTGGCCCTGGCCGAATTCGCCGAGCCGAATGCCGATGCCACCAGCTGGACCCTGCGCCTGCGCCCGGACCTGGAGTTCCACCATGGCAAAACCATCGACGCCGATGACCTGATTTTCTCCATCCGCCGCCTCACCGACCCGCAGCTGGCGTCGCCCTATGCCGCGCTGTTGCACTGGGTGGACCGCGACAACCTGGTCAAGCTCGATTCACGTACCGTGCGCCTGAACTTTCGTGAAGGCCGCAGCTACATGCCGCTGGCGGAAACCTGGGTCAACTTTGGCGGGATCGTGCCGGTGGACTATCACCCGGTGTCCAACCCGGTGGGCGCCGGTCCCTACAAACTGAAAAGCTTCACCCCGGGTCAGCGTTCACTGTTCACGCGGTTCGAGAACTATTACAAGGACGGCAAGCCGTACGCCGATGAACTGGAAATCATCGATTTCAAGGACCAGGTTTCGCGCCTGGCGGCACTGCGTTCCGGGCAAATCGACATGGCCAACGTGATGCCCACCGAACAGTTGGAGGTGCTGCAACGCGACCCACGACTCAAAGTAGTCAAATCGGTGACCGGCAACTGGCTGTCGTTCGACATGAACCTCGACAAACCGCCATTCAACGACCCACGGGTACGCGAGGCATTCCGCCTGTTGGCCGACCGGGAGGAGCTGGTGCGCCGGGCGCTCAATGGTCAGGGGCGCGTGGCCAATGATCTGTACGCACCCAGCGACCCCACCTTCAACCACACCCTGGGACCGCGCCCTCACGACCCGCAGCGTGCGGCGCAACTGCTCAAGGAAGCCGGGCATGAAAACCTTGAACTGGAACTGGTGACGACACCGGGGCCTGGGCTGACTTCCGCGCTGGTGCTGGCCGAACAGGCCAAGCGCATTGGCGTGACCCTCAAGGTCAAGCAGGTTGATCTGGCTACATTCCAGGGGCCGTTGCGCAACGACTGGACGCTGAGTACCGGCGGCAGCATCGGCGCGCCTTTCCTGGCCAGCGCGATTCACACCGACGCGCCGTTTGCCGTGTCGAACAAGACCCATTTCAACGACCCGCAGTTCAGCGAGTTGTTTCTGGCGGCCATGGCCCAGCCCGACCTGGAGAAGCGCAAGGCCCTGGTCCACCAGGTCCAGCAGATCCAGTACGAACGCGGCGGCATGTTGATCTGGGGCTACGCCGATCTGCTCGACAGCGTGGCCAACCGCGTGGGTGGCGCGACGGCCGAAGAGTCGCTGTTCAGCACCTGGCGCTTTGAAAAGCTCTGGTTGAAAGACACCGCATAACCAGACACCACCGCCCTGTAGGAGCCGGCTTGCTGGCGATGGCGTCGTAACGGCCACCATTGCCATCGCCAGCAAGCCGGCTCCTACAAGGTGCTGCGTGTTTGCGCAAATCAATGAATTCATCTTTCGAGGCACATTTTCATGCCCTCTATCGGCTTCGTTCGTCCCGCTTCTGGCCACGCCCTGGCATTGGTCATCGTTTCTACCCTGTCGACAGCGACCTTTGCCGCCGACACTCAACTGCAAACCGTCACTGTTCAAGCCAGCGCCGGCGATTCCGACGATGACGCCCTGCCCACCCGGCCCGAGTCTTCGATCTACGGAGGCATCGAAACCAAGGTGCTCGACACCCCGCGTTCGATCTCTCAGATCAATGCCGAACAGCTGGCCGACGACCCGATCCGCAGTTCCGACGATCTGGTCAAATACGCACCCGGCATCACTCGCGGTGGCGGCCAGAACGCCGGGATCGCGCCGCAATTTCGTGCCCAGGGTTCTGAAGTGTTCCAGGACGGGCAACGTGCCTACGGCGTGCGCCATCCAGCCAACTTCAACGCCTATGAAGGCGCCGACATCGTCGCCGGTCCGTCCTCGGTGACCTACGGTTCGGTGTCAGGCAGTGGCGGTTACGTCAATTACCTGAGCAAAAAGCCGAACTTCAATGAATTCAAGACCAGGCTCAGCGGCGAGGTGGGCAGCTGGGTGCCGGACGGTGAATCCCGCGACGCGACAAAATTCAGCGTCGATAACACCGGGCCGCTGAGTGACAACCTGGCTTATCGGATCAGCATCACCAAACAGCGTCAGGAAGACTTCTACGACAACGTCGACAACAACTTCGATGCGTTCTACGGCGCCCTGGCCTGGCGCAATGACAACGTGCGCGTGGACTGGAATGCCAGTTACGACGACTACTACGACTACAACATCACCCACGGCTGGAACCGCGCCAACCAGGAACTGGTGGACAGCGGCAAGTACTACGCCGGACGGGCCACGCCGATCATCCAGAACGGCAACACACTGTGGTCGCCGGTGCTGGCCTCCGGCGCGGCCGATGCGCCGACCCTGGGCTGGGTCAAACGCCAACGCAACGCTCAAGGGAAATACAGCGTGGTCGACGGCAGTTTCCAGACCGCCTCCCCCAACACCCGAAGCAACCCTGGCAGCCTACGCGGCTGGGTCTACGACCCGTCGCTCGCCGGCAACGGCCTGACCTCCCTGTCGTCACAAACCGGCCAGCGCGATGAGGATGAAAACACCTCACGGCGCTTCACCACGCAACTGCGGGTGGAGGCCGACCTGACGCCGACCATCACCCTGGCCAACAACACGTTTTACCAACGCTCACGGGACATGACCGACGCCGTCGGCTCATTCCAGGTGCAGTCCAAGGACAACATTTTCGATAACCGCTTCGAGTTTCGCTCGCGCAACGAAACGCAGCTGGGCGGCTTGACCTTGCGTGATGACAGCAATACAGGACTGATCTACCGCCGCGAGCTCAACCAGTCGATCGCTGCCAACAACAGTTTCGGCTCGACCATCAATGCCTATGACCTGACACAGGACCCTTCGGGCAAGAACCCGGGGAGCCTTCTGGGACTGACCGGCTCCAACCCCGCCGGCGGTAACGGTGCCTGGATCGGCCAGGCTGGCGTACCACAGTTTTCCAACCTCTACGGCTGGCTGAACCTGCCGCCGATGTACCCGGCCGGCCATGGCTTGTACGCTGAATCCGTCGCGCCCTACACCGCTGAAAGCACCTGGACCACCCAGACCTTGTTCACCCAGCACAACCTGCGACTGGGTGAGCGAGTCGGCCTGAACATCGGCGCCAGCCGCAGCTGGATCGATGCCGAAATCGATAACCCGTTCGTGCTCGCCGGTGGCAATCCGCGCAAGGACAGTGACAACTACCGACTGTTTGCCTTTCAGGTCAGCCCCTACATCAAGCCGACCGAAAACAGCACGCTCTACTACACCTTCGATCGCTCCCTGGCAGTCAACACCGGGTTCTTCTCCAATGGCCTTGGCTGGGGCAGCGGCGCGGGCGCGAACCTGCTCAATCCGTTGGCGTTCGAAAGCCTGAGTGTCTTGCACGAAGTCGGGCTGAAAGTCGAAGCCGTGCCCAACGAATTGTTCATGACCCTGGCAGCGTTCAAGCAGGAACGGGATCAATCACCCGACAGCAACAACAACATCGCGCGACTGGTGATCAAGGGCGTGGAATCGAGCATTCGCTACCAGCCTGACGATCACCTGCGCACGGCGTTGAACCTTACGAAACTCACCGCCTACAACGAGTTCGCCTCCCAGGCCGGTTTTGCCTCGGCCGGGTTCATCCCCGACAACGGCACGGTGTTTGGGGACAACAACAGCCTCAACCAGCGGCCTTCGGGGCGTTTTGATGCGGTGCAGATTCCCGAATACACCGCCAGCGGCTACGTCGACTACCGCTTCGATTCAGGCTTTGGTGCCGAGCTGTCCGGGTGGTGGACCAGCAGCTGGTACCTGAACCTGAGCAAGACCGTGAAGGTCCCGGACGAGTACAACCTCGACCTCGCGGTCTACTACCGCCAGCCCCAATGGAGCACCACCTTGCGCGTGCTCAACCTGACCAACGAACTGAATTTCGTCAGTGGCCTGGCCGGCTCCACCAACACCTTCCTGCAACCCATGCCCGGCCGCACGTTGCTGGCCCAGGTCGATTACCAGTTCTGAAGCAGCGGCCAACCCACTTATTTCCATCAGGAGTGTTCCCATGTCCATCGAATTTGTCGGCATGATTTTCCCCCGCCAGTGGTCCGAGACCCGGGGTGTTCGCAGTCCGGATTTCGATCTGGAGTTTATCCGCCATCACGCCCGGGCTCATGAACAGGCAGGTTTTGATCGGGTGCTGATCGCCAGTGGACCGGGCAGCGCCGACAGTTTGCAGATCGCCGCCTACGCCGCTGCACACACCGAGCGCCTGGGATTCATGATCGCCCACCGACCGGCCCTCACCGCCCCGACTGTCGCCGCCAGGGCCTTTGCGACACTGGATCACACCACGGGCGGGGGGCGGATTCGCCTGCATGCCATTACCGGCATCACCGCCGAACCCCAGGAAGGCGACTTCCTGCTGGACAAGACCGAGCGCTACAAACGCACCGATGAATACCTGGAAATCGTCCGGCGAACCTGGACAGCCGAGGAACCTTTTGACTTCGAAGGGCAGTATTTCAACATCAAGGGTGCCTTCTCGCCGGTCAAGCCGTTGCAGCAGCCGCACATTCCGATTTCCTTCGGCGGGTCTTCGGATATCGCCTATCAGATCGCGGTGAAACACGCAGACCTGTATGCCTTGTGGGGTGAACCCTTGAGCGGTGTGGCCGAGCAGATCGGCAAACTGCGCGCAGCCGCCAGCGCGGCGGGCGTGGAGGCGCCGAGGGTCAGCCTGTCTGTGCGCTTGATCCTTGGCGCGACCGAGGAACTGGCGTGGCAGCGGGCGCAACAGATCCTTGAGCAGATCAAGGCCAACCCACAGTTTGCGGCCGGCAGCCCCTGGCAAAAACGCATCAAGGGCACCGGCTCCGAACGCCTGCTCGCCGCCGCCGCGGCGGGTGATCGTCATGACCGCGCGCTATGGATGCCCACCGCCACCGCCGTCGGTGCCTACGGCGACACCACCGCCCTGGTCGGCACCCCGGAAACCGTGGCTCAGGCCTTGCTCGACTACGTCGACCTGGGAGTGACCACGTTTCTCAACCGTGGCTACGATCCGCTGTACGACACCGTGGATTACGGACGCTGGATCATTCCGGCGGTGCGCGAAGAGGCACGCCGTCGAAAGGCGCGTGTTGCGTAAGCTCACCGACGCCATCGCCGGCAAGCCGGCTCCTACGGGTTCGGGTGTGCCAACATAATATCGGCACACCCACGATCTGTAGGAGCCGGCTTGCTGGCGATGGCGGCCGCACATCCACCATCGCATCCCCGGCAAGCCGCCTACAGCCATTTCGCGTCCCATAGTGGGTAATCATGTACTCGCCTGACAAGGCCTGCCCGTATGGGGTTGGCAATAACGTAACGTGCCACTGCGAGCAAATCCTCTTCCCGTCGAATGGCACGGTCGTGAAAACCTCTCTGCCATACCGGCCCCCTACGGTTCAAAGACGCATTGACCACCTGGGCGCTGCGGGATTTGGTGGCGAGCGTCAACGCCGGTAACGTGCTGTTCTTCAGTTCGACCAGCCAATGGAAATGGTCGGGCATTACCACCCAGGCGAGTGAGTCGACCCATTCTTCTGTCTGGGCCTGGCGAAATTGATCCACCACCCGGCGCCCCACACGCCAATCGGCAAATAGCGGATCACGGTGATGAGTGACGGCAGTGAGCAAATAGATTTGTCCGGATTGGGAGTAGCGCCCGGCGCGAAGCCGTTTGGCATGGGGAAGATCGGGCATTCCATTGCCCTCCTGTGTTCGAGACCGAAACACAAGGCTAGTGCGCGAGAATCAGGAACGTCGTCAAAGTCTGGTTCTGGATGTGACAGTACGACCGCCATCGCCAGCAAGCCGGCTCCTACAGATTTGTGTCGTATCAGAGTTCCGCGTGCCAATCCACCTTGTGTCGCATCACATTTCGGCGTGCAAACCCCACCTTGTAGGAGCCGGCTTGCTGGCGATGGCGGCATGACGTTCACCGCCGAATCGCTGACAAACCAGCACCTACAAAACGCCGCCCGCCAACGTCGGCGAATTTTCCAGCAATGTGCGTGTATACGCCGCTTGGGGTAGATCCAGCACCTCATCCACCCGCCCCTGTTCCACCACACGGCCGGACTTCAATACCAACACCCGATCGGCGATGGCGCGGACCACGCCCAGGTCATGGGTGACGAACAGCAGCGTCAGCCCTTCCCCTTGCAATTGCCGCAACAGCGCCAGGATCGACGCCTGTACCGATACATCCAGGGCCGAGGTGATTTCATCGCAGATCAACAGCCTTGGCTCGCAGACCAACGCCCGGGCAATCGCGACGCGCTGGCGCTCACCACCAGACAAGCTGTGGGGATAAAGATCGGCCACCGACGCCGGTAGCGAAACCCGCTTGAGCACAGCGTGCACGCGCTCCCGTGCGGCAGCGCCCTTGATCCCGAAGAAATGCTCCAGAGGCGCACTCAGGGTCTGGAAAACACTTTGTCGGGGGTTCAACGCTCGGTATGGGTTCTGGAAGATGTACTGGATCTGATGCCGTTGTGCCCCGTCACGCTGTCGCGCCGACAGGCTCAACAACCCGCCCGCGTAGAGCAACTCGCCCTCGGCGTTTTCCCCCAACCCGGCAACGGCGCGCGCCAGGCTGGTCTTGCCCGAACCGGACTCGCCCACCAGCGCGAGGCACTCGCCGGCAGCCACCTGCAGAGAAACATCGAACAGTACCTGGCGGTCGTAGGCCACGTTCAGGTCCTTGATCTGCAACAGTGGCGTGCGCTCCACCAAGTCGCTGACCGGTGCAACGGAAGCTTGGGCAACCCGTTGCAGGGGCTGGTGATGCGGGGCCAGGCAGGCCACCCGCTGCTGTGATGACAGGGCCTGCAATTGCGGCTCGAGCACCGAGCACGCCGCGACGCGACGGGGGCACCGAGGCGCGAAGGCGCATCCCTGTGGTCGCTGCCCCGGTGCCGGCGCATGCCCCGCAATCGCCGGCAAATCCCGGCGTTGCGCCACATCGGGAATCGCCGCCAGCAAACCTCGGGTATAGGGATGAGCCGGCTGACGGAACAGCACTTCGCGCTGTGCAACCTCGACGATACGCCCGGCATACATCACCATCACCCGGTCCACCAGGTCCTTGATCACCGCCAGGTCATGGGACACATACACCGCAGCGATACCCAGGCTTTTGCACAACCGGCGCAGGGTGGCGAGGATGTGGGCCTGGGTGGTGACGTCCAGCGCTGTGGTCGGCTCATCAAGCACGATCAATGCCGGACGCAAGACAAAGGCCAGTGCCAACATCACCCGTTGCTGCTGTCCGCCGGACAGTTGATGGGGAAAGCGTCGCAGGAACTGCGCATCGTCGGGCAGACCGACATCACGCAAGGTCTCGACGATGCGCTGCTGTTGAGCGGCACGGTCCAGTTCAATCTGATGGGCACCCAGGGTTTCGCGCAGCAAACTGCCGATTCGCAGTGCCGGATTCAGGGCGGTCGCCGGGTCCTGGGCCACGTAACCGATCAGGCTGCCGCGGGCCCGACGCAGGTCTTCGCCCTCCAGCGTCAGCAGCGATTGACCGGACACTTCGACTTCTCCGTCGACGATCCGCGCGCCCCTTCGGGCATGGGCCAGCAAGGCAGTGGCGAGGGTGGTTTTGCCGGAACCGGACTCCCCGACCAAGCCAAGAATTTCTCCGCGTTCAAGACTGAAGGACACGCCGGACAGCACATCGATCTGCCCTGGTAACTCGACTCGCAGATCCCGAACCTGCAATACCTGCGCAGTCAGCGCAAGGGGGCGGGACGCGATCCCGGCAATGGCGTTCATGGCTGTTTTTCTCCGATCCTGGAACTGCTGCGACCGACGCCCTCGGCCAGAATGTTGGTGCCATAGGCAAAGATGCCAATCAGGATGGCCGGCGCCAACACCGCCCAAGGCTGAACCAGCAACCCTGCCTGGTTCTCGTTGATCATCAACCCCCAATCAGCGGTCGGCGGCGCCACACCGTAACCCAGAAAACTCAAGCCCGAGAGCATGCCCACGCCCCAGGTCAGCATGTTGCCGAAGTGCACCAGCAGCGGTGTGAGGATGTTCGGCAGGATTTCCTTGAACAGAATTCGCCGTCTTGAATAGCCCATCATCTGCGCGGCCTCGACGAACTCCTGCCCGGCCACCGCCACCGCGCTGCCACGGGCCAGACGAATCACTCCCGGAGTGAACGCGATGGACACGGTCAGCACGATCAGCCAGGGCGCGCGCCCCAGCATGGAGACGATCAACAGCACCAGAATCAGGTCGGGAAACGCCAGCGATACGTCCGCCAGCCACGTGATCAATTGATCCAGGCGCCGCCGGGAAAATCCCGCCAACAGGCCTAACGTGCTGCCCGCCAACAGTGCGATCGAAGCCGCCGCCACTGACATCCACAGCACCGACACGCCGCCACTGAGCAAGCGCGACAACACGTCATGCCCGAGAAAGTCATAACCCAGCAACGCCGCACCCACGGGCGCGCCATACACCGAACCGAGCATTTCCGTCGGGCTGTGAGGTGCCAGCCACGGGCCAAGCAGCGCCAGCAACACCACCGCGAGGGTGATCAGTGCGCCCTTGCGGGTTTGCGGTTGCGCCAGCCATGGCTGCCAGCGCGAAAATCGGGAGTCAGTCATGTATCACCTCTCAAGGCGCCTTGGGTTGGGAGCGTCGCCACCAGGGCTGGATGCCCCGACGGTTGCGCCGGATCATGGTCACCCGGCGGGCGGTGCGCAGTTTCGGCGTCAGCAGCACGGTCAGCAGATCGGCCAACAGGTTGATCAGCACCACGCCCAGCGTGATCGCCAGCACGATGGCCTGGACCATCGGCAGATCACGCATCTGGATCGCCGAGTTCAGTGAGGTGCCAATGCCCGGGTAACTGAAGATCACCTCGGCGAGCAGCGCCCCGCCGATCAGGGTGCGCAGGGTCAAGGCCACGCCCTGGATCGCGGGTATGAGCGCGTTGGGCAACGTGTGGCGCCAGACGATTCGCCACTCGGCAATACCGCGCAGCCTGGCGGCGACGACGTAATCGGATTCCAGCGCTTCGATCATCGATGCTCGCACCATGCGCGTCAGGTACGGCAGGGCTGACAGACTCAGGGCCAGCACCGGCAGCACCAGAAACTGCAACTGGCGCAGCAGCGACTTGTCCGGATCGAGAATCGACACCGCCGGCAGCACGTCCATGTGGGGCATGGAAAACAACAGGACCAGGCCGATGGCCAGGAGAAAACCCGGCGTGGCCTTGAGGAAAATCAACAGCGACAGGCTCCAGCGGTCAAGGCGACTGTCACGGCGCAAGGCCAGCGACACACCGAGCAGCAACGCCGCTGGCACCACCACGACAATCACCCCGGCCAACAGCGCCAGCGTATAGCCAAAACGGCCGAACAGAATGCTGCCAACCGGTGCGTTGGAGTCGAGCGACACCCCCAACTCGCCACTCAGCGCGTGCCCGAGCCAGCGCAGGTATTGCTCCAGGATCGGCCGATCCAGGCCCAACTGCCGTTGCAGGGTGAGGATGCTTTCCAGCGGTGCATCGGGCCCCAGGATCACCCTCGCCGGGTCCGAGGGCAGCGCCTGGGTCGCAATGAACACCACCAGGCTGATCACCCACGCCGTCAGCAGGCCATAGCCCAAACGCCCGATGAACCACGACAGCCAGGCCGGTGTGCGTGGGGGTTTGCAGGACGGATCAGGCATGGTTCACCCACATTTCATCGAAACGCCAGGAGGCAAACGTCGTCTGTTCAGGCGCCAGTCCACCAACCCGCACGGAGGCAGCGTCCAGCACGTCGTTGAAGCCCCAGATCAGCAGCCCGCCACGGTCGTGCTGGATGCCTTGCGCTTCATGCACCAGTACCCTGCGCTGTTCCAGATCGGGTTGCGCCAGTGCCTGTCGATACAACGCGCTGAAGCGCTCATCATGGAAATTGCTGCGGTTGTAGATGGCCTGCGGGGCGTCGTTGTGCAGCGCCGAAGCAAGGAACCCCCGAGCCGGCGTGGAGCCTGGCGACATCAGCCAGTTTTCACGTTGCGGGCCGTTGAACACCGAGCCATCGACCTGAGTGACCTTGATCTCGACCCCGGCCTTCTTCGCCTGTTGGGCAAACACCAGCGCCGCATTGACGCCAGGTCCCGGTGTGGTGGTCAGCTCCACCCGCAGATCGTTCTGCCCGGCCTGGCGCAACAGCGACCGCGCCTGTTCAAGGTCGTAGGGACGCTGGGCAATGCCGTGGTTGTACGTCGGGTCATGGGGCGAATACAGGTCATTGGCGATCCGCCCGAAACCATTGAGCCCGCGGTCGACCAGCTCACGACGGTCGGCCAGCAGACGAAATGCCTGGCGCACTCGCTGATCCTGAAACGGCGCCTTGGCCAGGTTCAGGTTGAATCCGGTAAACGAAGTGCTCGGCGATGCGTACAACTTGAGTCGTGCGTCAGCCTTGAGCAGCGCGCTGTGCTCGGCCTGCACACCGCTGGCGACATCGATTTGCCCGGCGCGCAGGGCCGCAGCGCGGGACACCTGATCCTTGAACTCGATGATTTCCAGCTCATCGGCATAGGGTTGAGCGGGTTTGTAGTAGTTTTCGAATCGCTGGTAGAGCGAGCGCTGGCCGGGGATGAAACTTTTCAGTTTGTACGGCCCGGCGCCGACCGGATTGCTGACCGGGTCGTAATCGGTCGGCACGATGCCGCCGAAACTGATCAGGGTTTCATCCAGCGGATAGAAGCTTTGGCCCTCCTTGAAGCGAATCTCGATGGTGCGCTCGTCCAGTTTGCGCAAGGCGTTGCGGTCGATCGCCCCCACCAGACCGGCAAATGGCGATGCCAGTTTCGGGTCCGTCAGGCGCAGGATCGAGAACAGCATGTCGTCGGCGCCGACGCTCTTGCCGTGATGAAACTCCAACCCTGGCTTGATGCGAATGGTCCAGGCGCTGGCATCGGCATTGGGCTCGGCAAACTCCGCCAGGGCCAGGCGCGTGCTGACGTCGGTGTTCCATTCCCAGAACTTGCTGTACAGCGCCCAGCCGCGAATGATCCCGCCGCCCACCGGTTTGTGCGCATCGAGGTTGCCCGATTGATCGCCGTCGATAATGCCGACCCGCAAGCGCCCGCCGTGCACCGGAGTGCTGGACAAGGCCGCTGCACCACTGACGGCTGCTCCACTGTCGCAACCGCTGAGCAGGCTGCCGCCCAGTATCAGGCCACCGCCGACCGCCAGGCCGTTACCGAGAAACGTACGGCGGGAAAATCCCTCGTTCATGACTGAATCCTCAGGCCCGCTCGACCACGTTGCTGTGCTGTGCCACCGGCGTGTCAGCCCGCAGGCGCGGCACGTCGAAACCGTGATCGAGGTCCAGCAACGGGAACAGCAGGTCCGCGACCCGGTGCGCTTCATCGATCAGCGGAAAGCCCGAGAGAATGAACGCCGACGTGCCTTGTGCTTCGTATTCACGAATGCGCGCGGCGACCTGCTCGGCGCTGCCCACCAGATAAGTGCCTGCGGCTGGGCCGAGGATGTTGAAGCCGAACAGGCTCGGGCCGAGCCAGACGTTGGGGTAGATCTCGAGATCCCTTGCCTTGGGCAGGCGGCCTGCACGGACGGCGTCGACGTTGCGCTGGATTTGCGGGTCATCGCTGTGGAAGCTGTCCAGGGTTTGGCCGGGTGGCAGTTGCCGTTCGATGGCCGTGCGCGCGGTTTGCAGTGAGGTGCGCTGCAAGAGTTTTTCGGCGTGGGCCCAGGCTTCCTCTTCGGTCTCGCGGACGATGATTTGCAGACGCGTGCCGAAGGTCAGCTCGCGGCCGATCTTTGCAGCCTCTGCCGCGACTTTGCGGAATTTCTCCCCGAGTTTCGGCGGGGTATTGGCGAAACTCAGGTAAACGTCGAGCAACTGCACCGAGTGGGCAACGCCGGGCCCCGAGGTGCCGGCGCCCCACAATGGAATGCCGGGTTTCTGTTTGGGCGGATGCCAACCGCCCAGTGGATGACTGGCAGCAGCCGGTGAGCGAGGCGCGAGCTTGACGTATCGACCGTCATACCCCGACGTGTCGCCGGCATAGAAGTCCTGGAACGCGCGCCAGTATTCGAGACTGAAGTCATAACGCTCATCGTGAGGGTAATGCACACCAAGGGTGGCCAGGCCGGCGTCGTTGCCATTGACCACGTTGAACAACAGGCGTCCGTTGGAGAATTGATCGAAGGTCAGCGCCCACTTGGCCAACACCGCTGGCGACAACTCGCCAGGGTGTTGCGCCACGAGAAAACGCAAACGCCGGGTGGCATCGATCAACGCGGCTGAAACGGCCAGGCTTTCGTTGGGGCTGGAGCCCAGCAACGAACCGTAATACCCCAGGCGATCACTGGCCACGGCCAGTTGTTTCAGGTGCTCGAAATCAGTTTTCCAGCGCCCTTCGGGCTCCCACGGATAGGGTCCGTCAGGGGTCGTCAGGTACCAGAGAATTTTTACAGCCATGGTGGTATTCCTTGAGTTGTGTATCGACCTTGCGACCGCCATCGCTGGCAAGCCAGCTCCTACAATTCGGACGTTGTGAACACCATCCCGTGTTGCAAACCCGATCCCTGTAGGAGCCGGCTTGCTGGCGATTGGGGCCTGCAGGCCTTGCGCCAACCTCACGAGCGCCATCGCTGGCAAGCCAGCTCCTACAGGATGTGTGGCGGCCGAGAGGTCGGTTGATCAGCTGCGCCGGTCGATGGCAGGTACCAGGCCCAATTCGGTGGCTCTGTCGTACAGGCCGCTCATTTTCCATTGCTGGGTCAAAACGCCTGGACCATAGGGACGGGAACCGCCCAGGGCATCGGCGAGCAACTGCAGTTGCGCGCCCTCTTCCAGCAACAGGATGAATTCAGCAGTGGCGCGCAAGCCTTGCTTGCCCCACACGGTAGAACCGCCATTGGCTTCCAGAATCGCCAGGTTGAAGGGGCTTTCGGCAATCTTGTCGAGAATGAAATCGACTTCCGGCTGACGTCGGTCGATGTACACCGGCAGTTCCCGCGCCAGTTGATAACGCTGCACCGGCACGTAGTGGAACGGCAGTGTGCGATGGGTCTGCGCCCAGGCGCCGAGGTACGGCGAGTGCACATGGGACACAGTGGTGATGTCGGCGTGCTGCTGGAACAGTTTGGTGTAGCGCCCCAAGCCACCCTTGCCTTTGCCGTGGATCACCCGGCCTTCAAAGTCGGTGACTGTGGCCTGCAGTGGTTTGCGGTAATTCCACGGCCCGCCGTAGTTCACCGACACCAACAACTCCTGCCCTGGTACACGTTCGATGAAACCGACGGTGCCGTTGGCAGTGATGGTGTTGGTTTCACGGAACACGGTGAAGGCTTCTTCGGCCTCGACCAGCACCTTGTCGATAAAACTCTTTAGTTCTTCGCTGATCAGTTGTTCGTGGATAAGTACGGTCATGGCAGATCTCCGGATTCAGGCGCGGCGCTTGGCCAACAGTTCATGGGCAGCTTGCAACGGGCGCGGATCGACCCAGTCGGCGATGGAAAAATCGCGTTCCAGGAAGCCGTGCAGATAGAGAAAGTCTTTCTGGATATCGAGAAACTCAAGGCGCTGCACAGACAGATCCGGCGCCAGCGTAGTGTGGAACTCACCGCGATAAGCCTCGGCGACCCCGGCGCTGCCGGCGCGGGTTTCTTCCTCGAGAATGGCGTTCAGTGCCTCCCGATTGTTGGCGGCCCAATCAGCGGCGCTGAGGGTTTGTGCGAGAAAACGCACCACCAGGTCGAAGTGGTTGTCGAGCAGACTCTGGTGGACAGTGATCGGACGCGGTGTGCCGTTGTTGATCCGATAACGGGGCTCGGCGATCAGGTCCAGGTCAATACCCACCACCAATCCGAGACGCCGCGCCGCATCGGCAGCGGAAGCCCCCTTGACGTAGACCGCATCCACCTCGCCACGCACCAGGTAATCAAGCCCTGACCACAAACGCTGCAAGCCTTCCTGCGGGCTCGCCGCGCGCTCCTGGTCCTGCAACGCGACTTCCACCAGTTCGACATCGTCGAACCCCATCCCGGCCAGGCTCAGCGCGCCTTTGTAACCGTGCAGGCTCATGGCCCGGGCGATGCTCCCCGGACGGGTTTCACCCCAGGCCGGCAGTGCCAGGCGCTTGCCCTTGAGGTCTTGCGGACTACGAATGCCGGAGTCGGGGCGAACCAGGATGGTCTGCCATTCTTCGATCCAGGTCAGGCCGATCAGGCGACTCGGCGCACCCGCAGCCCGGGCGGCCAATGCCGGGACGTTTCCGCCTTCGCGAAACAACCCGGGCAGTTCGTGATCGTAGTGGTGATGACCCAGTTGACGGGCCTCCTGCAAGGTCGAAACCGGCAGGCCGTCGGCAGCGAACTCTTCCCTGAGCCAGCCAAGTTTGTAGGCGATTCCGGAGGCCGTCGGCACCGGGCAACGGGTGAACCAGATCTGCTCGAGTTCAGCCGTGGTGTCGGGTCGGGTGTGTTTGGCAGCAAGCGTCATGGGCAGCTCCATCTGGGTTGGCAAGTGACTGTTGCCGGAGCTATTGCAGCGCCCGTGCCAAGAAACGAAAGCCACGATTTATGGGGCTTTGCGCCTGTACCCGGATGCCCGACCATCTTCAATTGCTGGCCTGCCAGCAGCATTGCGCGGCGACTGCTGCTGATCGAGCACAGGGCTGCTTCCACAGCAGCACCCGTGCCTCTCGCAGACAGATAAACCCTGCGTCAACAGGCTCCAAAGCCCTTGGCGCAGAACTTGCTCAGCCCCTCTCAACGCCCGGAAAACTCCCCCCCTGTAGGAGCCGGCTTGCTGGCGATGGCGTCGACGGGATCGGCGCAAGGCTCGAAGGCCAATCGCCAGCAAGCCGGCTCCTACAGGGGACAGGTGTGATTTTCGTGGCCATCAGCAGATCAATTATCAGAGGTAGAGCAATGAGCAAGGTCGAACATAATCCCGCCTGGCAACTGATCCAGGAGCAGGCGCCGATCCGCTTGCTTCAGAGCGAAGCTCAAGCCATCGCCGTGGCGAAGGAGATCGCCGGGGAGATCGCCGAAATCGCCGCCGATGCCAGTCAGAACGGCCAACTGCCCCGGCGGCAGGCGCAGCTGCTGTCCGAAAGCGGCCTGACGGCCATCGGGGTGCCCAAGGCATTTGGCGGGCTGGGTGCCTCGGTGGAAACCATCGTCGAAACCGTGCGCATCATTTCCGTAGCCGACGGCGGCGTCGGTCAATTGCTGCAAATCCACAACGTCATGCTGCGCGGGATTTTCACCGGCTACTCCGACGACATTCGTGACCGGTTGATCCGCGATGTGTTGGCCGGCAAACGTTTCGGCAACGCCTTGGCTGAAGTGGGTGGCAAGAACAAGTTCGCTCTCAAGACCCGGGTTGAACGGCGTGCCGACGGCAAGCTGATCCTCAACGGCAGCAAGTTCTACTCCACCGGTTCCTACCTGGCCGAGTGGATTTCCCTGACGGCCGCCAGCGATGACGGTGGTGCCGGCGTACTGCTCAACCGCAACACGCCAGGCTTGACCCTGGTGGATGACTGGGAAGCCTTCGGCCAGAAAAACTCGGTCAGCGGCACAGTGATCTTCGACAACATCGAACTCGACGAAGGCTTCGTCTCCCAGCGCAAGGGGCCGATGAAGCGCACCGGCCTGACCTTCCCGCAGATTCTTCATGCCGCCATCGACACCGGCATTGCCGAAGGCGCGCTGTCCGCTGCGGTGGATTACCTCAATCACAACGCCCGCCCCTGGGTGGAAAGCGGTGTCGACCAGGCCAATCAGGAGCCGCACATCATCAAGCAGATCGGCGAATACGCCGTGGCCTTGCGTGGGGCGCAATCACTGCTGCGAGACGCTGCACAGGTGTTCGACCAGCACGAACTGGACCCGGACAACAAAGCGCTGCAAGACGAACTGATTCTCTCGGTGGCCACCGCCCGCGCCCACTCCGACGCGGCCTCGCTGAAAATCTCCAGTGACATCTTCTCCCTGCTCGGTGCCAGTTCATCACTGACCAAGTGGAACCTCGACCGCTTCTGGCGCAATGCCCGGGTCCATACCACCCACGACCCGATCCGCTGGCGCCTGCATCACGTCGGTAACTACTACCTCAATGGTGTCGATCCGGGCGAATACACCGCGATCCTCAATGCCAAGGAGAAACAGGGGGCTACCAGCCCGGCATAGATCTGGCGGCCTCATCGCCGGCAAGCCGGCTCCTACAAGGGCGTATTCACAACACTGAACTGTAGGAGCTGGCTTGCCAGCGATGGCGTCATCAATACCGCTACAAATCCACAGGCCCCATCGCCGGCAATCCGGCGCCTACAGAGCTCTTACATGATCGAAAAACATCCCCTGTTACGCTGCCTGGCGATTTATCGGGAAATGCCCTGGCGCTTCGCCCTGGTGGCGATGCTGTTCATTGCAGCGAACCTCGGGCTGGTCTGGCAACAATGGCTGATCGGACACGCGGTGAACGATGTCAGCGCCGGCCGCGCGGTGATCCGGCAAGACGATGGCAGCCTGGACGCCAGCCTTGGCTGGTACTGGTTATGGCTGATGCTCGCCGTGGCCCTGGGCCGTGGCGTGTTGCAATACGCCGCGAGCGTGTTGTCGCTGGTGCTCAGCCAGGAACTGCTGACGCGCCTGCGTGAACGCATCCTGCAACAGGTACAGACACTGCACCTGGGCTACCACTGGCAACACGGCATGGGGGAAATGATCACCCGCACCACCCGTGATGCCGACAAGGTTCGCGATGCCCTGATCAGCTTCTGGCGGCAGGTGGTGGAAACGCCGCTGGTGGTACTGGCAACCGTTGGCCTGCTGAGTTGGTACAACCCGTTGCTGGGGCTGGTTCCACTCTTGCTGACGGTGTTCGGCCTGTGGATCTTTGTGCGCCAGACCGAACGTCTGGTCAGCCTCGACCGGGCCGTCGGCCAAGCCTACGACCGGGTCAACCAGGACCTCAGCGAAGGTATTGGCGGCGTGCGGGTGATCAAGTCGTTTGGCCTGGAACACCACCGCATCCAGCGTTTCGCCACGCAAGTGGCGGTGTTCGCCGACCACGCCCGGCACGCCCTCGCCTATTCCAGTTCGCGGATACCGCTGCCCCAAGCTGTCGTCGCATTGGCGCATGTGTGGATTCTGGTTTACGGCGCCCACCTGGTGGCAAGCGAACGGCTGGGCATCGGCGAGCTGGTCACCTCGCTGCTGATTGCCACCACCCTGGTGTTTCGCATCGAGGGCATCGGCCGCGTCATGCAGACGTTCGCTGACGCGCGCTCCAGTGCCGAGCGGATCTGGCAACTGCTGGACGAGCCGGCCGCCATCCGCAGCGGCAATGCCAGCCTGCCCGACACGCCGCTGGGCTTGAAACTCGAGCATGTCTGCGTCAGTGCTCCCGGCGGCGGCCTGGATATCCTGCAGGACTGTTCGCTGACGCTGCAGCCGGGCGAAATCGTCGCACTGGTCGGCGCGACCGGCACCGGCAAAAGCCTGTTGGCCAGCCTGCTGCCGCGCCTCAGCGACATCAGCTCCGGGCGCCTGTCGTTGGGCTCGGACAGCACCGGCTGGCAGGACATTCGTCAGTTGAAGCTGGACGAACTCAGGCGGCGGGTTCACGTGGTCCCCCAGGAAAGCTTTCTGTTTTCCGACACCCTCGCGGCCAACCTGCGCCTGACGGCACCGCACGCCAGCGATCAGCAATTGCTTCACGGTCTGCGCCTGGCCGCTGCGGAAGATGTGCTCGAACGCCTGCCCCAAGGACTGGCCACGCCGCTGGGCGATCGCGGCGTGACGCTCTCTGGCGGCCAGCGCCAGCGCCTGAGCCTGGCCCGTGCGCTGCTCGGCGAGCCGGACATCCTGTGCCTGGACGATGCCACCAGTGCGCTGGATGCGATCAGCGAACGCCAGGTGCTGAACAACATTCGCCAACTGCGTCGTGAACAGGGGCGTGCCACCACCTTGCTGGTGATCTCCAGCAAGCTCTCGACCATCCTCCTGGCGGACCGCGTGCTGATGCTCCAG
Organism: Pseudomonas sp. IT-P4; assembly: GCF_949767755.1. Taxonomy (NCBI): domain Bacteria; kingdom Pseudomonadati; phylum Pseudomonadota; class Gammaproteobacteria; order Pseudomonadales; family Pseudomonadaceae; genus Pseudomonas; species Pseudomonas sp. IT-P4. Next base: position 46,013 of record NZ_CATKPX010000014.1, on the reverse strand, counting down.
GACGGCCGGATCGCCGCCAGCGGCACCCATGCCGAACTGTTGAATACCTCTCCTGATTATCGCGACCTGCTAGGGATCGACCATGGCTAATCCAATCGCCGGCAAAGCCTTGAGCGATATCGAAATTGAAGAAATGCTGGCCAAAAAGGCCCTCGACCGCAGCATGTTCAGTCGGCTGTTGCCGCTGTTGAAGCCGATTCGCCGGCACATTTTCGGGGTCATCGGCATTGAACTGTTGCTGGTATTCACCGTGTTCCTGCGCCCTTGGTTCGTCCGTGAACTGCTCGACCGCGGGCTGATTCAACAGAGCGGTCACTGGTTGCTCGATGAGCGCCTGGTCCTCTGGCTCGGCCTGGGGTTGGCGGCCAGTTGGCTGGGGCGTTTCCTGCTCGCCGGGGTCTCGCAGTTCGTCGCCGGCAGTGCGGCGATCCGGGTGTTGAATGACCTGCGGGTGCGGGTGTTTGCCCATGTCCAGAGCTTGAGCGTGAGTTATTTCGACCGGACCAAGGCCGGACGGATCATTTCCCGAGTCGACCGTGATGTCGATGCCCTTGAACCGCTGTTGATTCAGGGGCCACCGGAGTTGCTGGGCGCGCTGCTGCGCTGCGGGCTGGCCTCGGTGATGCTGTGGCGAATCGATCCGCGATTTTTTCTCAGCCTCGCTGCGACGGTGCCGTTGCTGGTGCTGGCGACCTGGAGTTTCAAACGCATCTCCCAGCGCAACTGGGCCAGGGTCGCCGAGAACCGCAGCCGCTTCACCGCGCATCTGGTGGAGAGCGTCAGCGGCGCGCGCATGTTGCAGCAGTGTGCGCAACAGGCACCGAACCTGCGCCGCTATCGCGGCCTGCTGGATGACTTCAATCAGGCGCTGATCCGTGGCAGCCTGCGGTCTGGCTGGTTCGCGCCCTTTACCGCGCTGCTCAGCTCGGCCGGCATGGCCGTGCTGTTGCTGGTGGGCGCGTACGGTCTGGCGCAGGCGGATGTGACCGTGGGCCAGATCGCCGAGAGTCTGTTCTATGTATTCCTGTTCCTCGGGCCATTGCAGGAGCTGTCGGACCTGTTCGAGCGCTACGCCACCGGTTCGGCTTCGGCGCAACGCATCTTCCTGTTGCTCGACACCCGCGCGCAAATCAACGACAGCGCCACACCGCAACGCGTGGGCAGGGCCCGCGGCGAGGTGAGCTTTGAACAGGCGCGCTTCAGCTACGATGCCAACAGTTCGACGCCGGTGATCAACGACCTTGACCTGCACATTCCTGCCGGTGAAGTGCTGGCGATTGTCGGCCCCTCGGGCCATGGCAAGAGCACGCTGGTGCAGTTGCTGACGCGTTTCTACGAGGTGCAATCGGGCGCTGTCAGGCTGGACGGCATCGATGTTCGCAACCTGACCCAGCATGAGCTGCGGCGTAATGTCGGCGTGGTCCTGCAGGACAATGTGTTGTTCAGCGGCAGCATTCTCGACAACCTGCGCCTGGCCGCTCCCCACGCCGACGACGCGAGCCTGATTGCGGCGGCCCGTGAGTTGGGTGCGGACGAGGTGCTGGAGCGCCTGCCGCACCAATACCAGACCGAAGTCGGACCACTGGGCGGGCACCTGAGCCATGGCCAGCGGCAATTGGTCTGCCTGGTGCGCGCCTACCTCGCGGACCCTGCGGTACTGGTGCTGGACGAGGCGACCTCGGCCGTCGACATCCATACCGAGCGCCGCATCCAGCGTGCGTTTCGCCGGCTTTGCGAAGGTCGCACGGCGATCATCATCGCCCATCGCCTGGCAACCATCCGCGATGCCGATCGCATTGCGGTCATCCGCCACGGTCGCCTGGTCGAACAAGGCCATCACCGCCAACTGATCGATCAGGGTGGCGCTTATGCGGCGCTGTACCAGACCTACCTGCGCAGCGCCGAAGCGGGCGCCTCGATCGACGACATCGTCGCCACAGCACCGGCATAATCAAGACCGCCATCGCCCGTAGGAGCCGGCTTGCTGGCGATGGCAATCTCCAGAACACCACCCTGCACCCTGGACAACCATTGGCTACATCGACGTATTCAAAACCGCCATCGCCAGCAAGCCGGCTCCTACGCAATCGCGGATAACACACATCACCTGTGGGAGCTGGCTTGCCAGCGATGGCAATCTCCAGAACACAACCAAACCCGCCTGCCACACCCCGGACAACCATTGACTACATCGGCGTATTCAAAATCGCCATCGCCAGCAAGCCGGCTCCTACAGAATCGCGGGCAACACACATCCCGTGTAGGAGCCGGCTTGCTGGCGATGGCAATTTCCGGAACACCACCAAACCCGCCTTCAGCACCCCGGACAACCATTGACTACATCGGCGTAATCAACATCGCCATCGCCGGCAAGCCGGCTCCTACGCAATTGCGGACCACACACATCCCCTGTAGGAGCTGGCTTGCCAGCGATGGCAATCTCCAGAACACAACTAAACCCGCCTGCTACATCGGCGTATTCAAAATCGCCATCGCCGGCAAGCCGGCTCCTACAGAATCGCGGATAACACACATCACCTGTGGGAGCTGGCTTGCCAGCGATGGCAATCTCCAGAACACCACCAAAACCCGCCTGCTGCACCCCGAACAACCATTGCTGACGGACTGCTGCTACAGCAGCACCCCCGCCTTCACCCCCTCTCCCCTTGCCCGTCAACCCCCCGGCCCCGCTGGCCCAAACCCGGCGTGCCGTGCATGGCATGTCCGTTGCAATCCACCTGACAGGACAGCCTCGCACCTGCGCGACCTAACGCGTACATGAATCAGGAGCAACCCATGAGCACTGAGTTTTTCTGGCGTCTGCCACTGGGCACCGACGGCCCGCAACTGACCACCGACAAACACAACCGCGGTAATCCGCACTATCGCCCGGGCAACATCGCACCGGGACGACTGCCCAATGGCGAACCGGACGACTTCACCTACATCGACTACATTGCCCAGGTCGCGAAAGCCGCAGAACTGGCAGGCTTCGAAGGCGCCTTGTTGCCCACAGGCCCCGAGCCATGGATTGCCGCAGCCGCCCTGGCCCGGGAAACCCGCCGCATCAAATTCCTGATCGCGTTCCAGGCGACCTGGACCCTGCCGGCCTACGCCGCGCAACAAGCGGCGATCCTGCAGAACCTCAGCCGCGGTCGCCTGGAGTGGAACATCATCACCGGTGGCAACCCGGCCAGCCAGCGGGCCAACGGCGACTTCCTCGAACACGATCTGCGCTACAAACGCACGGGTGAATTCCTCGACATCATCCAGGGACTTTGGCAAAACGAACGGTTCTCCTACGAAGGCGATATCTACCAACTGGAGAACGGCGCCCTGCCCCACGGTCTGCAGAACGAGCGCAAGCCCGGGGTGTACTTCTCCGGATTCTCCGACGCCGCCCTTGATGTAGCCGCCAAACACGCCGACGTCTACCTGAACTGGGCCGAGCCCATCGACAAGCTCAAGCCGCATATCGATCGGGTACGCGAACTGGCGGACAAACAGGGTCGCAGCGTGCGCTTTGGTCTGCGTGTCGACCTGTTCGCCCGGGAAACCGAAGAGCTGGCGTGGAAAGACTTGCGTCGCCAGTTCGACAAACTCGAAGGCAAGAGCAGCGTGGTCGCCAAGGGCTTCACCAGCGGCTCCGACTCGGTAGGTGGCGCACGGCAAACCGCCTACCACCAGAACATCGACCGCTTCGACGACCTGATCATCGGCCCGAACCTATGGGCCGGCTTCGCCAAAGCCAAGCCGGGGCCAACCGTGGGCCTGGTGGGCAGTCACCAGAACATCGCCGAACGCCTGGTGGAGTACCGCGATGCCGGTTTCTCGACCTTCATCCTGGCGGGCAATCCTCACCTGGAAGAAGCCCTGCGTATCGGCCAGGAGGTCCTGCCTCTGGTGCACCAACGTCCTGCCGTACAACCGGCAACTCATTTGAAGGCCAGCGCCTGAGCGCTGCGGGAGAATCATTGATGACTCAAGCTCTGGACACCCTCTGGTACACCCGCTGCCCGGTCCCCACCGGGCTGGGCATCGCCGTGCAAAAAGGCTGGCTGCAAGACACGGTTGGCGCGTTGGGCACGCAGGTGCAGTCGCTGCGCGAATCCACCGACAAGGCCGTGCGTGAATCGCACTTTGATCACACCCTGCGCAACTCGGTGCGCCACGGCGGCAACATCCCGGCCATCTGGGCCAGGGCCCAGGGCCGGGAAACCCGGGTCATCGGCCTGTCCTGGGCCGATGAAGTGCAACTGATCCTGACGCTTCCCGACAGCGGCATCAAAACCGTCAAGGACCTCAAGGGACGCCGTTTCGGCTTGCCCGACTGGGCCGGCGCGCAAATCGACTTCACCCGTGCCCAGGCCCTGCGCGGGCTGGAAAACGCACTGAGCCTGGAAGGCCTGCAGGTCGGCGATGTGCAGCTGGTGAACTTTCGCTATGAAGGCACGTTCAGCGATCCGCAGGTCAGCACCGTGAACGGTACGCCGGTCAGTGCGCAACGGGTCGAGGGGCGCAACCTGGAACTGGTGGGCCTGCTGCGTGGCGAGGTCGATGCAATCTTCCTCAAAGGCGCCAGCGCCGCCCGGCAGGCCCATGAGTTCGGCCTGCACACCGTCATCGACACCGGCTCGCACCCCGAGCCCCTGATTCGCAGCAACAATGGCACCCCGCGCACGCTGGCCGTGGACCTGAATCTGCTGGACAACCACTTCGATGTCGCCACCGGCATTCTCGACTCCGTACGACGCGCCGAACATTGGGCCCACACCCATCCGGAAGACACCCGCCGCTACCTGGCCCGGGAAACCAACAGCAGCGAGTACTGGGTCAGCGCCGCCTATGGCAACGATGCTCATCTGCGCTTGCGCACCGAACTGGATGAGCAGGCCATCGACGCCCTGCAGGACTTCACACACTTCCTGCACCGCTGGCGCTTCATTCCGAACAGCTTCGACGTGCGCGACTGGATCGATCCTCGACCGCTGGACGCGTTGCTGCAAACACCAACCGCACTGGCAGGCTAACCCGCCAGGTTTCATGGATCGGCACTGAAGGACTTTATGAGCAAACCACTCGATACGCTTTGGTACACCCATAGCCCTGTTCCCACGGGGCTTGGCATCGCCGTGCAGTCCGGTCGACTGGCGCAAGCCTTTGCGCCGTTCGGCACGAATATCCAGTCACTGCGCGAGTCCAGTGAGCGGGAGGTTCGCGAAGCCCATTACGACCATCACCTGAAAAACTCGGTACGTCACGGCGGCAACATCCCGGCCATCTGGGCCTATGCCAGCGGCGTACAGACCCGGGTGCTGGGGCTGTCCTGGAGCGACGAGGTGCAGCTGATCCTGACCACCGCGGAATCCGGTGTGAAGAGCATTCGCGACCTGAAGAACCGCCGCTTCGGATTGCCGAAATGGGCCAACGTGCAGATCGACTTCACTCGCGCCCAGGCCCTGCGCGGCCTGGAAAACGCCCTCAAGCTCGAAGGCCTGGACGTGTCTGATGTCGAGTTGGTGGACTACCCCTATGGCGGCACCTACAGCGACGATCAAAAACAGCATGTCTACGGCTCGGAAGTCAGCCTCGATGTCACGCGCGTCAGCCGCCGCAACAACGAGCTGATCGGATTGTTGCGCGGCGACATCGATGCGATCTTTCTCAAGGGCGCGCACGCCGTGCACCTGGCCAACGAATTCGGCTTGCAGGTGGTCGTCGATACCGGCTCTCACCCCGACCCGCTGATTCGCTCGAACAACGGCACGCCACGGACCCTGACCGTGGACACTCACCTGCTGCATGAGCATTTCGACGCCAGCGTGAATATCGTGGATACCGTGCTGCGCACCGAGCAATGGGCCTGGGCCAATCCCGACGAAACCCGGCGTTTTCTGGCCCGGGAACTCAACACCAGCGAGTACTGGGTCGCCGCCGCCTACGGTGAAGACGCCCATCGGCGCTTGCGCACGACACTGGATGCACGATCCATTGAAGCGTTGCAGGACTTCACCGATTTCCTGCATCGCTGGGACTTCATTCCACGGCGTTTCGATGTGCGTGACTGGATCGATTTCAGTGTGCTGGAGAAGGTCATCGGCTCTACGTCACGATTGGCGGTTTGAGATTTTTCAGCGCCGGTGAGGACGCCATCGCCGGCAAGCCGGCTCCTACAATTTCAACACAAAACCTGTAGGAGCCGGCTTGCTGGCGATTCTTCCTCAACAACAATGAATTGCTGACCTGGCAACACTTTCCTCCGTTCCGCCTGCTGCTCCAGCAACACCCGCCAAGCAACTTCTGCTGAATGCCTGACAGGCACTTCCCGGCAGACTTGATCCAACTAACAAAGTCTTAAAAAATCGGCTGAACGCACAACTTACTCGCAAAATAATTCCTTTAATTTCAACGCATTAACAAAACTAACCGCACAAAAAAAGCACTTGGCACGATCTCTGCTCAACCCCCACTAGTGAAACTTTCCTGGGGGAGACTTAAATGCACAAACTTAATCCAATCACCAAAAGTATCTGGCTAACCTTGTTACTCGCCGGGGGTGGCGTGAGCGAGGGTTTGCTGGCAGCAGAAACCACAGAAACCGACAGCAGCAAATCGGCTGCGGAGCCTTCGCTGAAAACCGTGACCGTCACCGCGCAACACCGGGAGGAAACCCTGCAAGAGATTCCGGTGGCGGTATCGGCGATACAGGGCACCAGCCTGGTGGCCGATGGCGTGCGCAACATGGGCGACATCACCACATTCGTTCCCAACACTTCAGCGAAAAACCCGGACGGCGATGGCCGCCCACGCTGGTACATCCGTGGTCTCGGTACCGGTGATACCGGCGCAGCCACCGTTTTCCCGGTGGGCATCTATGCCGATGACGTCTACCTCAATGCACCGGTTGCCGGTGGCGGGCCGCTGTTCGACCTCGAGCGCATCGAAATCCTGCGCGGGCCGCAAGGTACGCTGTACGGCAAGAACACCACCGCAGGCGCCGTGAACGTCATCTCGAAAAAACCGACCTTCGACACCGACGGCTTCGGCACGATCGGGTTTGGCACCAAGAACGAACGCATCCTCAGCGGCGCTCTGGGGGGAGCGCTGGTGGATGAAAAGCTCGCGGCACGGGTCTCGCTGTACTCCGAGGAGCGTGACGGTTTCCAGGAAAACCTGGTCGATGACAACACCTATGGCGATGTGAACAAGAAAGCCGTCCGCCTGCAGTTTCTTGCTCAGGTCAATGACGATCTCGAGGCATTGCTCAAGGTTCACAGCCGTGAATTCAAAGGCGACGGCAGCAACGGCTCGCTCGCGGTCGGGCGTTATTACAACGTCGGTTACGAAAGACCTCGCGGGCGCGATATCGCCATCAATGTCAATGAAGACTCCAAGCTCAATCACGACGGCACGTCGCTGACCCTGAACTGGCACCTGGGTGACTACACCCTGACCTCCATCAGCGCCTATGACTACATACGCAACCAGGCGACCAGCGACGCCGACTACACGCCTTATGAAGTCAACGGTGCAGCGATTTCCGACAACAAATACGCGCAATACTCCCAGGAGCTGCGCCTGGCATCGCCGCAGCAGGAAACCCTGCGCTGGCTGCTGGGCGCGCATTACTTCCACGAAGACCTCGACAGCTCTGCCCAACGCATTGTCACACCCGGCCCGACGCCTAACGGTTCCGGCTCCAACCAGATTGGCGGCGTCACCGACTTTCGTGATCTGAGCTATGACCACAAGACCGACAGCTACGCGCTGTTCGGCAACCTGACCTACGACTTCACCGAAGATTTCAGCGTGACCGGCGGCCTGCGCTGGACCCAGGAAAAGAAAGACATCGACCTCGACCTGACGCAACTGACCCGCATCACGGCCAACGGCCCGCTGGTGCCGCTGCGTGGCGTCGGCACCAACGGCAATCGCCAGGAAGACAAGACCTGGGACGCCTGGACCTATGACCTGACGCCGGAATACCGGATCAACGATAACGTGCGGGTGTTCTTCCGTTACGCCCATGGTTTCCGTTCCGGCGGTTTCAACACCGGTCTGTCCACCAGCCTGTCGCAGCTGACCACGGTCGATCCGGAACAACTCGACGCCTACGAGATCGGCCTCAAATCCGAGTGGTTCGATCATCGCCTGACCGCCAACGCCAACATCTTCTACTACGACTATTCGGATATTCAGGTGAACCTGCTGACGGTCAACAACGGCGTGCTGACCACCGCATTGACCAACGGCGCCAAGGGTACGGTCAAGGGCGCCGAGCTGGAACTCGAAGCCCAGCCGACCGACTTCCTGCACCTGCGTGCCGCGGTATCGTTCCTCGACACCGAATACACCGACTTCAAGAACACCAACCCCAACACCGGGGTGGTCACGGGTGACTACAGCGGCAACAGCTTCGTGCGCTCACCGCGCAACGTAGTGGCGCTCGGTGGCGATTACACCTTTCCACTGGAAGTCGGTGGCAAGTTGGTGGCCGGTGGCGATGTGAGTTTCCGCGACAAGGAATACTTCCTCGCCGACCGCCAGAGCAGCGCCGACAAGACCCTCAGCCAGGCGCACTACACCCTGGCCAATACGCGCCTGACCTGGTTCAGCCCGGATGAAAAACTCAGCGTGACCGGGTTCGTCAACAACGTCACCGACCGCCGCTACCAGGTACACGGTCGTCCGAACGGCACCCTGGGCCAATACGTGATCACCTACGGAGACCCGCGCACCGTCGGCCTGAGCGTGACCAGTCGCTTCTGACCTGGAACCTCCCCCTGTAGGAGCCGGCTTGCCGGCGATGAGGCCCGCAAGCCTTGTATCGCACTTGAGGCCGTCATCGCCAGCAAGCCGGCTCCTACAGAGGACATCGATATCCGGGCCACCGATATCCATGCAGAACCCACCGATATCCGGGCCACCGGCATCCACCCATAAAAACATCGATTTCCGGACCTCCGGCATCCACACATCCACTGTAGGAGCCGGCTTGCCGGCGATGGGGCCCGCAAGCCTTGCATCGCACTTGAGGCCGCCATCGCCGGCAAGCCGGCTCCTACAGGGGTCTTCATTTGTCTGGAAGGAATTTATCCATGTTCCATCACACCCCGTTGGCCGGCGCTGTCGCGCTGGTCATTGGCAGCCTTGCCATGCCTGTCGTGGCTGCCGAAACCCAACCCGCAGCCAGCAGCGATCACCTCGACACCGTGGTGGTACTCGGTACGCGGCGCAGCGATGTGACCGCGCTGGAAAGCGCCGCGCCGATTGACGTTCTGTCTGCCGAACAGTTGCAACAGACAGGTGCCAGCGACCTGTCCGGCGCCCTCACCGCCCTGTCACCGTCGTTCACCTATCCGCAGTCGCCCCAGGGCGCCTTTGCCGGCTCCATCGCCCAGGGCGCGTCGTTGCGCGGCCTGGCATCCGACCAAGTGCTGGTGCTGGTCAACGGCAAGCGCCGCCATACCAGCGCCAACGTCACCCGCCAAAGCCTGGTCAACGGCCGTGGCGCGGCAGCGGTCGATTTGAGCCTGATTCCCCTGAGTTCGATCCAGCGCGTGGAAATCCTGCGCGATGGCGCAGCAGCCCAATACGGCTCGGACGCCATCGCCGGGGTGATCAACATCGTGCTCAAGGAGAAAGACGACGGCGGCGACCTCGGTTATCGCTTTGGCGGCTACGACAAGGGCGATGGCATCCAGCGCAAATTCAGCGGCTGGAAAGGCATCGCCCTGCCCAACGACGGCTTCCTGACCCTGAGCTTCGATGCCGGCAGCCAGGACCCGGCCAGCGACACCAACCCCGACAACCGGATTTTTTACCCCGGTTCCACCAGCATCAACACGCCCCGCGAGCAGAACAACCGCTACCGCACCTGGCGCTGGGGTTCGGGCAATGTGTCGGACCAGTACAACTTCGCCCTGAACAGTGAAGTCGGCATCGGCGAAGGCCTGACCGCCTACGGCTTTGCCACCTATTCCCACAAGAATACCGACGCCGAAGGCTTCTTCGATCCGCCCACGACCTTGCGCAACAACTACAGCAGCACCGCGCTGCAACGCTTCCCGGATGGACGCCTGCCCATCACCCGCTACTCGCTGGAAGACTATGCGCTGACCGCTGGCCTGCGTTACGAAGACGAGCAACTGGGCAAGTTCGACCTTGCCGCGAACCATGGCGACAACACCCTGAAGTCCACCGACCGCAATGCGATCAACCCCAGCTGGGGCGCCGACAGCCCGGAAAAGATCTACACCGGCGAACGTGAGGCCGATCAGACCAACCTGACCCTGGACTGGGTGCGAGACTTCCCGACCGACCTGTTGTTCAAACCGTTGACACTTTCCGCCGGCCTGGCCTGGCGCCAGGAGAACTACGAACTGAGCGCCGGCGAAGCGGCGGGATGGCAGAACGGCCCGCTGTTCAATACGGTCGACCCGCTGACCCGCCGGCGCATTCCCGGGTACTACTCGGGCATCACCCAGGTCGACGCCGCCTCCCTGGAACGAAACGTACTGGGTGCCTATGTCGACGTCGAAGGCCAGATCAGCGAAAAATTCCAGGCGGGCGTCGCGGTGCGCACCGAGCACTACTCGGACTTCGGTGACACCACCAACGGCAAACTGTCCCTGCGTTATGACTTCACCCCGCAGATCGCCGCACGCGCCACCGCCAGCACCGGCTATCGCGCGCCATCCCTGGTGCAGAGCGGCTTGTCTTCGTTCAGCGTGCAGGTGGTGGAGCAGCCACCGGGCAGTGGCAACTTTGTCGAAGTGCAGCAGCGCACATTGCGCGCCGACAGTCCGGAAGCAGCACTGTTGGGCGGGACATCGCTCAAGCCGGAAGAGTCCACCAGCTACTCCCTGGGCCTGGTCTGGCGTCCGTTGGCCAATGCGTCGGTGACGCTGGACGCCTACCGCATCGATATCGACAACCGCATCACCCTCTCCGACCAGTTGCCCGCGTCGGTCGTTTCGCCGATCTTTGCCGGAACGCCTTATGCCAATATCCAGAGTGCGGCCTTCTACACCAACGTGGCCGACACCCGCACCGACGGTGTCGAGCTGGCCGGCAACTATCAGCTGGACTTGCAGCAATGGGGACGCCTGAACCTGAATGCCGGCGTGAGCCAGAACAACACCAAAATCACCGCCCTGCGCGACGTCGGCAACATCAAGGGTTCGCAGATTGTCGGCCGCACCACCCAAGGCCTGATCGAGGACGGCACTCCCGACTCCAAGCTGATCCTCAGTGCCAACTGGCTGTATGACGGTTGGGGCGTCACCGTGGCCCAGCGCCGCTATGGCGAATGGAAAAGCCTTAACTCCACCAATCCGACCCTGGACCAGACCTACAGCCCGCAATGGGTGACCGACCTGGATCTGTCATACACCTTCGACAAGGCGCTGAAGGTGTCGGTGGGGGCAATCAATTTGTTCGACACGCATCCGGACAAGGCTGACGGAGCGCAGTTGTACGGCGTGCCGAAGTACTCGATCACCAGCCCCGAAGGCGCCCAGGGCGCGTTCTACTACACCAGCGTCAGTTACGACTTCTGAGTGGACTGCTGCCGGGGTGTTGCCCTGGCAGCAGCGGGTGCTGGTCAAGCACCAATTCCCCGGACATCGAGCCCTGTAGGAGCTGGCTTGCCAGCGATGCGGTCAGCACGATCTACGTCGCCTGCACCGTCGCCATCGCCGGCAAGCCGGCTCCTACGGATTTAACCCGCCCGATCCCGCCGCACTGGCACAGCTCTTGCGATACCCCTTCGGTACTTCGCCGAATTAAGAACTGCCATGCGTACTCAACGTCTGTTGTCCTCCCTGACCTGGCTCATCTCCCCTGTCGCGTTGTTGTTGCTGTGGGCGGTGGTCGCCGAGGCCGGGATTTTTCCGCGCAACCTGCTGGTCCCTCCCGCTCAGGTGTGGCAGACCTTCGAACTATTGTCCGCCAGCGGTGAACTCCTCGAACACCTGCTCAACAGTCTTTCGCGCCTGGGGCTGGGGTTCGGCATCGGTTCACTGTGCGGCCTGGCGTTCGGCGTGCTCATGGCTTTGTCGAAAAATGTCGAGATCTACTGCTCGCCGCTGTTCCACACCCTGCGCCAGATTCCCAGCATCGCGTTGATCCCGATGTTCGTGCTGCTGTTCGGTATCGATGAAACCTTCAAGATCATCATCGTTGCCAAGACCGCGTTCTTCCCGGTCGCGCTGGCCGCCAGCGAAGGCGTCAAGGCCATTCCGCGCAGCTACTTCGAGGTGGCTGACGTTTACCGCCTGCGCTGGCCGACACTGGTCCGCGAGATCGCCCTGCCCGCCGCCGCGCCGCCCATCATCACCGGTTTTCGTATCAGCCTGACCCGCGCCTGGGTGGTGCTGGTGGCCACTGAGTTGCTCGCCGCCGACAGTGGCCTGGGGCAGATGATCGAGATGAGCCGGCAAATGCTGCGCATCGATGTGGTGATGGTGGGGATTGTGGTGACCGGATTGATCGGTTTCACCCTGGATTTCAGCTTTCGCCAACTGGAACAGCGGCTGTTCCGCTGGCAGACCCGCTAGGAGCCTTCGATGTCTGGACTCATTGCCAAATCCCGTGGCCTGTTGCTGCCGCTGCTGTTGATCGGCGGCTGGGAATACCTGTCACGCCAGGACGCGGCGGGGGCTTACGCCTTTGTCCCGCTGTCGACCATCGGCGCCGCCTTGCTCGAGCTGCTGGCCAATGGCGAACTGCTGGTGAACCTGTTGGCCAGCCTGGCGCGTACCAGCACCGGGCTGGCGCTGGGTATTTTCTTCGGTGTTCTGTTGGGCGTGTTGATGGCGCTGTCGGGACTTGCCAACCGCCTGATCGGGCCGCTGTTTCATTCGATCCGCCAGGTACCCATGCTCGGCTGGATTCCGCTGATCGCCATGTGGTTCGGCAACGGCGAGTTCTCCAAGGTGCTGATCGTGAGCCTCGCGGCTTTCTACCCCATGGTGCTCAACACCTACCAAGGCTTCAGCCATGTCGAGCAGCGCTATCGCGAGGTCGGCCAGGTGCTGGTACTGACCCGCTGGCAACGGTTTCGTCATGTGCTGTTGCCCGCGGCGCTGCCGAGCATCGCCACCGGTGTGCTGCATGCGCTTGCATTTGCCTGGGTCACGGCGGTGGGCAGCGAGTTGTTCCTGTCTTCGGGAGCCGGTCTGGGCAACCTGATGATGAACGCCGAAGCCGGCTCACGCATGGAAGTCATCGTCCTCAGTGTGCTGTGCATCGGTCTGAGCGGTTACCTGATGACCCTGCTATTCACCCTTCTAAGCCGCCATTTGCTGCGCTGGCGCAACATTCGTTGAAAGGCCACTCCATGAACGCAATCGCCCAACATGTCCTGCCCCATAGCACCCCGTTACAGTCCGGCGCCCTGCAAATTCGCGGCCTGAGCAAGGCCTATCGGATCGAAGGCCAGCCTTTGCCGGTGCTGCGCAGCATCAACCTCGACGTTCGCCCCGGCGAGTTCGTCAGCATCGTGGGTGCCAGCGGCTGCGGCAAATCCACGCTGCTGCGGCTGATCGTCGGGCTGGAGGCCGACTACGAAGGTGACATTCTGCTCGATGGCAAACGGATCGTGGCCACCAGCCTGGAACGCGGGATCGTGTTTCAGGATCACCGTTTGTTTCCGTGGATGACCCTGAGCCAGAACATTGCCCTGGCCTTGAAAAACCACCCACTGTCCCGGACCGAAAAAGACCGCTTGGTCGCCGAACACATTGCCCTGGTCAACCTCGACGGCTTCGAGAATGCCTACCCGCACCAGTTGTCTGGCGGCATGGCGCAACGAGCCGCCATTGCCCGGGCGCTGATCAACAAACCGAAAGTGCTGTTGCTCGATGAACCCCTCGGCGCACTCGACGCCTTGACCCGGGTACGGCTGCAACACGAGTTGCAGCGTATCTGGGTGCAACAACGCTGCACCGTGATCATGGTCACCCACGACATCGAGGAAGCCCTTTACCTGGGTGACCGGGTGATCGTCATGGACGCCCATCCGGGACGGATCAAGCACGAAATCAAGGTCGACCTGCCCCATCCCCGGGACCGGGCGTCAAGCGTATTGCAAGGCTACAAGGAACAACTGCTGGAGGAACTGGTGGGGCATTGAAGCCCGGACCGGTCCGTCCAAGCGTGGAAAAAACACAGGATTCACAGGAGTAAACAAATGGGCAATGTCCAAAGCCCCGCCAGTCTGCCGCAGGTGTTCCAGAGCCCGGGCCTGGGTGAGCTGCTCAACCTTGGCCGGGTGTTTCGCGAGCCCTTGGCACTGTCTCGCCTGCAACGTACACCGCAACGGCTGTTGAATCGTCGCGAGGTGGTCTTGCTCGCCGTGTTGGCGCTGGTCCTGCATGGCGCAGTGATCGTCTGGGTCAACCAGATACCAGCGCCGGAACTGCCAGTGGTGCCCCCGGAAATTCCGCCGATGACCATTGAGTTCTCGCAACCGGCGCCACCCGTTGTCGAACCACCTCCGCCCGAGCCGATTGCCCAACCCGTGGTGGAGCCGCCGCCACCGGTGGAAGATGAATTGGCCGTCAAGCCGCCTCCGCCCAAGCCGATACCCAAGCCCAAGCCTGTGGTCAAGCCAGTGCCTAAACCGGTGGCCAAACCCGTGACAGCGCAACCTGCCCCGCCCGTAACATCACAACCGGTGGCCGCGGCGCCAGCACCTGCGGCACCGCCTGCCCCTCAGCCGGTGACTCCGGCGTCGGCGACTGCCGGTTACCTGCACAACCCGGCGCCGGAGTACCCGTCCCAGGCCATGCGCCGGGGCTGGCAAGGCACGGTGCTGTTGCGCGTGCATGTGTTGGCCAGCGGCAAGCCCGGCGAAATCCAGATTCAAAAAAGCAGTGGCCGCGAATCGCTGGACGACGCCGCACTGGCCGCCGTCAAACGCTGGAGCTTCGTTCCGGCCAAGCAAGGCGACACCGCGCTGGACGGCTGGGTCAGCGTGCCCATCGACTTCAAGATCAAGTAACTCAAACCTATCGAAACCCCGCGGGCTACCTGACAAAAGGCGCATCGCTACAACCGATCCAATGCCTTGCTGGAGCACCCGACCATGAATCTACTCACCTCCCCCTTCGAATCCATCGAACACGCCGTCATCTGGCTGTTGATCGTCTTCTCCGTCGCGACCTGGGGCCTGGCCTTGCTCAAGGGACTGCAGTTCACCCGGCTGAAGGCGCAGGACCGCAAATTCCACCGGCAGTTCTGGGCCGCTTCGAGCCTTGAATCGGCCGCCGATTTTTCCAACAACCTGCCTGGCGCTGCGGCCCGCGTTGCGCTTGCCGGTTACAACGCGATCCAGATCAGTGACAGCCAGAACGCCGACCTCAGCCAGTCGATCAATCATCAGGACCGCCTTGAGCGCGCCCTGCGCCAGCAGATCGTGCGTGAACGGCGCTCCCTGGAAACCGGCTTGGCAATCCTCGCCAGTATCGGCAGCACCTCGCCCTTCATCGGCCTGTTCGGCACCGTCTGGGGGATCATGTCTGCGTTGAAAGGGATCAGTGCGGCGGGTTCGGCGAGCCTGGAAACCGTGGCGGGCCCCATCGGCGCCGCACTGGTCGCCACGGGCGTCGGCATTGCCGTCGCCGTGCCGGCGGTGCTGGTCTACAACTATTTCCTGCGTCGCCTGAAGCTGACGGCGGCAGACCTGGATGACTTTGCGCACGACTTCTACAACCTGGCGCAGAAGCATGCGTTCCGCGTACTGCTGACCCCTGTTGCGGGCAAATCCGGCGCCAGCACCTCCGGGCAGAAAATCAAGGAGGCGTCCTGACATGGCCTTTTCGACTCAAGACAGCGATGAAGTACTCAGTGAGATCAACGTCACGCCCCTGGTGGACGTGATGCTAGTGCTGTTGGTGGTGTTCATCGTCACCGCGCCGCTGCTGACCAATGCCATCCCGATCAACTTGCCGAAGACCGAAGCCGTGGCGCCCGTGGAGCAGAAAGACCCATTGGTGGTGAGCATCGACGGCGCCGGCAAACTGTTTATCAACAAGGATGAAATCCAACCGGATCTGCTGGAGTTCAACCTTAAGGCGGCGAAGGCCAAGGATCCGGAAGTGCGCGTGCAATTGCAGGCCGATGACGGCGTGAATTACGGCGAGGTGGCTCGCGCCATGGCCTCGATCGAGCGGGCGGGGATCAGCAAACTGTCGGTGATCACTGCGAAATAACCCGCACGCGGTCACTGTAGGAGCCCGGCTTGCCGGCGATAGCGGTCTTCAGGGCCACATCGCTGGAAAGCCAGCGCCTACAGGTATGGGTGGCGTTCAGCAATGCGCCCCGGCATGCTCGAGGCGATGAAACAGGCGGTTGAAATACACCAGGCTGTCACGCGGTTCGCGCACGCCGACCTTCGTCAGCTCGACGAACATCACCGAGTGCGATCCCACTTCCTTGCACTCGCTGATCCGTCCTTCCAGCTGCACCAGGGCATCGCGCAGCACCGGCACGTCGGCGGCGCCGTCGTCCCACAGGTCCCAGGCGAAGCGTTCGGCCATCGGCACCTGGGTCATGCCGGCGAAGTGCCGGGCCAGCTCTTCCTGCTCGCCGCACAGCACGTTGACGCACAGGTGGCCGTTGGTGCGGAACACATCGTGGGTGGCGCTGTTGCGGTTGACGCACACCAGCACCGTGGGCGGCGAGTCGGTGACCGAGCACACGGCGCTGGCGGTGATGCCGCAACGGCCGCCAGGGCCGTTGGTGGTGATGATGTTCACCGCAGCAGGCAGCTGCGCCATGGCGTTGCGAAAGTCGATTTGCTGCTGGCTCAGGTCGGCCATGTCGATGCCCCTTCCTTCAGGAGGGCCGCTGTCTTGCGGCCCGTAGGTGATGGAACAAGACTAAGGCTGCGGGCGCGGCGCAACCATTCTGACGATCCCCATGGCAGGGTTGGGTTTCCGCTAGTCGACTAGGTGGTTTCTTTATCGCAAGGGCCGGCCACAGTGGGTATTCTGCATACTGGTTCCAGAAAGATGAGCCAATGCGTGCCGCACGCTCCCGTGCGAAAACAATAATTAGAAAACTTTCGTGGCAGCCCCGATGGAAATCCGTAAACCGATTGTTTATATCGTTGACGACGACAAGGACCTGCGAACCTCACTGGCCTGGTTGCTGGAGTCGGTGAGTGTGCAGGCGCAGTGCTTTGCCGGCGCCGAAGAGTTCCTCAGCCAATACGACCCCAAGCAGCCCGCCTGCCTGGTGCTCGACGTGCGCATGCCGGAAACCAGCGGTTTCCAGCTGCAGGAAATCCTCAACCAGCGCGGCAGCACCCTGCCGACCATTTTCGTCTCGGCCCATGGCGACATTCCGATGTCGGTCACGGCGATGAAGAACGGCGCGCTGGATTTCGTCGAAAAGCCCTACAACCCGCAGCAGATGATCGACCGCATCCAGGCCGCGCTGAAGACCGCCGTGCACGCCCAGGCCGATCAGCAGCAGCGTCAGAACCTGCAAGGCAAGTTGGCACTGTTGACCAGCCGTGAGCGGGAAGTGTTGATGCTGGTGATCGATGGCAAGGCGAGCAAGGTGATCGCCCGGGAGCTGAACATCAGCGTGAAGACCGTTGATGTGCACCGTACCAAGATCAAGGAAAAGATGGGCGTGAGCAGCATCGCCATGCTGGTGCGCGAGGTGCTGCATTTGCCGGTGGATGAGCCGGCGCGGCACTGAGGGACCTGCGGCGGTCATGAGGCCGCCATCGCGAGCAGGCTCGCTCCTACAGTGGTTTTGTGTTCGCTGAAGATCCCTGTAGGAGCTGCCGAAGGCTGCGATCTTTTGATTTTGCTTTAACAACAAGATCAAAAGATCGCAGCCTTCGGCAGCTCCTACGGGGGATGTGCGGATTCAGATCTGGCTATACCGCTTGCGATAAGCCCCTGGTGACACGCCAAAGCGCGATTTGAAGGCCGACGAGAAGTAGCTCGAATCCGAAAACCCCCACGCATAACACAACGCCGAAAGCTTCTGCTCGACATCGGCGCGGCGCAGGTTTTCGGCGCAGAAGTCCAGGCGGCGGTGCTTGATGTATTGCGCCACCACCAGGCCGCGCTTGGAGAACATCCGGTACAGGCCGCGCACGGAAATCCCGACTTCACGGGCAATCAGCTCGGGGCACAGTTCTTCGTCGCTCAGGTGCGCGTCGATGAAGGCGATGATCTTGCGAAATTGCCGCTCATGGGAGTCCGCACCGCAGTCGCGGGCGCTGATGCCCGGCAGCAACAGGCTGGCCAGGGCATCGAGCACGGCTTCGCTTTCCTGCATCTCCAGCCCGTCCTGCTGGCGGGTGTCCAGCACCAGCTTGCTGGCCATCGCCGCCAGGGGGCTGCCGGCCGCGATGCGCGTGGCGCAGTTGACGGCATTGAAGTGCGAACCGCGCTCGACCACCTGGCGCGGCAAAATCAGCGACAGCTGTCGGCAATCGTCGTTGTAGATCATGTCGCTCGGACGGCTGGCGTCGATCAGGGCGATGTCGCCACAGCCCAGTTGCGCGCGGTTGTCGCCCTGCTCCAGTTGCGAGCTGCCACGCAGCTGGAACACCGCGTAGTAGTGGCCGTCGCGGCTGGTGCTGACGTCCTTGCTGGTGCGGTACAAATGCACGTGCGCCATGTCGACCACACTCAGGTTGATCGCGCCGCTGCGAAATTCCGTCAGTTCGCCATAGAAATCGGAGTCCAGCGCCCGGGCATCGAAACGCCCACAGGCCTGGTTCACCTGGCTCAACCAACTTTCGAACGCCTCGTTGCGCACCGTCGATGCTGTAATCATGTCCGCAAAGCCTCACGTTTTTGTTGTTATTTTTCGACCGCTTCATCGAGCGGTTCGTCAAAACGGTTGTTTCTGTAGCCATCTCCTCCTTCGACGGCCGCCGGGCGCCCATTCAACAGACTCCGGCCCAAGCTTTCCAGTGAACTTTCGGTTTAAAGGTCCAGTACCAGACGAGCGGAAAGTGCCCGTGATACACAGGCACAAATCTGCTTGTTGGAGGCCTTTTCCTTGTTCGACAGGCAGTTGTCGCGGTGCTCCGGCAAGCCGTCCAGCACCTCGACGATGCAGGTGCCGCAGATGCCTTCGCGGCACTCGGTGTCGATGTCGCAACCATGGGCCTGCAACACGTCGACCAGGCTGGCATTGGCCGGCACTTGCAGCACCACGCCGGAACTGGCCAGTTCCACTTCGAAGGTGCCCGCCGGGGCGCTGTTGGCGGCCGGGTCTGCGGCGAAGTGTTCCAGGTGAATGGCATCGTCCGAGCGACTGCGGGACGCCACTTCCACCACTTTGTTCATGAAAGGCGCCGGGCCGCAGGTGTAGACGTGGGCCGCAGCATTGGCGCGGTTCAGGCATTCGCTCAATGCGCCGTCCAGATCCGCAGGTTCAACGCCGTAGTGGAACTCCACGTTATCAGCAAAATTGGTCGCCAACAGCTCGGTAAACGCCGCGTACTGCGCCGAGCGGGCAAAATAATGCAGGCGATACGGCTGGCCGCTTTCCGCCAGTTTGTAGGCCATGCTCAGCAGCGGCGTGACGCCGATACCGGCGGCGAACAGCACGTGTTCGCTGGCCGTTTCATCGAGGCGAAACAGGTTGCGCGGCGCACCCATTTCCAGCTCCATGCCCTCTTCCACTTGCTCGTGCAGCGCCAGTGAACCGCCGCGCGACTGCGCTTCTTTCTTCACCGCCACCAGATACGCACGGCGATCCTGTGGCGGGCTGCACAGCGAATACTGGCGGGTCACCCCGGTCGGCCCGGTCAGGTCGACGTGGGCACCCGGTTCATAGGTGTCGAGCGGCTGGCCGTCACTGCGCACGAGGCGAAAGGAACGGATATCCAGCGCTTCGTCGACGATCCTTTCGATCTTCACCTTCATCATTGCATCACCTGAATACTGTTGTTTGTGTTAAACACGCTTGCTACCCCTGTAGGAGCTGCCGAAGGCTGCGATCTTTTAGAAGCAAGATCAAAAGATCGCAGCCTTCGGCAGCTCCTACGGGTTCATTTGTCCGGCCAAGAAATCCATGGCCAGCGCTCAGCGCATGAACAAGCCGCCGTTGACGTCCAGGCACGCGCCAGTCACGGAGGTCGCGTTATCGGCGATCAGCAGTAACACGCTGTCGGCGATGAACTCGGGATTACCGAGGGTGCCGGCCGGGATCATTTTCAGGATCTGTTCCAGTCGCTCCGGGGCCACGGTCTCGCGCACCACGGGCAAGTCCAGCGGGCCTGGCGAGATGCTGTTGACCGTCACGCCCTGGGGCGCCAGCTCGCGGGCGAAGACCTTGGTCAGGGTCGCCACGCCGCCCTTGGCCGCCGCGTAATGCGCGCCGGTGGCGGTGCCGCCGTTCTGTCCGGCCAGGGACGCGATGTTGACGATGCGCCCGAAGCCGCGCTCGGCGAAGTGCGCGCCGAACACCTGGCAGGCAACAAAGGTGCCGCGCAGGTTGATCGCCATCGACTCGTCGAACTCTTCCGGCGTGATGTCCATCAGCGCCGCGACTTTCGACACGCCGGCGTTGTTCACCAGAATGTCGGTGCCGCCCCACTGCTCAGTGAGCAGGTCGCGAGCACGCTGGAAGTCGGCTTTGCTGCGCACATCCAGCTCGATTGCCACGGCAGTAACGCCGCTGCCATCCAGCTCGGCAGCCAGTTGCTGCACGCCATCAAGACGCACATCGGCCAGGCCGACGCGATAACCCGCCGCGTGCAGACGGCGGGCGATGCACTCGCCCAGTCCGCGCGAGGCACCCGTTACAAGGGCTACTCGACTCATGATATTGCCCTCACAAAAGGAAGCCGAGCGCGCTCAGGCTGTCGGTGGAGTTGATCAGGCGCACCACTTTGCGCTCCAGGGTCGGCACGCCGTCGGTGAAGCGGATACGGTGGTTCAGGTCGGCCACGAACGGCGTGTGCACGCCGCGCTTGTAGGCGTACAGCAACTGCGCCGAATTGACTTCGACGATGTCGCCGGCCGCTTCCACCAGGCGGAAACGCGAGATGGTGCGGATGGTTTTCGCCGCGTCCACCGCCGACGGCGAGTAGCCGGCGGTCAGGCGTTCGATGCGCAGGTCACGCATGCGCGCATCGTCGTAGGCGTAGTTCAGGGTCGCTTCGAAGTCTTCGGTGTCCGGGTCGATCGGCACGATGTACTTACCGCTTTCGCTCCACAAGGTCGCCCACTCGGCGTAGTTCTTGTGGTCGAGCAGTTCGGCTTCGCGCCAGATGAATTCGATGGCCTGGGCCAACGGGCCGGAAAAACCGTTCAGGGTGTCTTGATTGCTCATTGGCTCATCATCCTTTTCCACATGTCGTAGGCACCGCGCATGCCGCCTTCGTCGGTGGCGTGGCTGACCTTGTCGCCGTTTTCAGCGGTGATTTCGCGGTTCAGGCCGCGGTTGACCAGGATTGGCGCATCGACGCCGGCATACGAGCCGCGCTGCACGCGGTCCCAGGCTTCGGCATCGTCAGGGCTGCCGAAACCGAACGGGCCCTGGAAGTGTTCGTGGATGCGCATGCGTTCGCGGTTGGCGATTTCCGGGCCGCCGTCCATGCCAAGGGCCACGTGACGGATCTCGGTTTCGCTGACCGACACCGGGCGCAGTACGCGGAAGAACGACATCGACATCGCCACGTTGGGGAACAGGTTCAGGTTGAAACCGGCGCCGTGCAGCGAGCGCACGATGCGACGCACCTGATCGGCCGGCAGGGTTTTCGACAGTTCTTCTGTGACGTGAGCGAAGCGTTCCTGCAACTGTTCGGTGCCGTCGTCATGATCGAGATCGACGTGCTCCGGCACCATGACCATCACGCTGTGGCCGTTGCCCAGCGAATGGGTCACGGCTTGTTCGTCGGTCATGAACGAGAGCATTTCCGAGGTTTCTTCATCGACCGACGACATGAACGACTTGTGCACGATCGGGAAATGGTAACCGTCGGTGGTGTTTTCCAGCTGGATCTTCCAGTTGCCCTTGAAGCTGAACTTGTGTTCGCCCTGAGTCTTTATCGGGTAACCGGCGCCCTGTTTCATGAACAGGTCCATCCAGTGTTTCGCGCCGCCAAGGAAGTCTTCCAGCGGTTCGATCTCGTCGTTGTAGCTGGCGAAGACCATGCCGGCGTAGCTTTCGACGCGCAGGCTGGTCAGCGGCAATTCGGATTTCTCCAGGATGCCTTCGTAGCCATCCGGATACGGCAGCGCACGCAACTTGCCGTCCAGGCCGTAGGACCAGCTGTGGTACGGGCAGGTGAAACCGGTGGCGTTGCCCTTGTGCTTCTCGCACACGGTGGCGCCACGGTGGCGGCAACGGTTTTCCAGCACGTTGATGTTGTTCTTCTTGTCGCGCACGACAATCACCGGGCGACGGCCGATGGTGGCGGTCTTGAAGTCGCCGCTGTTGCGCACTTCGCTTTCGTGGGCAACCCACACCCAGGTGCGGTAGAAAATCTTGTCCAGCTCGGCTTCGAACAGCGCCGGGTCGTTGTACAGCGAGACGTCGACGCGGTCGTGCCGGACCAGGTCTTCCGGGCTTTTCGACGATGCGATCAGCTGATATTCATGAGTGCTCATGCGGTTCTCCTCATGGCTTCTTTTTATGATTTTGATTTAGAGCCAGGCCGCTCACCGGCCATGCTCTGTTGCAGTTGCGCACCAAAGGCGCAGACCAGTTCGTCCTGACCCTTGCGACCGACGATTTGCAGGCCGACCTTCAGCCCGCCGCAGTCGAGCTCCACCGGCACCGTCAGGGCCGGGTGGCCGCTGAGGTTGAAAGGCCGAACCAGCGGGGTCATGCCGGCCACGGCTTTGCTGCTGGCGCGGGCTTCGCTGAGGGTCGGCGGCAGGCTCGGCATTGTCGGCAGCAGCAATACGGCAAAGTCTTCCAGCGCCGCGTCCACTTGTTGGGTGAACGCTGTGCGCACGGCTTCGGCCTCAGCCAGTTCCTGGCGCGTGGTGCGGCTGGCCGCCAGCAAACGTGTTTCCACATCGGCGCCGATCAGGCCCTTGCCGGTCAGGTGACCGAACGCCGCCCAGTTTTCGAAATTGATCACGGTCAGGCCGGCGGCGAACGCCGCTTCGAATTCACTCAGGTGCAGGTTGCTGCGACGCCATCCGGCGCGGTCGGCGGCGGCTCCGAGACTTGCTTGCAGATGCGCATCGCAGGCCACCTCGAGAAAGCCGACCCTGGCGCCGTCACCTGGCAACCCTTGAGCGGTAAAGCCCGGGCAGATCACCTGCATCGCAGCGATTAGGTCCTCCATGCTTTTGGCGAACGGCCCGACGCAATCGAGGCTCGATTCCAGCGGATGGGCGCCGACACGGCTGACACGGCCATAAGTCGGCTTGAGCCCGGCAATCCCGCAGCAGGCTGCCGGCACACGCACCGAACCACCGGTATCAGTGCCGATGGCGATGTCCGCCAGGCCTGCCGCGACCGCCGAAGCCGAACCGCTGGACGAGCCGCCAGGAACGCGATCCGGCGCTTGCGGATTGATCGGTGTGCCAGTCCAGTCGTTGATGCCGGTCACGCCGAACGCCAGTTCATGCAAGTTGGTCTTGCCGACGATCTGCCAGCCAGCGTCGAGGATCGCATCGACCACTTCGGCGTTTTTCGTCGCCGCCGGTGCATCGGCGAAGGCGCGGCTGCCCGAGCGGGTCGGATGGCCGGCGATGTCGATGGAATCCTTGATGGCGACGCGCTTGCCGTTGCCACCGAGGAGGAATTCGCTGATGAAAGTACTCATGCATTCAGCTCCGTGTTGAACAGCCGTTGCGTACGGAAATGCGCGATCAGCCAGACGCCGTCGACACAACGAAAATCGATGTTCAGGCGCGTGCCGAACAACTCGTTGCGGCCATCGGCGTACGTCGAGATCTGCTGCATGATCCACTGCCCCAGCGCCGCCTTGCCGTCGACCACGATCGACTCGCTGGTGAGGTAATGCAGGTTCAGCTTGAAGTGGTCGGACGGCGGCAGATAACCGCCGACAAACGCCGCCACCGCTTCACGCCCCTGGTGCTGACCGAAGGTCTGTGCGGTCTGGGTGCCGAGGCCTTCCCAGATCGCATCCTCGGTGAACAGTTGCGCCAACTGACTCAGATGAATCGCCGCCCGCGGCACGTCGCACAGGTCCATGTAGCGCGCCATCAGGCGACGCACTGCGCTTTCCCCTTCGAGCGTCGCCAGACGCTGCAGCAAGGCCTCGTTCATGGCTTACACCTTGGCCGCATCAGGAATGGTCAGCGGGCGACCGATGCGCGCTTCGATCCTGGCGTAGCGCCACAGGCTGTACTGGCCGACCGGCGTGGTGCGGAACAGGTTGCAGGCGTCGATTACCGACTGGTGGCAGTCGACGTCGGCCATGATGTACACGGTCCAGGGCGAGGTGGTGGATGGGCCGACCATCAGGCGGTCGTCATCCATCGCGCCGAGCACGGTGATGCCGGGCATGGCGCCGAGGTCACCCATCATCTGGCTGAAGCCTTTCCACACGCTCAGGCCTTCGCCGGTGGGCAGGTCGAAAAAATTCTGGGTGATGCCGATGCAGAAGACGACGCGCAATGGTTCTTGGGTGGTTTGCGACATGGGTGCGATTCCTTGAAAAAGTAATGGGGATTCAGATGTAGCCCGGGAACGGCGGCACGCCGAGGAACACCGAGCCGGCGCCGTCGTACAGGCCTTCGCTGAGGAAGGCGTGCTGGGTCACCACCATCGAGTCGCGCAGGTAGCGTTGCAGCGGATGGCGCAGGTAAATGGCGGTGGTGCCGGCCAGGCTGTAGGCGCTCTGCACCACCTCGGCACCGGCCTGGGACACGTGAATCGCCGACAGGCGCAACAGGCTGGTCTGCTCCGGGGTGACCGGGTTGCCGGCCAGGATCGAGTTCCACACCTGTTCGGTGGCGTTGTAGAAGAAACCGCGGGCGGCGCTGAGCTTGGCTTCAGCCTTGGCGATCTCGATGCGCACGTAGGCGCGGTCGGACAATTTCGGCGCGCCGGTGATGCCGCTGCCGCCAGCCATACGGCTGATTTCGTCCAGCGCTGCACGGGCCAGGCCGAGGTTGACCACCGCCAGCACTTGCGCGGCATAGGCGATCGACGGGTAGCGGAACAGCGGTTCGTCGATGGTCGCGGCTCCGCCACGGATGAACGTCCAGCGCTCATCAACGCGTTTATCGCTCACTCGCAGGTCATGGCTGCCGGTGCCCTTGAGGCCGACCACTTCCCAGTTCTCGACGATGTCGACCTGCTCCGGACGGAACACAGCGGTGCGCGGCTTGCCGCCGGCAGCGCCGATGCCAACGCCCAACAGGTCTGCGCCTTTACAGCCGCTGGCGAATTTCCAGGTGCCGTTGACCTGATACCCGCCTTCCACGGTCTCGGCCGGTTGCAAGGGGAACAGGCCGCCGGCGAATACCAGGTCAGGGCTTTCGGCGTAGAGCTCAGCCAGGGTTTCCCGTGGCAAGGCTGCCAGGTAGACACCGGCGCTGCCGAAGCTGGCCACCCAGCCCGCCGAGCCGTCGGCTTCGGAGATGCGCTCGATCATTTCCAGGAACAGCACCGGTGCCAGGGCGTCACCACCGAAGCATTTCGGCGTGGCGGCGCGAAAAATGCCCACCTGCTTGAAGCGCTCGATCATGTCCCGAGGCACGTGGGAGCCGGCGTCGAATTCTTCGCGACGCTGGCGAACCTCATCCAGCACTTGCTGGAATAGCTGACTCTCGACCATTGGCACGACCGGGGCGGACACAGGGTCTTGTTGCGCGACAGCTGAACGCAGCATGGGCTAGTTCTCCGTTTTGATTATTGTTAGTAGGCTCCGCTGCTCCCCTGCCTGTAGGAGCTGCCGCAGGCTGCGATCTTTTGATCCCGACAAATCAACATCAAAAGATCGCAGCCTTCGGCAGCTCCTACAGAGAAGATGTGTGGATGCCTTTGCATTGAGGTCCAGTGTAAAAACCGCGTCCCGGCACAACTATTGGTGCGTGCAACCCCCCCGCTAAAGAAATCCCCTAGCCCACCACCGATTACCTCTGAGCGCATCCCGCTGTGCGAGCAGGTATAAAACGCCATACTGCAAATCTCTGCCGCCAGGGGCCGTGCGATGTACCAGCCAAAACCGAACGACTTTTATGCGCTGATCGAAGCCATGCCGCTGTGCATCATTCTTCATGACGCGCACACCAAGGAAATTCTCTGGGCCAACGGCGCTGCCCTGGCGGCGTTGGGCTTTACCCTGGAAGAACTGACGCCGCTCAAGGCCCCGGACATGACCCGCGACGCCCCGAAGTACCGACGCTCGGTGGGCTTGCGCTGGCTGGAAGGCGCCGCGCGCACCGGGCAACGGGCCATCGAATGGTGCTATCGCTCCAAGCAAGGGGTGGAGATTCTTTCCGAGGCGGTGGCGACCCTGGTGCACCTGGACGGTCGCGATGTGCTGATGGTGCAGTTCCGCGACATTTCCAAGGAAGACAAGGTCAAGCGCGACCTCAAGCGTTTCGAGAGCCGGCTCAAGGCCTTCATGCAGGACCTGGCCGAAGGCGTGGCGGTGCTCGGCCCCGAGGGTGATATCGGTTTTATCAGCGACTCCGGCGCGCACCTGCTCAACAGCGAAGTGCACCAGCTGATGGGCAAGAACTTCCTGGCCTGGTGCGACGACGCATCCGGCCAGCGCCTGCTGCACCAGCTTGCCCAGGAGAGACCGAAGCACGCGCCGTTCAACGTGCATTACAAAGTGCAGCGCCGCGATGGCGAGTGGCGCTGGCATGACGCAACGTGCCGCTACATCGAGATCGAGGACGATCTGGTCGGCCACCTGCTGCTGTTCCGCGACGTGACCGAACAGGTGCAGGCCGAAGAGGCGCGGCGGGTCAGCGAGCAGAAACTCGAATACCTGGCGCGCTACAACGCCATGGGTGAAATGGCCGTGGCGATTGCCCACGAGTTGAGCCAGCCATTGGCGGCGACCCGCAACTTTATTGAAGGCGCGGTGATTCGCCTGGGCAACGCCGGCGAAACCGATCAAGGCGTCGCCTGGGGCTTGCAGAGCGCCGTGCGGCAGATCGAACACGCCTCGGTGATCATCAAGAGCGTGCGCGATTACGTGGTCAAGCTGGAGCAGAGCGAAGAGCTGCTCGACCTTAATGAGCTACTGCGCGAAACCCGCTACTTCATCAGCCTGCGGGCCGATCCGAGCCTGGTGCGCGTGGAAATAGTCACCGCCTCAGAACCGCTGCGGGTGAGTTGCGAGAAGGTGCTGATCGGCCAGGTGATCCTCAACCTGGCCTTCAACGCCATCGAAGAAATGGCCGACCTGCCTACCGAACGACGCCTGTTGCGTATCCATGCCAGCCGCGAGAACGATGTGGCCCTGGTGCGCATTGAAGACAGCGGGCGCGGCATCCAGGCCCAGGCGCAAGAGAAACTGTTCGACGGCTTCTTCTCGTCCAAGGTCAGCGGCAACGGCATCGGCCTGGCGCTGTGCAAGAACATCATCGGCCGCCACCGTGGCGATATCTGGGCGCAAAACCTCGAGCCGTGCGGCGCTGTTTTCAGCTTCTCCCTTCCCCTCGCTTCCCTCGTCTAAAGCAAAAGATCGCAGCCTGCGGCAGCTCCTACGGGGACCTCATTGCCCTGTAGGAGCTGCCGCAGGCTGCGATCTTTTCGCTCTTCCATACGACTGGCACAGACACACAAACACTTGGCAGGCAGGGCAATTCTCGCGATCGCGGGGCACGGCAGAATCAAAGGGTAAAAATCTGCCAAAGCACCCGCGATCCGCGTTACCAACAATTCAGGAAGTTCCCCTTATGCGAACAAACAGGATCTCCGTACAGTCAGCGCTAGGCCTGAGCCTGCTTGTACTCGGTTTGAACAGTGCCCGCGCGGACTTGCCCGCCGGTACGATTGGCCAGACCGTTCTGGCGTTTCCACCCGAAGCTCACCGCGCGTTTGTCATCGACGTCGAGTTCGACAGCTTCGTGGCGGGCCGCGTGACCGTGGTCGATCCGGACCAGAAGCGCATCCTCGGCATGGTGCCGACCGGTTTCGCGGCGCCGTCGACCCTCAGTCACGACAAGAAAACCCTCTACAGTGCGGACATCTGGTATTCCCGTGGCACCCGCGGCACCCGCACCGACGTGCTCACCGCGTGGGACAGCTCGACCCTGTCGCCGGCCTGGGAAGTGCTGATTCCGAACAAGCGCGCCGAGTCGCTGACCCAGCGTTACTCGCTCAAGCCAAGCGGCGACGACAAGTTCGTCTACGTCTACAACTTCACCCCGTCGACGTCGGTGACCGTGGTCGATACCCAGGCCAAGGCCGTTGCCACGGAAATCGCCATCCCCGGTTGCGTGCTCAACTACCCGGTCGGCAACCGCCGCTTCGCCTCGCTGTGCGGCGACGGCAGCCTGCAGGTGGTGACCCTCAACGATCAGGGCCAGGAAACCGCGCGCAGCCGCACGCCGTTCTTTGATCCGAACGCGGAAAAACTGGTAGAGCGCGCGGTCAACGTCGGCGATACCTACTACTTCAGCACCACGACCGGCACCGTACGCCCGGTGGATTTCGCTGGAGATGCGCCGAAAGTCCTGCCGTCCTGGTCGCTGGTTTCCGACGAGGAAAAGAAAGCCGGTTGGGCGCCGGGGGGCTGGCAGTTGATGGCCGTGGCACCAAAGCTGGACCGCCTGTACGTGCTGATGCACGACGCCCACGAACCGTTGAAGTGGGAAGACCCGAGCCCGTTGATCTGGGCGTTTGACCTCAAGACCCACAAGAAGGTGGCGACCCTGGAAGCCCCGGTTCCGGTGTGGAGTATGCAGGCCACTGGCGACGACAAGCCGTTGTTGCTTGGCACCGACGTGGAAGGCGGTTTGCAGATTTTCGATCTGAAGACCAACAAGCTCACCGGCAGCATGCCGAAAGTCGCCAAAACCGCGACTCAGGTCCTGAGCTACTAAGAGGTTCGGCCATGCACACAGATCCGATCTTCATCATTGCCAGCGCCATCGCCATCGCGGTGTTGCTGGCCAGCGCCGCGACCCACAAGTTGCGCGCGCCGGCCCGCTTCGCCCGGCAACTGGCGGACTATCAACTGCTGCCCGAGGCGCTGGTGCGCCCGACGGCACGGCTGGTGCCGCTGCTGGAACTGGTCATCGCCTTTGCCCTGCTGGTGCCGGTCAGCCGTGATTATGCCGCGTTGAGCGCCGCCAGCCTGTTGGCGCTGTACGCCGCTGCCATCGGCATCAACCTGTGGCGCGGTCGCGCCGACATCGATTGCGGGTGCGCCGGCCCCGACCAGGCACAGCCGCTGCGCCCGGTGTTGCTGGCACGTAACAGTGCGCTGGTGCTACTGGCGCTGGTGGCCAGCGTGGCGCCGGTTGCCCGCGACCTCAACCTGTTCGATGGCTTCGTGACCCTGGCTGCGGCCGCCGTTGCGCTGCTCATCTACGCCGCGGCCGATGGCCTGCTGGCGAACTCCCCTCTTCTGCTCAAATTGATTGGTAGGTAATCGAAATGGAAGGCTTGATTGTTTCCAACGTTCTGCTCTGGGTGCTGCTGGTGGCCGTGGCGTTTGTCGTCATGGGCCTGGTGCGGCAGATTGGCGTGCTGCACGGTCGCCTGGCGCCGGCCGGCGCGTTGATGGTCGACAAAGGCGTGGCGGTCAATGAACCCGCGCCGCAAGTCACTGCCAGCGACCGTCACGGTCGTCCGGTGAACTTCGGTTATGCCAGCGAGAAATCGCAACTGCTGTTCTTCCTCTCGCCGACCTGCCCGATCTGCAAGTCGCTGCTGCCGGCGATTAAGTCCATCGCCAAGGAACAGGCCGGCACGCTCGACGTGGTGTTCGTCAGCGACGGCGACATGGATGCCCAGCAAGCGCTGATCCGCGAACATAAACTCGAAGACACCACCTATGTGGTCGGCCCGGAAGTGGGTATGACCTACCAGATCGGCAAGCTGCCGTACGCCGCGTTGATCGACAAGGCCGGCACCCTGCGCGCCAAAGGCCTGGTCAACTCCCGCGAGCACCTGGACAGCCTGTTTGAAGTCGAGCACTTGAAGCACGCCACGCTGCAGCAGTACCTCAATGCCCAACCGCACACCCACGATCACGACCACAGCCACGGCCATAGCCACTGATAAGGCAGGGAGACCTTTATGAAACTGCTGGATCTGTTGTTTGAGCGTTCGTCCCGCCGTGTCGCCGACACCACGTCGCGTCGTAAATTGCTGGCGCGCATGGGTTCGCTGATGGTGGCCGGTGCCGCCCTGCCCCTGCTGCTGCCGCTGGACCGCACCAGCAAGGCCCTGGCCGCGGAACCCGCGCAGGCCGGCGACCCGGGTGATCCAAACAGTTGCGACTACTGGCGCTACTGTTCCATCGACGGCTTCCTGTGCAGTTGCTGCGGCGGGTCGGTGACGTCCTGCCCACCAGGCACCGAAGCCTCGCAAGTGACCTGGATCGGCACCTGCCGCAACCCGGCCGACGGCAAGGACTACATCATTTCGTACAACGACTGCTGCGGTAAGCAAAGCTGCGCCCAATGCGCCTGCACCCGCAACGACAGTGAAGAACCGGCCTACCGCCCGTTCAACAACAACGATGTGAACTGGTGCCTGGCCGCCAAATCCCACATCTATCACTGCACCGTTTCAGTCATCCGCGGCGTCGCCGTTTAAAACAAACGCGCTTTGCGCCGGTTGCTCGCGCAATCGGCGGCTTTTTTATTTTGTCCGGCTGTTTTTTTAACTTTCGCCCGCAACAAGCAAAAGGTGCTCAGTCATGCGCAAGTTGCTACTCCTCGGTCTCGTCTGCGCCCTTGGCGCCCCGCTCGCCTATGCCCGGGCCATTCCCGACCCGAACCAGCATCACGCGCCGGGCAATGAATCACTGCAAACCCCGATTGCCCAGGCCGGTTACAGCGTCGGCGTGAACTACCAACTGCAATGCGCCGGTTGCCACCTGGGCGACGGCACGGGTTCGGCCGCCAACGACACGCCACGGATGAAAGGCTTTGTCGGCAACTTCCTGAAAGTCCCCGGTGGCCGAGAATTCCTCGTGCGGGTGCCGGGCATGTCGCAGTCGGCGCTGAACAACGCGCAACTGGCGGACTTGCTCAACTGGCTGATGCGCAAAGACGGCATGGCGGGCGACAGTCTGCCGGCCGACTATCAGCCCTACACCACCGAAGAAGTCACAGAGTTACGGGCCAAGACCATGCTCAACCTGCCCGGCACCCGTAGCGAGTTGATCAAGGCCATGCGCGCCAAGGGCATCGCGATCGATGACGGGATGAACTACTGAGGACAGTCGGTCGTTGGTGCCGGGTAAAACCGGCTGAAAACAAACCAGCACAATGGACGATCGAAACCCTTGCCCTATCCTTTCATCCAACCCATCACGCCGGACATCGACCATGTCAGCCCCCGAAACCACCCTCCTCGACAGTTGGCACCACAACGCCCGGGCCTGGATCGACGCCATACGCTCGGGCACCATCGAAAGCCGCCAAAAGGTCACCGACCAGGCCATCGTGCTGGCGGTGCTGGGTCGTCAGCCCGAGCGTGTGCTCGACCTGGGTTGCGGCGAAGGCTGGTTGTTGCGTGCGCTGACAGCCCGGGGTATCGAGGCGGTCGGCGTGGATGGCGATGGGACGCTGGTGGCGGCGGCGCGGGCGGCGGGCGCTGCGCCGGTGCATTTGGCGAGTTATGAACAGTTGTTGGAAGCGAAAGTCGACATCGGCCGCGACTACAACCTGATCTGCGCCAACTTCGCCCTGCTGCACCAGGACATCATCCCCCTGCTCGCCGCCATGAACACCCTGCTCGCCCCTGGCGGCGCGCTGGTGATCCAGACGCTGCACCCGTGGGCGGCTGCGGCGGGCGATTATCAGGATGGCTGGCGGGAAGAGACATTCTCCACGTTCAAGGGGCAGTGGCAGCCCATGCCGTGGTATTTCCGTACCTTGTCCAGTTGGCACAATGCACTGGACATGGCGGGATTTACTCTTGCCAGCCTGCAGGAGCCACAGCACCCGCAAAGCCCCGTGCCGCAGTCATTACTGTTGGTGGCCGAGCCACGGCGCTGAGTGGTTTTAACAACGCACACAGTTATTGTGCCCGCCGAAAATCCCTGTGGGAGCGGCGGTGCGGCGATCCGACTTGCCCGCGAAGAGACCGGCACATTCGACATCGATGTCGCCTGACACACCGCCTTCGCGAGCAGGGCTCAGTGGTACACCCAATACAGCGTCAGGCCCATTCTTTACGCAGGTGGCGCGCAGCGTTGACCATGTGCACCAGCGCCGCTTCGGTTTCCGGCCAGCCGCGGGTCTTCAGGCCGCAGTCCGGGTTGACCCACAGGCGGTCGGCGGGAATGCGCTTGGCGGCCTTGCGCAGCAGGTTGGCCATTTCCGTGGAGTCCGGCACCCTTGGCGAGTGGATGTCGTACACGCCCGGGCCGATTTCGTTGGGGTAGGCAAAGGCTTCGAACGCGTCCAGCAGTTCCATGTCCGAACGCGAGGTTTCGATGGTGATCACGTCGGCATCCATGGCGGCAATGGACTCGATCACATCGTTGAATTCGCTGTAGCACATGTGGGTGTGGATCTGGGTTTCGTCACGCACGCCGCAGGCGCACAGGCGGAACACTTCGGTCGCCCAGTCCAGGTAGTGCTGCCACTGCGCCTGGCGCAACGGCAGGCCTTCGCGGAACGCGGCCTCGTCGATCTGCACGATCTTGATCCCGGCGGTTTCCAGGTCCACCACTTCGTCGCGAATGGCCAAAGCCAGTTGACGAGCCTGCACTTCGCGGCTCACGTCTTCACGGGGGAACGACCACATCAGCATGGTCACGGGACCGGTCAGCATGCCCTTCATCACCTTGTCGGTGAGGCCCTGGGCATAGCGGATCCACTCCACGGTCATGGCTTTCGGGCGGCTCAGGTCACCGTAGATCACCGCCGGTTTCACGCAACGCGAACCGTAGCTCTGGACCCAACCGAAACGGGTGAACACGTAGCCGTCGATTTGCTCGGCGAAGTATTCGACCATGTCGTTGCGCTCGGCTTCACCGTGCACCAGCACGTCCAGGCCTAGCTGCTCCTGCACTTGCACGGCGTGACGAATCTCGCTGTGCATCGCCTCGGTATATTCGGCTTCGGTCAGCTTGCCTTGCTTGAACGACTGGCGAGCCAGACGGATCGACGCGGTTTGCGGGAACGAACCGATGGTGGTGGTCGGGAACAGGGGCAGGTTAAGGCCAGCGCGCTGTTTCTCGATACGCAGGGCAAACGGCGAATGACGCTGGCTGTCCTGGGCGGTGATGGCAGCAACCCGCGCCTGCACGGCCGGTTTATGAATGCGTGGCGATGCCGCACGGCTGGCCTGCACGGCGCGGCTGTGAGTCAGCGCTTGCAGCACCTTCGGCGCTTCCGGTTCGCTGACAGCCTGAGCCAGCACCGCGACTTCTTCACACTTCTGCACGGCAAACGCCAGCCAGCTTTTCAGTTCGGCATCGAGCTTGTCCTCACGCTCCAGATCAACCGGGCTGTGCAGCAGCGAACAGGATGGCGCGACCCACAGGCGATCCCCCAGACGCTCGTGAGCATGTTGCAAGGTAGCCAACGTGTTTTCCAGATCGCAGCGCCAGACGTTACGGCCGTTGACCACGCCCAGCGACAGAACTTTGTAGGCCGGCAGGCGATCGAGGATGGTCGGGTACTGCTCAGGCGCACGCACCAGATCGATGTGCAGGCCATCCACCGGCAGGTTGGCGGCCAGGCCCAGGTTCTCTTCCAGCCCACCGAAGTAAGTGGCAACCAGCTTCTTCAATGGGTCACGCTGAATCAGGTTGTAGGCCCGCTCAAAGGCGTTCTTCCAGGCCTGTGGCAGGTCGAGCGCCAGGATCGGCTCGTCGATTTGCACCCATTCGACACCCTGTGCCGCCAGGCGCTGGAAGATCTGGCCGTACAGCGGCAGCAGGCGATCCAGCAGTTCCAGCTTGTCGAATTCGGCGCCCTTGGCCTTGCCCAGCCACAGGTAAGTCAGCGGGCCGATGATCACCGGCTTGACGTTATGCCCCAGTGCACGGGCTTCTTCGACTTCTTCGAACAACTGGTCCCAACCGAGCTGGAACTGCTGATCGGCGCTGAATTCAGGGACGAGGTAGTGATAGTTGGTGTCGAACCACTTGGTCATTTCCTGGGCGTGCGCGCCGCCGCAGCAGCTGTCGCTCACACCACGGGCCATGCCGAACAGGGTTTGCAGGCTGGCCTTGCCATCGTGCGGGCGGAAACGCTCCGGGATCACACCGAACATCAACGAATGGGTCAGGACCTGGTCGTACCAGGCGAAGTCGCCAACCGGCAGCAGCTCGATACCGGCGTTTTTCTGCAAGTCCCAGTGGGTCTTGCGCAGGTCGCGGCCCACGGTGCGCAGACCGGCTTCGTCGAGTTCGCCCTTCCAGAACGCCTCTTGCGCCTTTTTCAGTTCACGGTCGCGACCAATGCGCGGAAATCCAAGGGAATGGGCCACAGCCATGTCAAATAACTCCAATGCGTTCAATGGGGCCATTGTCGACAGTGCCAGCGAGTGAGACAAACTCATTTTAATCTTGATGATCACAAGTTCTCCTCATGATCGAAAACGCCATACATAAACACCTGATCTGGCGTGACCGAACCGTGGCGTGTGCGTAAGCCGGGCGTCGATGGCATCATCACCCGCTACGAACCCCTCTGATCGGCCAAGGAATAGTCCCGATGCGTATCAAGACACTGCCGGCCCGTGCCACGGCGTTCTACCCGGACGCCAAAGCGCGGACCGCCGGGATAAGCCCATGACGGCCATTTTTCGGCCGCGTCCGACGTTGATCTTTTTGCTGTTGTTGCTGGTTCTGGTGTTCTGGCTGTCCCTGGCCCTCGGGCCGGTCAGCCTGCCGCCGGGAGATACCTTGCTGGCCGGGATGCGTCTGCTGGGGTTGCCGCTCGAAGGTGGCGACACGCAGCAGGCGGAGTTGATCCTCGGGCAGATTCGTCTGCCGCGCAGCTTGCTCGGCATCGTCGTGGGTTCGGTACTGGCGCTGTCCGGCGTGGCGATGCAGGGGTTGTTCCGCAACCCCTTGGCCGATCCGGGTCTGGTCGGCGTCTCCGGTGGTGCGGCGTTGGGTGCCGCCATCGCCATCGTCGGCGGCAGCCTGCTCGGTGGCTTGCCGCCGGCCGTCGAACCTTATCTGCTGTCGGTGAGCGCCTTCGCCGGCGGCTTGATCGTCACGGCAGTGGTGTATCGCTTCGGTCGCCGCAACGGGCAGACCGACGTCGCCACCCTGCTCTTGGCGGGTGTGGCGATGACGGCCATGGCCGGTGCCGGGGTCGGGCTGTTCACCTACCTGGCCGACGACGCCACTTTGCGTACCCTGACGTTCTGGAACCTGGGCAGCCTCAACGGTGCCAGTTACCCACGCTTGTGGCCCCTGTTGATTGTCACCGTAGGCGTGGCGTTGTGGTTGCCCCGTCGCGCGGCGGCGCTCAATGCCATGCTGCTGGGTGAATCGGAAGCGCGTCACCTGGGTTTTGACATCGAGCGGATCAAGCTTGAGCTGGTGTTGTGCACGGCGCTCGGCGTCGGCGCGGCCGTCGCGGCGGCCGGGCTGATCGGTTTTATCGGTCTGGTGGTGCCGCATCTGATGCGCCTGCTGGTGGGTCCGGATCACCGGGTGTTGCTGCCCGCCTCGTTGCTGGCCGGTGCCAGCCTGTTGTTGCTGGCCGATCTGGCGGCGCGCCTGTTGTTGGCGCCGGCCGAACTGCCCATCGGCATCGTGACTGCACTGATCGGCGCTCCGTTCTTTCTATATCTGCTGGTGCGAGGGCGTTCCTGATGCTGCGGGCAAACAACTTGCTGGTACGTCGTGGCAACCGCACGGTACTGGCAAACATCGATATCGAGTTGCGCCCCGGTGAAGTGCTAGGCGTGCTGGGGCCGAACGGTGCCGGCAAAAGCACCCTGCTCGGGGCTTTGTGTGGTGAACTGGCGACCAGTGAAGGCAGGGTCAGCCTCGAGGAGCGTCCACTCGCCGACTGGCCGGGTCAGGAACGGGCCAAACGCCTGGCCGTGCTGCCGCAGAGTTCGAGCCTGAACTTTGCGTTTTCGGTCAATGAAGTCGTCGGCATGGGGCGCTTGCCCCACGCCAGCGGCCGCGTGCGTGATGCCGAAATCGTCGCCGAGGCGCTCAAGACCGCCGATGCCCTTCATCTGGCCGGACGCAGCTACCTGGCCCTGTCGGGCGGTGAACGCCAGCGCGTGCATCTGGCGCGGGTGCTCGCTCAGCTCTGGCCAGGTGCCGAAGGGCAAACCCTGCTGCTCGATGAGCCGACATCGATGCTCGATCCACTGCACCAGCACACTATTTTGCAAGCCGTGCGCGACTTCGCCGAGCGTGGTGCCGCGGTGCTGGTGATCCTGCACGACCTCAACCTGGCCGCACGTTACTGCGATCAACTACTGTTGTTGCAACAGGGCCTGCCCCACGCCTACGGTCCACCGGCAGAGGTGCTGACCACCGAGGCGCTGGCGGCGGTGTATGGTCTGGAAGTGCTGATTCAGCAACACCCGGAACGTGGCCACCCGTTGATCATCGCGCGCTGAGACCAATAAGGAAAACCGATGCGCTTTGTGTTGCTCTGTGCATTCAGCCTGCTGGCTGCCTGCCAAACCCATCAGGTCACCCCACTGCCGGCGCCGATCGCCCCGCAAGGCCGTGATCACACCGACCTCGGGGTCATTCGCGAACTCGCCACGGGCCGTACGTTGACGCCGCAACAACTGGTCGAACGACTGGCCGCTGCGCCGCGTGTTCTGGTCGGCGAACAGCACGACAACCCGGACCACCACGCCCTGCAATTGTGGCTGCTGCGCGAACTGGCGGCGCAACGCCCACAAGGCAGTTTGTTGATGGAAATGCTCAATCCAGATCAACAGGCCAGGGTCGATGCCGCGCAAGCTGCGACCCGCGCGGGCCAGCCACCGATCGATGCGTTCAAGGCGCTGGCCTGGCAGGCCAATTGGGACTGGAGTGTTTATGGCGCACTCGTCACCTACGCGCTGCGGCAACCGTATCCGCTGCTGGCGGCGAACCTGGACCGCGCGCAGATCATGCAGATCTACAAACAGCGCCCGCTACTCACGGGGCAAGCATCCACCACTCAACAGGTGCAGGCGACCTTGCTGGACGACATCCGCGAATCCCATTGCGGCCTGCTGCCCGAAGCGCAGATGCCGGCCATGCTCGCCGTGCAGCAGCAACGTGACCGGCGCATGGCCGAGCGCCTGATGGCCGCGCCGAAGCCTGCGTTGCTGCTGGCCGGTGCCTTCCACGTGCGCAAGGACCTGGGGGTGCCGCTGCACCTGAAGGACCTCGGTGCCGATGAAGGGAATGCAGTGCTGATCCTGGCCGAAGCGGGCAAGACCGTGACCGCCGAGAGTGCGGATTACGTGTGGTACACAGCCGCACAGCCGGAACAGGATCATTGCGCGAAGCTGCGTCGTTAAAACGACCCGACAGATTGCCCTGAACCTTTGTGGCGAGGGAGCTTGCTCCCGCTGGGTCGCGTAGCGGCCCCAGCTCTTCACCAGAAAAGCAGGGCCTGCTTCGCAGTCCAGCGGGAGCAAGCTCCCGCGCCACAAGAGCACTTTTTCCCCTGACGGCGCGACACTATGTCACGCCTGTGCGCCGGTCCAATGGTCGTATCCGCACCTCCGGCACCGGCACAGTTTGTTAACATCCCCGCGATTTTTTCGTCTGTACAGCCATCACGCTGTCATTTCAGCCTGTTCAACAGGATGCTTTTTTTCATGAGTACTTTGTATACCCGCCGGACTGTCCTGCAAGGCATGGGCCTGTTGAGCCTGGGCCTGCTCGCCGGTTGCGACGACAGCAGCAAGCTGTCGTTCAACTATGGCAAGGACCTCAGCGACAAGATCATGGGGCGTAACTTCAAGCTCAAGAACCCAGAGGGCGAAACCCGGATGCTGGGCAGCTATCGCGGCCTGATGCCGATGGTGTTCTTCGGTTTCACCCAGTGCCCGGCCGTGTGCCCGACCACCCTGGCCCGCGCCGCACAGGCCAAGAAACTGATGGGCCGCGATGGCGAAAGGCTGCAGGTGGTCTTCATCACCCTCGACCCTGAACGCGACACGCCAGAGTTGCTCGACAAGTACGTCAAGGCTTTCGACCCGAGTTTCGAAGCCCTGTACGGCACGCTGGAAGAAACCGCCGCCACCGCCAAGGAATTCGGCGTGTTCTTTGAGAAAGTCCCAAGCGGCGATACCTATACCCTCTCCCATACCGCGACCAGCTATGTCTTCGACTCCCGGGGCAATCTGCGCCTGGGACTGTCCGCGTCCCTGACGGCCAAAGAGTGCGCAGAAGACCTGCTCACCGTGATGGAGGTTTGCTGAAATGAATGCCCCGCAGGCTAAAAACCGCTTCGTGCAACGCTGCAAGCAACTGGCACTGGGCCTGGCCCTGGTCGGCCTGGCCCTTCAGGTCTCGGCACAAACCCGGGTCGACGACGCCTGGGTCCGCGCCACCGTGGCCGGCCAGCCGTCGAGCGGCGCCTTCATGACCGTCACCGCCAGCAGCGACAGCAAGTTGCTGAGCGTGCAAACGCCGGTCGCCAAGCTGGTGCAGATTCATGAAATGAGCATGAAAGACGACGTGATGAAGATGCAGCAGGTGGACTCCGTGGCTCTGCCGGCCGGCAAGCCGGTGAGCTTCGATCCCAACGGCTATCACATCATGCTGATGAACCTCACAGGCCAGATCAAGGACGGCGACAAGGTGCCACTGACCCTGACCGTCGAAAACGCCAAGGGCGAGAAAGAGTCGATTCAGGTAGAAGCCGTTGCCAAAGCGATTAACACCATGGATCACGGCACGATGATGCATGATCACAGCAAGATGAATTGAATTTCTCGTAGTATCGCAACACAAAAAAGATCGCAGCCTGCGGCAGCTCCTACACCGATTCCGTAGGAGCTGCCGCAGGCAGCGATCTTTTTTGATCAGGACCTTTTCACGTCAACTTAAACAAGCTTGAGCACCACATTGATGTTGTTGCGCGTGGCTTTCGAGTACGGGCAGTACTGGTGCCCGGTGTCGACGATTTTCTGTGCGGTTTCACGGTCCAGCCCCGGCAGGCTGACATTGAGCCGCGCCTGCAGCAGGTAGCCGCCTTCATTGGTGCCCAAGTCAACCTCGGCATCGACCGCCATATCCTTGGGCAGCGCCACTTTCATTTCCCTGGCTGCAACCTGCATGGCGCCGATGAAACAGGCTGACCACCCGGCAGCGAACAGTTGCTCGGGGTTGGTTCCGCCGCCGCCCGCTCCCGGCGACGACAGCTTCACGTCGAGGATTCCGTCGGAGCTGCGGGACGCGCCGTCACGCCCGCCCGTGGTGTGGGTTTGGGCGGTGTACAACACTTTATCGATCTGGCTCATGATGACCTCCTGATTGAGTTGTAAAAAACCGGTTTCACCCCATCGGGTCGCTGGGATGGTCAATCAATATAGTCGTCACAGCCCCGCACGGCGGTCGATCCGACCGACGCCCGCTTCTTCTTTATTTACGCGCCAACTTGTACCTGACGCAGTCCTCATAAAAGCTCTGGCGTACAGCAGCCGGTTTGAATCGCGACGGACTGTCATAAGTTTGCTCTGTAATGCCAAGAGCCATCATGCGCATCCAGCTTTTAGCGAACTTGTAGACCTGGATTTTCTGCCGGGCGGCATACAAGGAAACCCCTGAGAGCTTGAGTTCCTGTGCCCTTGCAGCGGTGCCCGCCCCCCAACTGCACATGTACTGATCTTTGGCGGCCAGTTCTTTTGCTTGAACCGAAGTGGCTATGCCCGCAACTACTAGCGGGACTAATGCGATCCATATCTTGCGCATTTCGACCTATCTAACCAATTGAAAACCAAGTAATTTTGCAGACAACTTTGAAACTTGGGGGCCAGCATCCTGCCTTTTCTGCAAATAAATGAAAAAGCGGGATGGGGGTCGTCAATTTCTTGCGGGATTTCAAACCTTTGCTATAGCTAAGGTTCTCAATCGCCAACTAAGTGAGGCAACGGAATGTCAGTCGCAAAGAAAATGAGTGTGGGGCAACTGACAATGTTGACCGCCGTCAACATGTTGGGCTCAGGAATTATCCTGCTACCGACTAAACTCGCCGAAGTCGGTGCGATTTCTATCCTCTCCTGGCTGATAACGGCCACCGGCTCCCTCGCTCTGGCCTACGCCTTTGCGCGATGCGGGATGCTCAGCCGCAAGACCGGCGGCATGGGCGGTTATGCCGAATACACCTTCGGTAAAGCAGGTAACTACATCACCAACTACACCTACGGTCTCTCGCTGTTGATTGCCAACGTGGCGATCAGTATTACCGCCGTCGGCTACATCCAGGTGTTGTTCGGGATAAAGCTTGATTCGCTGCAAGTAGGCCTGGCCACTATTGCCCTGTTGTGGATCACCACTTTCGCCAACTTTGGCGGTGCCCGCATTACCGGCCGGATCGGCGCGGTCACGGTCTGGGGTGTGATTGCACCGGTGGTACTGGTATCCACGGTGGGCTGGTTCTGGTTCGACAGCAGCGTTTACGCCGCTGGATGGAACCCCCACGACAAGGGCTGGTTCGAAGCGGCAGGCGCCTCGGTGGCCATTACACTGTGGGCCTTCCTTGGCCTGGAATCGGCTTGCGCCAACACCGACGCGGTGGAAAACCCTGAGCGCAACGTACCGATTGCCGTGCTGGGTGGCACCCTGGGGGCGGCGGTGATCTACATCGTCTCCACCAACGTCATCTTCGGCATCGTCGGCAACGAAGAACTGGTCACGTCCACCGCGCCGTTCGGCCTGGTGTTCGCCAAGATGTTCACCCCAATGGTCGGCGATATCGTGATGGCGGCCATGGTGCTCGCCTGCATCGGTTCGCTGCTGGGTTGGCAGTTCACCATCGCCCAGGTGTACAAAAGCTCGGCCGACACCGGCTACTTCCTGCCGATCTTTGCCAAGGGCAACAAAGCGGGAACGCCGATTGTCGGCATGCTGGTGCTGCTGGCGGCACAGACCGCGCTGGCCCTGCTCACCATCAGCCCCGACCTGAGCAAGCAGTTCGACACCCTGGTCAACCTCGCGGTGGTCACCAACCTGGTGCCGTACATCCTGTCCATGGCCGCACTGATGACCATGCAGAAAGTCTCCAACGTGCCGGAAGGCAAGGCACTGGCCACCAACGTCATCGCCCTGATCGCGGCGGCCTACAGTTACCTGGCACTGTACAGTTCCGGTGAACAGGCACTGATGCTGGGCGGCGTGGCCACGATCGTTGGCTACACCCTGTTCGGCTTCGTCAACAACCGCCTGATCCGCCTCGAAGCACTCAACAACAGCGTACCGACGCAAACCGTCAGCGCGCAGCACCTCACTGCCGAGCCAGTGCCGGTGAACAATCTGAATACAGCCACTATGGAGGTTCAAGCATGACGGAATATAAACACTCGCTGGGCATGCTGGCGCTACTGGTCAGCAGCCCGCCGGACAAGCGAACGGTGTTTGGCCGCGCCCTGGACCAACTGGTCCAGGACGTAGAGGGACGTGGTGTCAGCGTACTGGCCTCGGAAAGCCTCACCGATGCCGCCTCGATCCTGCGCTCGGACCCTGCCATTCAATGCGTGCTGATCCGTTGGGAAATGGACACCAGCGAAGGCCACGCCGACTGCACCAAATTGCTGGTCAAGCTGCGCGAGCGCAACACCCGCGTGCCGGTGTTCCTGATCAGCGACCGTACCACCGCGTCGAGCATTCCGTTATTGGTCATGCAGCACGCCGACGACTTCATCTGGCTGCCCGAGGACACCTCCCGCTTCCTCAGCGGGCGCATCCTGGCGGCCATCGAGCGCTATCGCCAGGCCGCCCTGCCGCCGATGTTCGGCGCGCTGGTGAAGTTTGCCCGCAGCTATGAATACTCCTGGCACACCCCAGGCCATGCCGGCGGCACCGCGTTCCTGAAAAGCACAGCGGGTCGGGCCTTCTACGAGTTCTTCGGGGAAAACCTGCTGCGCTCCGACCTGTCGATCTCGGTGGGCGAACTCGGTTCGCTGCTCGATCACAGCGGCCCTATCGGCCAGGGCGAACGTTATGCCGCCAAGGTCTTTGGCGCCCACCGCACGTACTACGTGACCAACGGCTCGTCGATGTCCAACCGCGTCATCCTCATGGCCAGCGTCACGCGCAACCAGATCGCCCTGTGCGACCGCAATTGCCACAAGTCCGCCGAGCATGCGATGACCCTGTCCGGGGCGATTCCGACCTACCTGGTACCGACCCGCAACCGCTACGGCATCATCGGCCCGATCCTGCCGCAGACCCTGAGCGCCGAAGGCGTGAAAGCCGCCATCGCCGACAACCCGCTGGTCAAGCAAGGCATCGACCCGACGCCGGTGCACGCCATTGTCACCAACTCCACCTACGACGGCCTGACCTACAACGTCACCCGCGTCGAAGAACTGCTGGGTGAAAGCGTGGACCGCCTGCACTTCGACGAAGCCTGGTACGGTTATGCGCGTTTCAACCCGCTGTACAGCGGACGCCATGCCATGCACGGCGACCCGGCCGATCATGACAAGTCCGGGCCGACCGTGTTCGCCACCCAGTCGACTCACAAGCTGCTGGCCGCCCTGTCCCAGGCCTCGATGATCCACGTGCGTGACGGGCGTAACCCGATCGAACATGCGCGCTTCAACGAGTCGTACATGATGCACGCCTCGACCTCGCCGAACTACGCGATCATGGCGTCCTGCGACGTCAGCTCGGCGATGATGGAGGCACCGAGCGGGCAGATCCTCACCAACGAGTCGATTGAAGAAGCCATCAGCTTCCGCCAGGTGCTCTCGCGCATGCATAACGAGATGCTGAGCAAGGACGACTGGTTCTTCACCTGCTGGCAGCCGCCGACCGTACAGGTTGGCGCAGCGACCGTGCCGTTCCATGAGGTCGACCCGGCCACGCTGAAAACCGACCCGAACTGCTGGGTCCTGCACCCGAACGCGGTCTGGCACGGCTTCGGCGACATTGAAGACGGCTACTGCATGCTCGACCCGATCAAGGTCTCGGTGCTCAGCCCGGGCATGGGTGACGACGGCAACCTGCTCGCCTCCGGCATCCCTGCTTGCGTGGTCACGGCGTACCTGGGCCGTCAGGGTATCGTGGTCGAGAAAACCACCGACTTCACCATCCTGTTCCTGTTCTCCATCGGCATCACCAAAGGCAAGTGGGGCACGCTGCTCAACGCCCTGCTCGACTTCAAGCGTGACTACGACGACAACGCCGAGCTCGAGCTGTGCCTGCCCGACCTGTACAACGCCAACCAGCATCGTTATGCCGGCATGGGCCTGAAGGATCTGGCCAACGAAATCTTCGCCGCCATGAAGAAGCACAAGACCACCGCCAACATGTCCCAGGCCTTCGGCACCTTGCCAAAAGCCGAGTTCAGCCCGGTGGAGGCCTACGAAAAACTGGTGCGCAATGACATCGAGCTGGTGACGCTCAACGAAGCCGCCGGGCGTCTTGCCGCGACCGGTATCGTGCCGTATCCACCCGGCATCCCGCTGCTGATGCCGGGTGAGAACGCAGGGCCGGCGGACGGTCCGCTGCTGGCGTATCTCAAGGCACTGGAAGCCTTCGACAAATCCTTCCCCGGCTTCACCCATGACACCCACGGGATCGAAGTCGAAGATGGCGTTTATCGGATGCTGGTCTTGAAGTGAGGTAAGCGAGACTTTCATTAAACGCAGTACCCATGTGGGAGCAAGCTTGCTCCCACATTTTTAGATCGCCTTCACGTCAAATCCCTATGGGCAAACTCGATCACAGCGCTCTATGATTGATCCCCATGACCACCACTGCTGCGATCCGCTCACCCTGCCCGCCCGGCGCCTGCGACTGCGGGCGCGACCCGCTGCTGGAAACACCAGGAGCGGACCTGCGCATTCTGTTTCTGACCCGCAACGAAGAAAAACGCCTGATCGAGCGCCTGGAGAACCTGCAGAGCCTGAGCGATCTGGAGCACCTGCAACGGCGCATGCTCGAACAGTTGGGTATTCGCGTGCACATAGCCCCCGGTTTCAACGAAGTGCGCACCATGCGCGGCATCGGCATCCAGGTTGGCGAACTGCCGGGGCTGTGCCGCAAGACCCGCGCCAACATCCCCGCCGCCATTCGCCGGGCCATGGAAAAGCGCCCGGAGATCGCCTACGACCTGCTCAATGCCAACGACCTGTTGCGTGACGCCTGATGACACCTCTTCTCGAACTCCCCCTCACCGACGAGATTCTCACTTCGTTCGCCCTGGCCATCGGGGCCGACCTTCAGGGCTACCGCAACCACATTTACCGGGTGCTGAATTTCCATGGTGCCCTGCGTGGTGCCGAAGGCCTGCCCCCGGACGCGGTACAAATCGCGGCGGCGTTTCATGACCTGGGTATCTGGACCGATGACACCCTCGACTACCTGCCCCCGTCCATCGCCCTGGCCACCGAGTACCTCGACAACCGGCAACGACCGGAACTGAAGGCTGAAGTCAGCGCGCTGATACTTGAGCATCACAAGCTGCGCCGGTATCGCGGTGCCTACGCCGACAGTGTCGAACCCTTCCGCCAGGCCGACCTGGTGGACGTATCCCTGGGCCTGGTGCGTTTCGGCTTGCCCCGCAGCTTCATCAAAACCGTGCAGGCGACCTTTCCCGATCACGGTTTCCACTCGATGCTGATCAAGCTTTCCGCCCGGCAGCTCATCCGCTCGCCGCTGCGGCCGCTGCCGATGTTTCGCTGGTAACACAAACGTCTGCCTTCCCCTCTGACGGCGCCATTGCCGGAAAGCCATTTCGCGGGAATGTGCCTGAA
This sequence comes from Pseudomonas sp. IT-P4, assembly GCF_949767755.1. Classification (NCBI taxonomy): domain Bacteria; kingdom Pseudomonadati; phylum Pseudomonadota; class Gammaproteobacteria; order Pseudomonadales; family Pseudomonadaceae; genus Pseudomonas; species Pseudomonas sp. IT-P4. The sequence continues at coordinate 1,025 of NZ_CATKPX010000014.1, read as the reverse complement.
ACACTAACTTTCTGACTATTCACTACTGGATATTTCGAAATTCAAACCTACGCTCTTCGCGAGGGGTAACGCATTTCAACAATTGGGTGACACCACCTGCAAAGTTCATCTGGACGGCTATGATCAAACTCTAATGATCACCGAAAAAGGTCCGTCGAACCGGTATGAAATCCTCTATTTGGGGAGAGCGCCCTGGGTGCATTAAAGCCAAAATCGCCGCGGCTCGGGCAGAGATGGCCAAATAACAGCCGAATCCACGGGTGGCTGGTGCAGTCCACCCGTATTCGAAATGGACAATTGCTGAGGGATTTCAATGCCAATAAAAACAGCTGCCCTGCCCACTTCTGCGCTTCTTGCCCTGTGCTGCCAACAAGCCTGGGCCGGTGGCATCATGCTCTATGAAATCGGCACCGATAACGCCGGCCTGGCCAACGCCGGTGCCGCCGCCCGTGCCCAAGGCCCCTCGACCATCGCCAGCAACCCGGCGGGCATGAGTTTTCTGCCGGGCACGCAAATCACCGGTGGATTGCAGGTGCTGTACGGCGACCTGAGCTTCGACCGCGACTCCGGCACCAACACCCCGGGCACAGGCAGTGGCAATGCCCTCGATCCGATGCCCGGCGCCAGCTTCTTCATCAGCCATGAACTCGACGAGCACTGGAGCGTCGGTTTCGGTTCCTATGGTGACTTCGGCCTGGCGCTCAATTACGACAACGACTGGTCCGGCCGCTACTTCGCACAAAACTCCAGCCTGCTCGGCTTGTCACTGGTACCGAGCGTGGCGTATCGCTTCAACGAGCAGTGGTCGGTCGGCCTCGGCGTCAAGGCCATGTACGGCATGTTGCAGGCCGACACCGCCATCGACCGCTCCCCTTTCGGCTTCACTGACCGCGCTGACGGCCAATACAAGTATCAGGACAACACCTGGGGCTATGGCGCCAACGTCGGTGTGATCTACGCCCCGCAACCCGGCACGCGCATCGGCCTGACCTACACCAGCCAGGTCGACCTGGACTTCGAGGACA
>NZ_CATKPX010000013.1:0-207 GCF_949767755.1 Pseudomonas sp. IT-P4 | reverse complement strand
GCCTGGGACGGCAAACTGCAATGGCTCGAAGAACGCCTGGCCAATGTCCCACCAGAAAAGCCCAGCGAAGCACTGATTCACCAACTGGCCAAGGCCAAAGTCCTCGAACCCGCCACCGGCCGGCCCATGCCAGGCTCCTCGGCCTTTATACAGATCGACTACATCAAAAGACCGACCTGCATCAGCGGCCAAGCCTGCACGCATACC
>NZ_CATKPX010000012.1:0-217 GCF_949767755.1 Pseudomonas sp. IT-P4 | reverse complement strand
GCTGTCGGCCATCTACACCGCGCCGGTGCAGGGCGACGACGTCTACAACGACCCAAGTAACCTGAGCCTGACCGTCGGCTCGGCCAGCGTCGACGGCAAGGCCTTCGAAAACCTGGTGATCGACGGTACCGCGGCCAATGTGGCCATCACTGACACCGTCAGCGAAGTGATTGCGACCCTGACTGCGGACAAATCCACCGTGGCTGAAGGCGGCCAG
>NZ_CATKPX010000011.1:0-180000 GCF_949767755.1 Pseudomonas sp. IT-P4 | reverse complement strand
ATCGAGGCCGGTTTTTTTTATGGGCGGGATAACGCCGGGACTGTGCAGGAGCGAGCAAGCTCGCTCCTGCAACACATCAATCGTCGAAGTCTTCCCAGCCACCCATCTGTTTCCAGCGATTGACGATGCCGCAGAACAGCTCTGCCGTCTTCTCGGTGTCATAGCGAGCCGAGTGAGCCTCGCGACCGTCGAAGTCGATGTCTGCTGCCTGGCAAGCCTTGGCCAGCACGGTCTGGCCGTAAGCGAGGCCGGCGAGCGTTGCGGTATCGAAACTGGAGAACGGATGGAATGGATTGCGCTTCATGTCCAGCCGCGCAACCGCCGCATTGAGGAAGCCCAGGTCGAAGCTGCTGTTATGTCCGACCAGGATCGCCCGTTTGCAGCCATTGGCCTTGAGGGCCTTGCGCACGCCGCGGAAGATATCGTTCAGGGCAGACTCTTCACTCACGGCCATGCGCAGCGGGTGATCAAGCTTGATCCCGGTGAACTCCAGGGCCGCCGCTTCGATGTTCGCGCCTTCGAACGGCTCGACACGGAAGAAGTAGGTGTGATCGGGGTAAACAAAACCCTTTTCATCCATGGCGATGGTGGTCGCGGCGATCTCCAGCAGGGCGTCGGTGGCCGAATTGAAGCCACCGGTTTCTACGTCGACGACTACCGGCAGGTAACCACGGAACCTGGCCGCCATTGGATGACGCGGGCCGCCTCCGCCGCCATTGCCTTCCAGTTCGTCGTCGAAATGGTCTTCACTCACGCGTGTTCCTCCAGCAGGCGCCAGCGCAGTTTTTCACCGGCGCGCAGCGGGATAACGGTCAGCTCGCCAAATGGCAGGCTGGTCGGGGCGGTCCACTCTTCGCGGACCAGGGTGATGCGATCGGTGTTGGCCGGCAGGCCATAGAACCGAGGGCCATTGAGGCTGGCAAAGGCCTCGAGCTTGTCCAGCGCATTGCGCTGTTCGAAGGCTTCGGCATACATCTCGATGGCCGCATAGGCGGTGTAGCAACCGGCGCAACCGCAGGCCGCTTCCTTGGCGTGCTGGGCGTGGGGGGCCGAGTCGGTGCCGAGGAAGAACTTCTCGCTGCCGCTGGTGGCCGCGTCGAGCAGGGCTTCCTGGTGGGTATTGCGCTTGAGGATCGGCAGGCAATAGAAGTGCGGCCGGATCCCACCCACCAGCATGTGGTTGCGGTTGTACAACAGGTGATGCGCGGTAATGGTCGCGCCCACGTTGGCCGAAGCCGAGTTGACGAACTGCACGGCATCGGCGGTGGTGATGTGTTCGAAGACCACTTTGAGGGCCGGGAAACGCTCGACCACGCGACGCATGTGCTCGTCGATGAAGATTTTTTCGCGGTCGAACACGTCGACATCGCCCCGGGTGACCTCACCGTGGATCAACAGCGGCATCCCGACTTCGGCCATGGCCTCGAGTGCAGGGAAGATCTTGTCGATGCTGGTGACGCCAGAATCCGAGTTGGTGGTCGCGCCGGCCGGGTACAACTTGGCGGCGTGAATGAATCCGCTGGCCTTGGCCTCGCGAATTTCTTCGGGCTGGGTGCGGTCGGTCAGGTACAGGACCATCAGTGGCTCGAACAGGCTGCCGGCCGGGCGGGCAGCGAGAATCCGCTGGCGATAGCCGTCGGCTTCGGCCGCATTGCGCACCGGTGGAACCAGGTTGGGCATGATGATGGCGCGGCCAAAGGTGCGCGCGACATCCGCGACGGTATTGGTCAACACGGCACCATCGCGAAGATGAATATGCCAGTCGTCGGGACGCAGCAGGGTCAGGCGGTCGGACATGAGGGGATTCCAGGCGGGTCAAACTCAAGGGAATGCTACCGGAAAAGACTCTTGCAGGCACTCGCTATCAAGTTTTGCAGGAAGCTTCCGATATCCAACAGGTATGCCGTAAACATGTGTGTGTCGGTCTTTTTGTTGTAGAAACCAGTGGAGCCTCCCGTGCGCCAGCGTTATTTAGCCTTGCTCAGTGTGTTTGCCAGCCTTCCGGCGATGGCGCTCACTTTCCAGACACGTCTGGAGAACATTGAGTGGACGGTCGAAGGCGACAAGTTCGAATGCCGCCTGACTCAGCCGGTTACCGACTTCGGCTCTGGCGAGTTCGTGCGTCGTGCCGGCGAGCAGGCGACGTTTCGTCTGAAAGCCTACAACCCGATGATCGGCGGTGGTTCGGCGACCTTGCTGGCCGCTGCCGCGCCGTGGCAGCCGGGTCGTGACGATATCAACCTGGGCACGGTGAGAATCGGCAGTGGCAACGTATTGTTCAACAGCTCACAGGTTCAGGCCGGGCGTCTGATCAGTGGCCTGATGGACGGTCGCAGCCCGGTGGTTCGACATTCTTCGGGGGATGGGCGGGTGTCGGAAGTACGCTTGTTACCGGTCAGGTTCACCCAAGCGTTTGCCGACTACCAGGGTTGTGTGGCGAAACTGTTGCCACAGAATTTCGAACAGGTGAAGCAATCCGAAATCGGCTTCCCCGGCGGCGGAATCGAACTCGACAGCACCGCAAAAGCCAAACTGCAGGTGATGCTGGAGTACATGAAGGCCGATCCGACGGTCAATCACATTGAACTCGACGGGCACTCCGACAACAGCGGCAACCGCCTGACCAACCGCGACCTGTCGCGGCGCCGAGCCCTGGCAGTGATGGAGTTCTTCAAGGCCAACGGCATCCAGGAGTCGCAAATCACCCTGCGTTTCCATGGCGAGCGTTATCCGGTGGCGCCTAACACCAACAACATCAACCGTGCGAAGAACCGTCGAGTAGCGGTACGCCTGGAGCGCGGAGCACCAGTGGAACAAGTCGCCCCGCAAGCGACGAAAGCGGCCACATCGGCAACTTCCTGACTCTTTGGTCATCGTCGCCCTCTCGACATAATCTGTCGCTTCGTCGTCATAAGCTGTCGCGCCACTGTAATTTATTCTGCATGAGCGGTAGACTTCCCGGCTTTCCGTAGAACCCCGTGGAGTGATGGCATGGCGGACGTAAACAAGGTCGTTCTGGCGTATTCCGGCGGCCTGGACACTTCGGTGATCCTCAAGTGGCTGCAGGATACTTATAACTGTGAAGTGGTGACCTTCACCGCTGACCTGGGGCAGGGCGAAGAGGTCGAACCTGCACGCGCCAAGGCTCAGGCCATGGGCGTCAAAGAGATCTACATCGACGACTTGCGCGAAGAGTTCGTGCGCGATTTCGTTTTCCCGATGTTCCGCGCCAACACCGTTTACGAAGGCGAGTACCTGCTGGGTACTTCCATCGCTCGTCCGCTGATCGCCAAGCGCCTGATCGAAATCGCCAACGAAACCGGTGCAGACGCCATTTCCCATGGCGCCACCGGCAAGGGTAACGACCAGGTTCGTTTCGAACTCGGTGCGTACGCCTTGAAGCCAGGTGTGAAAGTGATCGCTCCGTGGCGCGAATGGGACCTGCTGTCCCGTGAAAAGCTGATGGACTATGCCGATAAGCACGCGATCCCGATCGAGCGCCACGGCAAGAAGAAGTCCCCTTACTCCATGGATGCCAACCTGCTGCACATCTCCTATGAGGGCGGCGTGCTGGAAGACACCTGGACCGAGCACGAAGAAGACATGTGGCGTTGGACCGTTTCTCCGGAAAACGCTCCAGACAAGCCGCAGTACCTGGAACTGACCTACCGCAACGGCGACATCGTCGCGCTGGACGGCGTCGAAATGACTCCGGCCACCGTGCTGGCGACCCTGAACCGTATCGGTGGTGAGCACGGTATCGGCCGTCTCGACATCGTCGAGAACCGCTACGTGGGCATGAAGTCCCGTGGTTGCTACGAAACCCCTGGCGGTACCATCATGCTGCGTGCCCACCGTGCGATCGAATCGATCACCCTGGACCGCGAAGTGGCTCACCTCAAAGACGAGCTGATGCCCAAGTACGCCAGCCTGATCTACACCGGCTACTGGTGGAGCCCTGAGCGTCTGATGCTGCAACAGATGATCGATGCGTCCCAGGTCAACGTGAACGGCGTTGTGCGCCTGAAGCTGTACAAGGGTAATGTGATCGTCACTGGCCGCAAGTCCGACGACTCGCTGTTCGACGCTAATATCGCGACCTTCGAAGAAGATGGCGGCGCGTACAACCAGGCGGATGCAGCGGGCTTCATCAAGCTCAACGCCCTGCGCATGCGCATTGCGGCGAACAAAGGCCGGAAGCTGTTCTGAGACCTTTGAAATCGTGATGGTTACCTGGCCTCGTCCTCGACGAGGTCAGGTACCTGAAAACGGGGTGTGACGCCAGTTACTGCGTTGTCGGGTGTTTTCGTATCCGATGATGATTTCCTGTTTTTCTCCTGCTCAATGGCCTGACCTGTACTAAACGTTGTTGTTCGCCGGTTGCTCGGCCTGATCAATGACCGACAGCCTGTGCGAGTCTGGATTGTAGGCCACATAAAAGGCGTCACTGCGCTTGCTGGCCTGCCTTGAATGTTCATGCGCACCGGCTTTCAGTAATTTCTCCGAAACGGCACAAGTGACAAACACAATCACATACGCCGCCTTTTCCCGTGGCCTCTGGATTTTTTCCAGCAGCGCTCCAAACTCGACCTCTCTGTTCATCCAGCGTACATCGACGATGTACAGGTCTTTTACCTGTTCCGGCAGCTGAAGGTGATGCTGGACGGATACGGTGGTTTGCAGACCGATCCCGGTTGGCGGGTCCTGTGCGCCACAGGGCGTTCGGGTTGACTGGCAGTCATTTGTTGACGTCTCCAGTGCGGGGTTTTCAGATGGCTTTGCGGAGGCTTTCTTTTCCGAACGCCCAACATCATCCATGACCTTCATGAAGTGCTTGCCCTTTTCAAAATCGGAAGGCGCATAAAGTGATTTATAGTTGAAGTTGAGTGTCGCGAAAAAAAGTAAAATTAAATAGAACGGAAAGCTGATCAGGAACCAGACGTAGAGTTCTCTTTCCTCCTGATCAAGGAAGGGTAGAGAGACGGCTGCCGAAGTTTCAGATAGCGCTGCGAATATCGCGATAATTGTCATTGGGTTGGTGACTCGTTTGTTTATCATGTTTTGTACTCATGTCGGATTGTCTGTTCTCGAGTGGTTTATGAGGTTGGTTTGATGTAGTGGTTATTGTAATGTTTTTTAGTGTCTGCTGTTTTTTGGTGGGTTATTATTTGTTTGCTGTATTGCTCTTAGGGTTCTTGAGTTTTTGGCATGTTTTAATGATTGCTCAAAAAATATTATTTGCTGTAAGAGTAAATGGATGCTGGGTGTGTGATATTTCCGGTGTGAGTGTTGAATACGTAAATATCAGTTACGTTTTGACGGAGAGGTAGAGGCTAGTGTTTTTCAGGGCGCGGCCGATCAAGCTGGTACTCGGAAAATTTTGGTCGTAAATCGACAGGGGTGGCTGCTGGAAAGTGCGACACACTGACGCTGATACAGTTTTCAATTCATTCCGTTCGAGGGGTTTTTGTAGGAGAAATCCGTGTTGTTTGTAGGGTATGTCTCTTGGTGTGGGTGGCCGGGAGGGGCGACATGCCATGGGTGAAACGACTAGGCTATTGTGCGGGCTCTAAAAATTCGAACAGCGAAAATTGGACTTGCCCATGAATAAAGTGCTGATCGTGGATGATCACCCCGTCATTCGTCTTGCGGTACGTATGCTAATGGAGCGTCATGGCTACGAAGTTATTGCAGAAACCGATAATGGTGTGGACGCACTGCAACTAGCCCGTGAACTTATGCCGGACATTGTCATTCTGGATATCGGGATTCCGAAGCTGGACGGATTGGAAGTCATCGCGCGTTTGTCTTCGGCCTCAATGCCGATGAAAGTGCTGATCTTGACTTCCCAGGCACCGGGACATTTTTCGATGCGTTGCATGCAGTCCGGTGCAGCCGGTTACGTCTGCAAGCAACAAGATCTCACGGAGTTGCTCAGTGCAATAAAGGCCGTGTTGTCAGGTTACAGTTACTTTCCTAATCAAGCCTTGCATACCGTGCGTTGCAGTTTGGGGAATGCCAGTGAGGCCGATATGGTTGATCGGTTGTCGGGGCGGGAAATGATGGTCCTGCAACAGTTGGCCCGAGGAAAGACCAATAAAGAGATTGCCGATGGAATGTTTCTCAGCAATAAAACAGTCAGTACTTACAAGACCCGCCTGTTGCTCAAGCTCAATGCGCGGTCTCTGGTCGATCTGATCGAGCTGGCACAACGCAATGGTCTGGTGTGATGACATAATTGCGCGACAAGGGGCGCCTACCGGGGTATGGCACTTAGAAAAAAAGCCTCCGTTTCGGGAGGCTTTCAGGTGTCATAAATCAAAATCGTAATCGGCCAATTGCTTTTGCAGTCGGCGCTCCTCCAGCAGGTTGTCGATGGTGCGGCGTTTACTCAGATTAGTTTTCGCCACTTCAACCACCGGCTCGGCGTCATCGGTTTCGGCGGTGGTGAAATCGTCTTCTACGTCCAATTGCTCTTTGCCAGTACTCATTTAGTTGCTCCAGGCTAAGAAGGCCTTTGGCGCTCCTTATATCGACAATCTCCCGGCGGGTAAAAAAGATTTTTTCAATCGACAATTCAATAAACCTAATAGCGCCTCAATCGTCGGAGGTTTTGTGCTTGTATTCGCACAAGTCCTCGATCCGGCAGCTTCCGCATCGGGGCTTGCGGGCCAGGCAGACATAGCGGCCGTGAAGAATCAGCCAGTGATGGGAGTCGAGCAGGTACTCCCTGGGCACGAATTTCATCAGTTTTTTCTCGACTTCCACCACATTCTTGCCGGGAGCAATACCCGTCCGGTTGCTGACCCTGAAAATATGCGTGTCGACGGCCATGGTCAGCTGACGGAATGCCGTATTGAGTACCACATTGGCGGTCTTGCGGCCGACGCCGGGCAGTGCCTCCAGCTCTTCGCGGGTTTGTGGCACTTCACCGGCGTGACGTTCGACCAGCAAGCGGCAGGTTTCGATCACGTTTTTCGCTTTGCTGTTGTACAGCCCGATGGTCTTGATGTACTCCGAGAGCCCTTCGACACCCAGGGCATGGATCGCTGCCGGGGTATTGGCGACCGGGAACAGCCTGGCCGTGGCCTTGTTGACGCCCACATCGGTCGACTGCGCCGAGAGAATCACGGCGATCAGCAATTCGAAGGGTGAGGAATAGGCCAGCTCGGTCTTTGGTTCCGGGTTGTCCTCGTGCAGTCTGCGGAAGATTTCCAGACGTTTTGCGGCATTCATGGGTAGTACGTTTCCTCGAAGGCAATCAGTGTGTGGGCGTGGGGCGCCAGGCCTGCCAGGCGGCGATCAGCAGCCCGAGCAGGATGAACCCGCCAGGGACCAGGGTGGCCAGGCGCAGGCCACCGTCAGCCATCAGTACCCAGCCTTGCCAGTCAGTTTGTGTTGCGCCGGACAGCCACGATAGAGGGTTTCCAAGTGCTCCGTTGCCGATGAGTTCGCGCAGCAGGCCCAACGCGATCATCAACGTGGCAAACAGGCCATTGAGTCGCAGGCGTTGGCGCCAACCGTTCTGAAAGAACCCGGTGTGTTCCAGTACGACGCATTGCAAGGCGATCAGGGCGCCATAAAACCCCAGATGCTGCTGCCATTGCAGCGACCAGACTTGTGCCATGAGTTCCGCGCAACTGGTGAGCGTGGCCGCCAACAGGATGCTGGCCAGCAAGCAGGTCGCCGGGACCAGTCGGGATCGCAGGACGCCCATGGCCAGGCTGAACAACTCGGTCACCACCATGAACATCAGGCATAGGCCAAGTGCGGCCATCAGCGAGTGGGTGGCGCCGATCAGCGGTGTCAGCATCAAGGCGTTACGCAGAGTCGAGGAGCTATCCATGGGCAGGGATTCCGAGCAGTTGTTGCCGGTGTTCATCGAAGTAGCGCAAGGCATCGTGGATGGCATTGATCACCGCTCTTGAGGTGATGGTCGCGCCTGCGATCTGATCGAACTGCCCTTGATCCTTTTTCAGCGCCCAACCGCTGTCACCGGGTTCTGTTCGAGACTTGCCGGAAAAAACCCGGAGCCAGGCATTGGGCCAGTCGGCGATCTTTGCCCCCAGCCCTGGTGTTTCCAACTGTTTGAGGGTTTTGACACCCAGCAACCTGCCGTTGGCGTCGACAGCGATCAACAGGTCGATGGCACCGGCGTAGCCAGGGGTTTGACTGCGCAGCAACACCGCGACGGGTTGATCGCCCCGGGTTGCCAGATAACCACCGAGCAAGGTGCTGTTGGTCAGTGGGGTTGCTTCAATCGTTATGGGGTGTTCGAGTGGTTGATTGTCGTAGCTGTCCGGCGCGATCAGGTCCAGCAGATGACCGCTGTCGATCAGGCGCTGTTCGGCTTTAATGCGCTGCGCGCTGCCGAGTTGCACGAAGTAGGTCATGCCGAGGCCCAATGCGGCCAAAAGCACCACAAGTGCGATGCTTGATGTTCGGTTCATGGCGCCTCCGGCTGTTGCCTGGCTGCTACGAACCGCTCCAGCGCCGGCACGCACAGGTTCATCAACAGCACCGCGAAGGCGATGCCGTCCGGATAACCACCCCAGGTACGAATCAGATAAGTCAGGAGCCCGACGCCGACGCCGAACAGCAATTTCGCGCCAGGGCTTCTGGGGCCGGACACCGGTTCGGTGATGATAAAGAACGCCCCCAGCATGGTCGCGCCACTCAGCAGGTGAAACAATGGCGAGCCATGGGAGTCGGAGCCCGAACCGTTCCAGCACAGCAGGCTGATGATGAACAGGCTGGCCAGCATGCCAACCGGTGCATGCCAACTGATCACCTTTCGTTGCAGGAGAAACATTCCACCCGCCACAAAGGCCAGGTTCACCCATTCCACCCCCCGGCCGCCAAAGTGGCCGAATGCCGGGTTGCCGGCAAACAGTTCATCAATGGTCAGGCTTTTGTTGATCCGCAGACTGTCCAGTGCGGTGGCCTGCACCCACGCATCCGGCATTTGGCCGATGCCGAACACGTGTTGCAAGCCGCTCGGTAGATCCATGCCATGGGGCGATGGCCAAAGGGTCATTGGGTAGGGAAAGGTCACCAGAACCAGAGCCAAACCGAGCATCGCCGGGTTGAAGGGATTCGAGCCGACGCCGCCATACAAGTGCTTGCCGAATACCATCGCAAAAGCGGCGGCACTGAGGGTCAGCCACCATGGGCAGTAAGGTGGCAGCGCCAGAGCCAGCAGTGCGGCACTGACCAGCGCGCTACCGTCACTCAAGGTTGGCCCCGGCGGTCGCTGGCGCAAATGCATGACAGCGGCCTCGACGGCCAACGCAGCAGTGGCCGCCAGAACCAGATTGATCAACACGCCCCAGCCATACAGCCAGAACGCCGCCAGCATTCCCGGCAGCGTGGCCAACAGCACCAGTTTCATCGCCTGTTGCAGGCGATCATCCACCACGTCAAGGGCTGGCATGGGCGTCCACCAGGCGTTCGGCTTCACCGAGTGCGCACTCCAGGGCTTCGATTTGCTCCGCCGGTGCCTCGTTGGCCTGAGCCTTCTTGAGTTCGGCGCGGCGCATGGCCAACTGGATCTTGGCCCGTTTCAGATCGGCATCACTTGACGACACAGCTGCGACCGTCGGTGCAGGGGCCGATGGGGCGACACTTTCCAGGTGCGCGAGGTTTTTCTCGGCGGCTTCGAACTGCTGTTGCAGGGCAATCAACTGCGATTGCTGTTCGAAGGTTGGCGGGTGCCCAAAGGCCTTCAGCGATTTGTGCAACTGCGCCCGACTCATCGCAACATCGATCCTGGCCTTTTTCAGTTCGCCATCGGCATTGGCGGTTTTCTGTGCGCGGACGCGTTCGAGGGCCGCCTGCACCGGGTCGGCTTTCGTCTCGGCAGGTTGCACGGCTCGCTGCCTTGCCTGGCGCTCGGCGACTTTCTGTTGTTCCTCACGCAGCAGGCGAGCATTGCGTTGTTCGAAGCGGCGCCGTGCGTGGTCGCGCTTGATAGTGCGGGCCTGCCGCGCCTGTGGTGTGAGGGCCAGGCCCCCGACAACGGGCAGTACCGTGTTCGGCAGCAACGGGCGCATTTCGATGCAGTCCACCGGGCACGGTGCCACACAGAGGTCGCAACCGGTGCACTCATCGATGATCACCGTGTGCATCAGTTTGGCCGCGCCGACGATGGCATCGACCGGGCAGGCCTGGATGCACTTGGTGCAACCAATGCACTCGGCCTCGCGGATATAGGCGATCTGCGCCGGGGCCGAGCCACGGCTGACATCCAGCTCCAGCACCGGCACCTTCAGCAAATCGGCCAGGGCCGCGATGGTTTCGTTGCCGCCGGGCGGGCACTTGTTGATCGGCTCGCCATTGGCGATGCCTTCGGCGTACGGTTTGCACCCGGGGTGGCCGCACTTGCCGCACTGGGTTTGCGGCAAGAGAGCGTCGATGATTTGAATCAGACTCATGTTTTGATCAGTCCACTGAATCCGAGAAAAGCCACTGCGATCAGGCCGGCACCGATCAGGTCGATCGGCAAGCCGCGAAAGGGCAGGGGAACATCGTTGTCGGCCGTGCGTTCACGCAAATCAGTGAACAGGCTCAACACCAGCCAGAAGCCCAGCCCTGCACCGAGGCTCAAGGCTGTGGCGTGAAAGAAACCCTTGTCTTGCTGAGCGTTGAGCAAGGCCACGCCGAGCACGCCGGCATTGCCCAGCAGTAACGGCCAGAGGCCTTCGAACGGCAATGTCGAAAACACCCGGGCCAACAACTTCAGCAACGGGCTGATCAGCAGCACGCTCAATGGCAGAAACACAAACAGACGCAGCGACGTCAATTGCAGTGGCACCAGCAGCCATTGAAAGAACGCATAGCCGAGCATGCCCACGACCAGCATCAGGCAGGTCGTCGCAATGCCCAGGGCATGGACCTGACGGCGCTGGCCGGCCAGCAGCGGATCGACGGCCAACGGCCAGTGCAACACGATGTTGTTGATCAGGGCGGCGCTGATAAGCGTAAGCAGTGTTTCGGTCATGATCGTCCATATCCGATGCTGGATAACTCTGTAGGAGCTGCCGCAGGCTGCGATCTTTTGACTTTGCTCTTAAAAAAGCCAAGATCGCAGCCTGCGGCAGCTCCTACAAAATGAAGCCAGACCTGAGAGACAGTATGGGCCAGACATGAAAATCCCACAGCCGCGCCAGGCACGACTGTGGGATCGATTTGCCGCAGACCTTACTTGATGCGCTGGCCCGGCTTGGCGCCGCTGTCAGGGCTGAGCAGGTAGATCTCTTCACCGCCAGGGCCGGCCGCCATCACCATGCCTTCGGAGATACCGAACTTCATTTTCCGTGGCTTGAGGTTGGCAATCATCATGGTCAGTCGACCATCGAGCTTGGACGGGTCCGGATAAGCACTCTTGATCCCGGAGAACACGTTGCGTTGCTCGTCACCGATGTCCAGGGTCAGGCGCAGCAGCTTGTCGGCGCCTTCCACGTGTTCGGCCTTGACGATCAGGGCGACACGCAGGTCGACGGCGGCAAAGGTGTCGAATTCGATTTCCGGCGACAGCGGATCCTTGGCCAACTCGCCGTTGCCGGCAGGCGCGGCTTCGCCGGTGTCGGTCTGGCTGGCAGTCAGGTCTTCTTTCGAGGCGTCGGTCATGGCTTGCACCTTGACCGGGTCGATACGGGTCATCAACGGCTTGAACTCGTTCAGCTGGTGATTGCCGAGCAAGGTCGCGTGGTCGTTCCAGGTCAGCGGCGCGACGTTGAGGAACGCCTCGGCATCAGCGGCCAGCAGCGGCAGCACTGGCTTGAGGAAGATCACCAGTTGACGGAACAGGTTGACGCCGGTGGCGCAGATGGCCTGGACTTCATCCTGTTTGCCTTCCTGTTTGTTCAGCGACCACGGCGCCTTGTCGGCGATCCAGGCGTTGGCGCGGTCGGCCAGGCCCATGATCTCGCGCATGGCGCGGGCGAAGTCGCGGGCTTCATAGGCGTCGGCGATGCCTGGCGCGGCGGCCAGGAAGGCTTCGGTCAGCTCGGGCGCGGCGTTGGTGTCGACCATCACGCCGGCATTGCCCTTGTTGATGAAGCCGGCACAACGGCTGGCGATGTTGACGACCTTGCCCACGAGGTCGGAGTTGACCTTCTGCACGAAGTCTTCGAGGTTCAGGTCCAGGTCGTCGACGCCACGGCCCAGCTTGGCCGCATAGTAATAACGCAGATATTCCGGCGACAGGTGGTCCAGGTAGGTCCGGGCCTTGATGAAAGTGCCGCGGGACTTGGACATCTTCTGGCCGTTGACGGTCAGGTAGCCGTGCACGTTGATCCCGGTTGGCTTGCGGTAGCCCGCGCCTTCGAGCATGGCTGGCCAGAACAGGGCGTGGAAGTTGACGATGTCCTTGCCGATGAAGTGGTACAGCTCGGCGGTGGAGTCCTTGCCCCAGAACGCGTCGAAGTCCAGCTCCGGCGTGCGGTTGCACAGGTTCTTGAAGCTGGCCATATAACCGATCGGCGCATCCAGCCACACGTAGAAGTATTTGCCCGGCTCGTCGGGGATTTCAAAACCGAAGTACGGCGCATCGCGGGAGATGTCCCACTGTTGCAGGCCGGCATCCAGCCATTCGGCGATCTTGTTGGCCACGGCGTCCTGCAGGGTGCCGCTGCGGGTCCAGGTTTGCAGCATTTGCTGGAAGTCTGGCAGTTTGAAGAAGAAGTGCTGGGAATCCTTGAGCACCGGGGTGGCGCCGGAGATCGCCGACTTCGGATCCTTCAGGTCGGTGGGTGCGTAGGTCGCGCCGCATTTTTCGCAGTTGTCGCCGTACTGGTCTTCGGTGCCGCATTTCGGGCAGGTGCCCTTGATGAAGCGGTCGGCCAGGAACATTTTCTTTTCCGGGTCGAAGTACTGGGTGATCGAACGCGTGGCGATATGCCCGGCGTCACGCAGCTTCAGGTAGATCTGGCTCGACAGCTCACGGTTTTCTTCGGCGTGAGTGGAGTGGAAGTTGTCGAAGTCCACCAGGAAATCGGCAAAGTCGGCGCTGTGTTCAGCCTGGACGTTGGCGATCAGCTGTTCCGGGGTGATGCCTTCCTTTTCCGCGCGCAGCATGATCGCCGATCCGTGGGCGTCGTCAGCACAGACATAAATGCATTGATTGCCGCGGTGCTTCTGGAAGCGCACCCACATATCGGTCTGGATGTATTCCAGCATATGGCCAAGGTGGATCGAACCATTGGCATAGGGCAGGGCGCTGGTGACGAGGATCTTGCGTGGCTCGGACATGGGGCTCGGCTACTTGATGAAACGGAGGTCGGCCACTATAAAGCGCCGGCGCATATTTTTCACCCTGTGAGCCTGTTTCATTGGATGAGTAACAGGTGAAGGTTCAACATCCCGCCGAACGCTTAGAACAGGTACGATACCCATCATCTTTCCAGTCCTGTTTTCGGAGTTGCCCATGAGCGCCGTCAATCGCGCAGCGGTGGAAGCCGTCCTTCGCCAATACACCGACCCTTACCTGAACCAGGACCCGGTCAGCGCCGGGTGCGTGCGCAACATCGAGATCCAGGGCGAGCGCGTCAGCGTTCAGCTTGAACTGGGTTATGCCGCCGGGCTGTTCAAGAGTGGCTGGGCGCAGATGCTGGAAATGGCCATTCAGGGTCTGGATGGCGTGGCCAGTGCCAAGGTTGAAATCACCAGTGTGATCGCTGCGCACAAGGCTCAGGCGCAGATTCCGGGCCTGGCGAACGTAAAAAACGTGGTGGCCGTGGCGTCCGGCAAGGGCGGCGTGGGTAAATCCACCACGGCGGCCAACCTGGCCCTGGCCCTGGCCCGCGAAGGCGCCAAGGTCGGGATTCTCGATGCAGACATCTACGGCCCGAGCCAGGGCATCATGTTCGGCATCCCCGAGCGCACCCGCCCTGAAGTGAAGGACCAGAAGTGGTTCGTGCCGCTCAAGTCCCATGGCGTCGAAGTGATGTCCATGGCCTTCCTCACCGATGACAACACGCCGATGGTCTGGCGCGGGCCGATGGTCTCCGGCGCCTTGCTGCAACTGGTGACCCAGACCGCGTGGGGGGACCTGGATTACCTGGTCATCGACATGCCGCCTGGCACCGGTGACATCCAGCTGACCCTGGCGCAGAAAGTGCCGGTGGCCGGCGCGGTCATCGTGACCACCCCGCAGGACCTGGCATTGCTGGACGCGCGCAAGGGTGTGGAAATGTTCCGCAAGGTCAACATTCCGGTGCTGGGCGTGGTGGAGAACATGGCCGTGCACATCTGCTCCAACTGCGGACATGCCGAGCATCTGTTCGGTGAGGGCGGAGGTGTGAAACTGGCCAACCAGTATGGCGTCGAGTTGCTGGCTTCGCTGCCGCTGTCGATGGTCATCCGCGAGCAGGCCGATAGCGGCAAGCCAACGGTGATCGCCGAGCCTGACAGCCAGATTGCGATGGTTTACCAGGAACTGGCCCGCCATGTGGGGGCGCGGATCGTGTTGCAGGAAGCTTTGACGCCGGCGATGCCGAATATCAGCGTCAGCGACGATTGATTCCGGTCGCCTGTTGAAAGATCGCAGCCTGCGGCAGCTCCTACAGGGTGAACATCAATCCCATGTAGGAGCTGCCGCAGGCTGCGATCTTTTGATCTTGCTTTAGATCCGCAACCCGCCATCCATCTCCAGAATCCGACCGGTGTAATAGTCGTTCTCGAAGATGTAAGCCGCCGAATGGGCGATTTCTTCAGGCTTGCCCATGCGTTTGAGCGGGATCCCGGCAGTCATCTTCTCCAGCGCTTCAGGCTTCATGCCCAGGGTCATTTCGGTTTCGATGAAGCCCGGTGCAATGCCGGCGACGCGAATTCCGTAGCGTGCCAGTTCCTTGGCCCAGGTCACGGTTGCCGCAGCGACACCGGCCTTGGCGGCGGAGTAGTTGGTCTGACCGACGTTGCCGGCGCGGGAAATCGACGAGATATTGATGATCGCGCCGCTGTTGTTCAGCTCGACCATTTTCGCCGCGACTTCACGGGTGCACAGAAACACGCCGGTCAGGTTGACGTCGATGACGGCCTGCCACTGGGCCAGGCTCATCTTGGTCATTTCGCCATCCTTGACCTTGAGCAACAGGCCATCGCGCAGGATCCCGGCGTTGTTGATCAAGCCATGGATCGCGCCAAAGTCTTCAGCGACCCGGGCAACCATGTGGGTCACTTGCTCTTCGTTGGCCACGTTGCACAGGTAGGCGCGGGCCTCGACACCCTGGGCCTTGCAGGCCGCGACCGCGTCGTCGAGTTTTTCCTGGTTCAGGTCCACCAGCGCGAGTTTCGCGCCCAGGCCTGCGAAATACTCGGCCATGGAGCGGCCTAAACCCTGGCAACCGCCAGTGATAATGATTACTTTGTCAGTGAGTTGCATTCGCATGCCCCGGTAGCAGGTCTGAGTGTTTTCCTTGTAGAGAGCCTCTCGATCTGCGCCTGACGTGGCCCGGCTGCACATGAGAACTGCCCCGATGGCGTGCTGGGACTTTCACCAGCAGCTCGTCCGTTTTTCTGACGGATTCTATTTAAGGAGTCATAAATTGAGCGTTGAAGCGGCTAAGCATGCACGAGAATTGCTCCTCAAGGAATACCGTGGGGTGCTCTCGACGCACTCCAAGTCGATGCCCGGTTTTCCGTTTGGCTCCGTGGTTCCTTACTGCCTGGACGAGCAGGGCCGGCCGCTGATCCTGATCAGCCGTATCGCCCAGCACACGCATAACCTGCAAAAAGATCGGAAATGCTCACTCTTTGTCGGCGAACGTGGCGCCGAAGATGTCCAGGCCGTTGGTCGACTGACTTACCTGGCCGAGGCGCATCAACTCGAAGACGAAGCCGCCATCGAGGCTGCTTCCGAGCGTTACTACCGCTACTTCCCGGAGTCGCAGGGTTATCACAAGGCCCACGATTTCGATTTCTGGGTGCTCGAGCCTGTACGCCACCGATACATCGGCGGTTTTGGCGCGATTCATTGGGTCAACGAGCTGACCCTGGCCAACCCGTTCGCCGGCAAGGCCGAAGTGAGCATGGTCGAGCACATGAACGCCGATCACGCCAAGGCCATCGCCCATTACGTCGATCTGGCCGGGCTGCCGAAAAACGTGCCGGCGCAAATGGTCGGTATCGATACCGAAGGCATGCACCTGCGTATCGGTCAAAGTCTGTACTGGTTGCCGTTTCAAGCGCCTTGTAATACGCCGACACAAGTTCGCGAAGCCTTGGTTTCTCTGGCCCACGCCGATCATTGGCCGAAAAATGAAGTGGCCGACGC
Organism: Pseudomonas sp. IT-P4; assembly: GCF_949767755.1. NCBI lineage: Bacteria > Pseudomonadati > Pseudomonadota > Gammaproteobacteria > Pseudomonadales > Pseudomonadaceae > Pseudomonas > Pseudomonas sp. IT-P4. The sequence continues at coordinate 163,727 of NZ_CATKPX010000011.1, read as the reverse complement.
TTGAATTCACGAAACGGCGACGTCATCTAAGGTGAACTGGCAAGGCATTCTTGCGTTGAGGAACCATTTGATGCGCCCTTTTTTGTTGCTCTTTCTGCTGTTCCCGGTGTTGGAGCTGTTCGTATTCGTCAAGGTGGCAGGGTCCATCGGGTTTTTCCCGGCCCTGCTGCTGATCATTCTCGGCTCGATGTTCGGCGTGTTTGTGCTGCGTATAGCTGGCCTGGCCACGGCACTGCGTGCCCGTGAAAGCCTGAGCCGCGGCGAACTGCCGGCCCAGACCATGCTCGAAGGCCTGATGCTGGCATTGGCCGGTGGCCTGCTGATTCTTCCGGGTTTCATCAGCGATGTGATCGGCCTGTTCATGCTGTTGCCGTTCAGCCGTCGCCTGCTGGCCAATAAAATGCGCCAGCGCGCCGAAGAGCAGGCGCTGCGTCAGCGAGCGTTCGCCGACGATCTCCAGGCCCGTGGCGGCCCGGTGCCTCGCGAACCGCTGGGCCGTGAGCCCAACGTGATCGAAGGCGAGTTCGAACACCGCGATACCAAGTAATACGCACATCGACACGGCACCTGCGGGTGCCGTGTCCGTTTGCGGGGCAGCGAACAGAAAATTTTTCGAACTCCGCCCTTGTAATAAGCTTATGCGCCCTTATGTAACGGTCACCGCAAGGTTTCTGGCGATCACGCCAGACAGACTTCCGCGGTTCGCTTGACGAACCGCACCCGGCGCCGCCGGACTTTGTTAAACCCGCCGGGACTACACCGGCCGATGAAAACCACAATTAGGAGAGATCGACAATGAAGCTTCGTCCTCTGCATGACCGCGTCGTCATCCGTCGCAGCGAAGAAGAAAAGAAAACCGCTGGCGGTATCGTCCTGCCAGGTTCGGCTGCTGAAAAAGCCAACAGCGGCGAAATCCTCGCTGTAGGCCCAGGCAAAGCACTGGAAAGCGGTGAAGTGCGTGCACTGTCCGTGAAAGTGGGCGACAAGGTTGTGTTCGGTCCTTACTCCGGCAGCAACACTGTGAAAATCGACGGCGAAGACCTGCTGGTAATGAGCGAGAACGAAATCCTCGCTGTTATCGAAGGCTGATTACCCGCTCATTTTCCCGCTACTTCAAAGTATTTAAGGAATATCGATCATGGCTGCTAAAGAAGTTCTGTTTGGCGATTCCGCCCGCAAGAAAATGCTCAAAGGCGTTAACGTCCTGGCTGACGCGGTAAAAGCGACCCTGGGCCCGAAAGGCCGTAACGTGATCATCGAGAAGAGCTTCGGCGCTCCGACCATCACCAAGGACGGCGTTTCCGTCGCCAAAGAAATCGAACTCGAAGACCGTTTCGAAAACATGGGCGCGCAGCTGGTCAAAGACGTTGCCTCCCGTGCGAACGATGACGCTGGTGACGGTACTACCACCGCTACCGTTCTGGCTCAGTCGATCGTCAACGAAGGCCTGAAAGCCGTCGCTGCCGGCATGAACCCGATGGATCTGAAGCGCGGCATCGACAAGGCGACCATCGCCATCGTCAAAGAGCTGAAAAACCTGTCCAAGCCATGCGCTGACACCAAGGCAATCGCTCAGGTTGGCACCATCTCGGCCAACTCCGACAACTCCATCGGCGACATCATTGCCGAAGCCATGGAAAAAGTCGGTAAAGAAGGCGTGATCACCGTTGAAGAAGGCACTGGCCTGGAAAACGAACTGTCGGTTGTAGAAGGCATGCAGTTCGACCGTGGCTACCTGTCCCCGTACTTCGTCAACAAGCCGGAAACCATGGTTGCCGAGCTGGACAACCCGCTGGTTCTGCTGGTCGACAAAAAAATCTCGAACATCCGCGAAATGCTGCCAGTGCTGGAAGCCGTTGCCAAAGCCGGTCGTCCACTGCTGATCGTTTCCGAAGACGTTGAAGGCGAAGCCCTGGCGACTCTGGTCGTGAACAACATGCGTGGCATCGTTAAAGTCGCAGCCGTCAAGGCTCCAGGCTTCGGCGACCGCCGCAAGGCCATGCTGCAGGACATCGCCGTTCTGACCGGCGGTACCGTTATCTCCGAAGAGATCGGCCTGAGCCTGGAAGCAGCCACCCTGGAAAACCTGGGCAGCGCCAAGCGCGTGACCATCTCCAAGGAAAACACCATCATCGTTGACGGTGCTGGTGTAGCGGGCGACATCGAGTCCCGCATTGCTCAGATCCGTGCCCAGGTTGCCGAAACCTCCTCGGACTACGACCGTGAAAAACTGCAAGAGCGTCTGGCCAAGCTGTCCGGCGGCGTTGCAGTGATTAAGGTTGGCGCTGGTTCCGAAGTCGAAATGAAAGAGAAGAAAGCCCGCGTTGAAGACGCCCTGCACGCTACCCGTGCAGCCGTTGAAGAAGGCGTGGTACCTGGCGGTGGCGTTGCGCTGATCCGCGCTCTGCAAACCCTGAACGATCTGAAAGGCGACAACGCTGATCAGGACGTAGGTATCGCTGTTCTGCGCCGTGCCGTTGAAGCACCGCTGCGTCAGATCGCTGCCAACAGCGGTGACGAGCCAAGCGTTGTGGTCAACGAAGTCAAGAACGGCAAAGGTAACTTCGGTTACAACGCTGCGACTGGCGAATACGGCGACATGATCGAAATGGGCATCCTGGACCCAACCAAGGTTACCCGTTCGGCTCTGCAAGCTGCATCGTCGATCGGCGGTCTGATCCTGACCACCGAAGCTGCTGTTGCTGATGCACCGAAGAAAGACGGCGGTGCTGGTGGCGGTATGCCAGACATGGGTGGTATGGGCGGCATGGGCGGCATGATGTAAGCCAGCCTTACCCCTGTACGAAAAAACCCCGCCTGCGAAAGCCGGCGGGGTTTTTTATTGCCCGGATTTCAATGTTCACATCGATCCCACAAGGAACTGCATAAATCCTGTGGGAGCGTGGCTTGCCCGCGATGACGTCAGATCAGGCGCCGACAGGTTCTGCAGTGGTCCCGCGTTCAGCCTTCAACGCCGGTCGGTACAGAACGTAGTAATACGACCCCAAACAGATCAGCCAGCAGAACACCGCCGTCCACACGTTGTGCGAGAAGAAGTGTGCGCCCTGCATCATTCGCCCGATGGAGAACACCGAGCCGAGGGCGAAGGCGAAGACAAACGCTGCGCGAGCCATGCGCGGGCGACGGTCACGCAGTACGAAAAACAGGGCAAACAGGGTGAAGCCGGTGGCCGCATGGCCGCCGGGCCAGCAACGCCCCGGTTTTTCGGTGTGCGGGCGAGGGCTCAACAGTTCGCTGTAGGTCTCGTGACCGCCGAATTGCTCGAGGCTCCATGGGCATTGCACCGCGGTCACCGCTTTCATGGGCGTGACAAACGAAGTCGCCAGGCCCAGGGACAGCACCAGGCAACCCAGTTCCCGCTTGAACGGTTTGAGCCTGGCCATGAAGAACGACGCGATGTAGCCGAAGATGGCAAACACCGAGAAGGCGATGACCAGTTGCTTGGCGCGATCGTGGAGGATGTCCTCGAGAAAGTAACTGTGGCGGCCAATGAATTGCCCGGCTACCGGGTCGTAAAACAGTTTGGCCAGGTCCATGTCCAGACTGGTCAATTCGAGCAATACCAGAATGATCGCTGCTACGGCGGGGACTCCAAGGCACACCCGGAAATTGAGCGGACGAGGGGTAGGGCGGGCAAGGGTCGAAACCATGCTAGTTCCTTGATCAGTGAAATGTTCTCAAATGCGCAGCCGCGCGGAGTTTGAACCCGATTCTGTCGCCAGTGTGTGAATCGCGGGTGAAAAACTTGTTAAGGCTGTAGTCGGTCAATTTCCACGCTTTTGCGCTTCACTCAGTCCTAGCCGTGAGCTGAACTTCGCCTTAAGCTGCGCGGGCCACGACGGCCGTTACTGTGGACGGAGAGATACCCATGCGAATTCTATTGGTTGAAGACAACCGCGATATCCTGGCCAACCTGGCCGATTACCTGGGGCTCAAAGGCTATACCGTGGATTGCGCTCAGGATGGTCTGTCGGGCCTGCATCTGGCGGCCACCGAGCACTACGATTTGATCGTACTCGATATCATGCTGCCCGGCATCGATGGCTACACCCTGTGCAAGCGCCTGCGCGAGGATGCCCGCCGCGAAACACCGGTGATCATGCTCACCGCCCGCGATCAGCTGGATGACCGTCTGCAAGGCTTCAAGTCGGGTGCCGATGACTACCTGATCAAACCGTTCGCCCTGTCGGAACTGGCAGCGCGTATCGAGGCGGTCATGCGCCGAACCCAGGGCGGCGGGCGGCGGACCTTGCAGGTCGGCGACCTGAGCTACGACCTCGACACCCTGGAAGTCACTCGCGAAGGCCGGTTGCTGAAACTCAACCCGGTCGGGCTGAAGTTGCTGGCCGTGTTGATGCAGAAAAGCCCTCATGTGTTGCGTCGTGAAATTCTTGAAGAAGCGCTCTGGGGCGACGACTGCCCGGACAGCGACAGCCTGCGCAGTCATGTCCACCAACTGCGCCAGGTGATCGACAAGCCGTTCGCCAAGCCATTGCTGCAAACCGTGCACGGTGTGGGGTATCGCCTGGCCGAGGGCCGTGATGGAGTTTAAGCAGAGCCTTGCCCAACGCATCATCATTGCCTTTGCGCTGATGAGCGCACTGGTGGCGGGCGCCTTTGCCATGGGCATCGTGGCGACCGTACACCTGGTGGAAGAAAAACTGATTTCGGCCGGTCTGGGTGGCGATTTACAGCGCCTGCTGCTGATGGACAATGTCACGGACTGGAGTCATCGTCCCGAACCGGACCAATTGTTCTACTTCAGCAACGGGCCAGGCGATTTCAGGTTGCCCAAGGATTTGCGGCACCTGGAGCCGGGTTTCCACGAAGTGTTCCGTGAAAACCTGTCGTACCACGCCATGGTCGAAATCGTCGACGGCCGACGTTACGTGCTGTTGCAGGACCAGAGCGACTTCGAAGAGCGTGAACGGGTGCTGTTTGCCGTGGTACTGGTGGGATTCGTGCTAAGCCTGGCACTGGCGGTGTTTCTTGGCTGGGTGCTGGCGCGCAAGGTCATGGCGCCGGTGGTGCGGCTGGCCCGCCAGGTACGCCATCGCGATCAACTGCTGGGTTTGGCTCCTCCCTTGGCTCCGGACTATGCCGCCGACGAAGTGGGCGAACTGGCCGTGGCGTTCGATGCCACCCTCGGGCGCTTGCGTCAGGCCCTGACCCGCGAGCGGCTGTTCACCAGCGACGTCAGCCACGAATTGCGTACGCCCCTGATGATCCTGGCCAGTTCCTGCGAGTTGTTGCTGGAAAACCCGGGGCTCGATCAGCGCGGTCGCGCCCAGGTCGAGCGCATTGCCCGGGCCTGTGAAGAAATGCGTGAGCTGGTGCAAACCTTCCTGATGCTCGCCCGTGCCCAGCGCGAAGACGCCAGCATGTCGCCGCAGCAGTCCCTGGGCCAGGTAGCCGAGGGCCTGGTCGGTCTGTGGCGCGAGCCCATTGAAAGCAAAGGGTTGAAGCTGATCTTCGAACCGGGCAACCCCGAGGCCAATGGCTACAATGCGACGCTCCTGCACGCGGTGATGGGTAACTTGCTGCGCAACGCCTTGCACTATACCGAGCGGGGCTTCATTCGCCTGAGCCTGACGGGCACCGGATTTCTGGTCGAAGACAGCGGTGTGGGCATTCCCGAGGAAAAACGCGAGGCGATGTTCGAACCCTTCGTTCGGGGCACTGAAAAACGCGGGGAAGGCTTGGGCCTGGGGCTTTCACTGGTGCAGCGGATCTGTGAAAACCAGGGTTGGAACGTCAGCCTGACAACCATGGAGCCCAGTGGCTGCCGTTTTCAGGTGGATTTGTCCCGAACTTGATCTGTTAAGTCAGACGTCCAGCAAACCCTGTCATTTCCGTAAAACCCTGTAATACTTCAGGGTTTCCCATAACGATATTTTCACAAATGGATGACCAGTCACTGACACTACAAAATCTAAGGTAGCTGCTGTCAGAAGTTCAGGAGACCTGATGATGGACGGCCCGATCAAGCTCGATTTCTCGGAAAAGTACGACGATCAACACGCGCAACGCTATTTGCGCAAACACCAGGAAGGTCTCGGCCGTCGATTGTCCCACTGGCGTGACGAACAACTGGCGCGCAAGGCGCTGGCCCTGGTTGGCGAGCCTGGTCTGGTCCTCGATTTGCCTTGTGGTGCAGGGCGGTTCTGGCCCTTGTTGGCGGAAAAATCCAACCGTGTGATCATCGGCGCCGATAACTCGCAGTCCATGCTCAAGATCGCAACCCAGGCGCAACCTGCCGATGTGGTGAAACGGGTACAACCCTTGCACACATCCGCATTCGACATCGCCTTGCCGGACAACGCCGTCGACAGCATCTTTTGCATGCGCTTGCTCCACCACATCGGTGAAGCCGGGCATCGCATGGCTATTTTGCGTGAATTCGAGCGGGTTTCCCGTGACAGCGTGATCCTTTCGCTGTGGGTCGATGGCAACTTCAAGGCCTGGAAACGCAAGCGTTCGGAGAAAACCCGTGGGCAGGAAGGTTACCAAAACCGGTTTGTGTTACCGGCCGCTACCGTAGAGAAGGAATTTGAGCAGGCGGGTTTCCGGATCCAGGAACAACTGGACTTTTTGCCGCTCTATGCCATGTGGCGAGTTTACGTATTACGCAAGAGGTAACAGGATGGCAGTGCAGTGTGCAGCAGAAACGGAAGTCGTTCCCCAGGACCGCTTCGATCATTTCTGGAATCAGCGCGGTGAATGGGTAGAAGAACCCAATGTCCGTCGCGGCGGGGAAAGCGGTGTTCAACGCCTGATGGGCAGTGATGGTCAACTGCTCTACGTCAAGCGCCAGACCGGGCATATCCATCGTAGCTTGCAGCACCCTTTCGGGCGGCCTACGGTACTGCGCGAGCATGCTGCGCTCATCGGTGTGACCGAGCTTGGCGTACGGGTTCCGGAAATCGTTTTCTGTGGCGCGCAGCGCGATCCCGTACACAAATGGCGTGCCTTGCTGGTCACCAAGTCGCTGGACGGCTTCGTGGAAATTGATCGCTGGTACGCCGGTGGCGGTCGCGAGCGTCATGGTGAAGTTATAAACGAACGAGTGCTCAAGGACCTGGCTGAAAACCTGGCCCGCATGCACAAGGGCCGCTGGCAGCATGGTTGCCTTTACGACAAGCACGTATTCGTTCGTGTGACCGGTGAGGACGAGATGGCCAGGGTCGAAGTTGCCCTGATCGATCTGGAGAAGTGCCGCAAGCGTTTAACGGCCTATCGCGCAGCAGTCCATGACATCAAGCAATTGCGTCGCCATTCGTCGTTCAGCGACGCAGACTGGAAAAAGCTCATCTACTTTTATGAGACGGCGTTTGGCAGCGCTATCAAGGGTTTATAGCGATGAAACTCGAAATTGCACGAGGTTTGTTTCTGGTAGGAGCCTTGGCAGTTGCATCGATCGCGATGGCAACCTGGGAGCAACCACGCCCCCAGGTTCTCAGCTCGATAAGCGCAGAAGAACACTGTCCGTTGCCACGGGTTGCCAAGGCATCCGTGGCCACTCGACCCGATCATGACTTGTTGCTGTTCATGTTCGGACTCTCTCAGGGATTGAGGCCGCAGAGTTGAACCGATTGAAGCCAAAATGAAAGGCCTCGCTATGCGAGGCCTTTTTTTTATTGCCCTGATTTTCAATACAACAGGAATCAATGTGGGAGCGAGCCTGCAGATACATCTGTTTCAGCGCTTATCGGGTTTGGCCACCAAGGTGTAGACGCAGGGCAACACAAACAGTGTGAACAACGTGCCGATCGACATGCCCGTCGCGATGACCGTGCCGATGTCGAACCGGCTGACCGCGCCAGCACCGCTCGCGATGATCAATGGCACCATGCCGAACACCATCGCCGCGGTGGTCATCAGGACCGGACGCAACCGGATGGCTGCCGCTTCCTCTACCGCTTCGCGCGCTGTCAGGCCCTTGTCCTTGCGTAGCTGGTTGGCGAACTCGACGATCAGGATGCCGTGCTTGCTGATCAGCCCGATCAAGGTCACCAGCCCTACCTGGGTATAGATATTCATGCTCGACCAACCCAGGAACAGCGGAATCAATGCGCCGCAGATAGACAGTGGCACGGTGACCAGGATCACCAGCGGGTCGCGGAAACTTTCGAACTGGGCCGCCAGCACCAGGAAAATGATCGCCAGTGCCAGGGCAAAGGTAACCCACAGGGCGCTGCCCTCCTGTACGTACTGCCTCGATGCGCCAGCGTAGTCGAAGGCAAAGCCGGCGGGTGCCTCTTCCCGGGCGATCTGGCGCACCAGGTCGATGGCTTCCCCCATGCTCACCAGCGGTACGCCGGACAGGATGGCCGAGTTGAGTTGCTGGAACTGGTTCAGCTGTCTCGGTCGAGCGCGGTCGCTGACGGTGATCAGGGTCGACAACGCCAACAGTTCACCCTTGGTGTTCTTCACGTAGTAATTGTTCAGCCAGTCCGGATTGTCACGGAACGGCCGCTCGACCTGGGCAATGACCTTGTAGCTGCGACCCTCAATGGTGAATCGGTTGATCTCGCCTTCGCCGAGCAGGGTCGCCAGGGTTCCCCCCAGATCCTGCATGGAAACCCCCATCTGCGCAGCCTTGGCGCGGTCGATATCCACCACCACTTCCGGTTTGTCGAAGGCCAGGTCAACGTGGACAAACGCAAACTTGCCGGACTCCTTCGCGCGTTTTTTTACCCGGTCGACCACTTGCAGCAGCAATTCGTAATCGTTGGAGGAGTTGATGACGAACTGGAACGGCAAGCCTTCGCCGGTGCCCGGCAGTGACGGCAGGTTGAAGCCGAAAATCTGCAGCCCCGGGATCTTTTCCAGTTTGGCCTGCACCTCGGGCAGGATCGCCATTTGCGTGCGACTGCGATCGTCCCATGGCTTGAGCAGGAAACCGCCGATGCCCGATTGCACGCCGCTGAAACCGTTGATCTGGAACGACGAGTAGTACTCGGGAAACGCCTTGAAAATCGAGACGAACTCGTCGGTGTAGGTGTTCAGGTAGTCGAGGTTGGTCGGCTGCGGGGCGTTGGCAATCATGAAAATGATGCCCTGGTCCTCATCCGGTGCCAGTTCCGATTTGGTGAATTTGAGAAGGACCGGAATCAGGCACAACACGATTACGGCAAACACCAGCACCACAGGCCGGGTGTTGAGGGTGCCGTGAAGCAGGCTCTGGTAGCGGCGCTTGAGGCTTTCGAAAATCATGTCCAGGCGATGGGCCAGGCCGCTGGGGTTCTCGTCGTGGCGCAGCAGAAACGCACACATCATCGGCGACAGGGTCAGGGCGACGATACCGGAAATCACCACCGCGCCGGCCAGGGTCAGGGCGAACTCCTTGAACAGCGCCCCGGTCAGACCGGTCAGGAAACCGATCGGTGCATACACCGCCGCCAGGGTGATGGTCATCGAAACCACCGGCATGGCGATCTCCCGGGCGCCTTCAACGGCAGCCTCGAGCGGTGTCTTGCCTTCCTCGATGTGACGGTGAATGTTTTCCACCACCACGATGGCGTCATCCACCACCAAACCGATGGCCAATACCATCGCCAGCAGGGTGAGCAGGTTGATCGAGTACCCCATCATCTGCATGAAGAACATCACGCCGATCATCGACAGCGGGATGGTCACCACCGGGATCACCACCGAGCGCAGGGCGCCAAGGAACAGGAACACCACGACGATCACGATCAGTACCGCTTCGAACAGGGTCTTCACCACTTCGTCGATCGAGGCCTGGATGAACAGGGTGGCGTCGTAGGCGATTTCACCTTTCAGGTTCGGCGGTAGCTGGGCCTCCAGGTCCGGCATGATCTTGCGCACTTCCTTGATCACTTCCAGAGGGTTAGCGCCGGGCGTCGCCTTGATGCCGATGTACACCGAAGGGGTGCCACCGAACGAGCTGATGGAGTCGTAGTTTTCCGCACCCATTTCCACGCGCGCCACATCCCGCAGCAGCACACGGCTGTCGCCATCGACCTTGAGTGGAATCATCCCGAAGGCTTCGGCGGACTTGAGTTCGGTATTGGCATTGATGCTGGTGACCACGTATTCGCCCTTCACCTCGCCGGCGGCCGAGAGGAAGTTGTACTGGCGCACCGCGTTGGTCACATCGCTGGCACTGAGGCCGAAACCCGCCAGCTTCATCGGGTCCAGCCACAGGCGCATGGCAAACACCTGGTTACCGAGGATCTCGGCTTCGGCCATGCCGGGCAAGGTCGCCAGCTTGGGCTGGATCACCCGTGACAGGTAATCGGTAATCTGCGGGTTGCTCAACTCCTTGCTGAAGTAGCTGATGTACATCAGCACTGACGCATCGGCAGACTCTTTACTCAGTACCGGGTCTTCAGCGTCCTGGGGCAGCTGGTTCTTGACCTCGTTCGCCTTGGCCAGCAGTTCGGTAAACAGACGGTCGCTGTTGGCGCCGACGCGCGCGTAAATCGAGATCACCGAGAAGTTCTGGCGACTGACCGAGGTCATGTAGTCGATGCCCTCGGCGCTGGCCAGGCTTTGCTGCATCGGTTGGGTGATGTAGCCCTGGATGGTCTCGGCGTTGGCCCCGGGGTAGGCGGTGGTCACCGTGATCAGGGCGTTTTCCATCTGCGGGTATTGGCGTAGCGGCAGCTTGCTCCAGGCCTGGAAGCCCAGCAGCACGATCAACAGGCTGACCACGGTAGCGAGTACCGGACGGCGGATGAACGGGTCGGTAAAAGCCATGGGAATTCCTTGATCAGTCCGCGCGTCGCGGGCTGTTCTGCCCGGTGAGGGTCTTGTCGTCGCTGATGGCAACGCGTGAGCCGTTATCCAGCTTGAGCTGGCCGGCGGTCACTACTTTCTCGCCGCTCTGCACGCCTTTGGTGATCATCACTTGCCCATCACGGCGTTCGCCGGTCTCGACAAAACGCCGTTCGGCGATCAGCACCGGTTGGCCCTTGTCGTCCTTAACCAGGCTGCCATCCTCAGCCTTCTTGGGCACGGCCACATACACGGAGTTGCCGTAGAGCGTGTAAGTAATTGCGCTTTCTGGCACCACGATGCGCGGCTGCGGGTCGGGCAGGAGTACCTGGAGGTTGGCGAACATGCCTGGCATCAACTTGCCGTCAGGGTTGGCCAGAGTGGCGCGGACCTGCACGTTACGGGTGCTGTTCTCGACTTTAGGGTTGATTGCACTGATGGTGCCGGGGTACTCCAGGGTCGGATACGCCGCGACAATGACCTGCACCGGCTGGCCGAGCGCAATCTTCGGCACCGACTGCTCGGGCACGAAAAAGTCGACATACAGGCTACTGAGGTCTTGCAGGGTGGCGATCATGGTGCCGCTGGCCACATAGTCGCCGACGTCCACCTGACGAATGCCGATGGTGCCGCTGAACGGCGCGATGATGCGTTTTTTCTCGAGCGCCGCCTTGAGCTGATTAACCGTGGCCCTGCTCTTTTTCAGGACCGCCGAGAGTCGGTCGAACTCGCCTTTGGAAATCGCCTGGCTGCCCACCAGCTGGCTGCCACGGTTGTAGTCCAGCTGGGCCAGCCCGAGGTCGGCCAAGGCGGTTTCGAGCAGGGCGCTTTCCACGGCGCTGTCGAGCCGGACGATGGGTTGACCGGCCTTGACCTTCTGCCCTGACTCGAACTGGACATCGATAACGGTGCCATCGGTCTCCAGGCTCAGGTCCACGCCCTGCAATGCCTTGAGCGTGCCGACGGTAGGCAGTCGGGCTTGCCATGGGCGCTCGGCGGCGGTGGCCACGGCAACGCTGATAGCCGGTCTGGGTGCAGAGAAGCCTTGAACCATCGTGTAGATCGAGAAGGCTTTGTACGCAGCCAGGACCAGCACAATCAGTAGAACAACACCCAACATGATCAGCATGCGGCGACGCAGCATATTCCAGTTCCTTGGAGAAAATCAGGCGAGACAGTGGGGCACATTACCGGGAGTGTAGAGGGTAATCCAACTGCCGTTTTTACAGGTTGCGAGGTATTAGAGGGGTGAAAGCCTGAAAAGATTCGTCGCCTCGGGTCGCGCCTGCGGGGTGAACGTCATCCCGATACAGGCGCGGCCCAAGGCGGCGATTTTTTCAATGATTCAGGCCATCAGGTGCAGATGGTTGTCCCAGAGCCCTGTGGGCAGCTCCAGTGGTTTTGCGACGAGGTTTGTCTGGCGGCAGTCGTAGTAGCGGCAGCGCCCCTGGCCCGAGGTCACGACAAAACCATCGGCCACGGCGCCGACCCCGGCGCAATCGGGCAGTGGCGCGTCCAGGCGTACTTCAGCACTGTCCAGGTCCCAGATGAAAAAGCGGTTGCCCCGCGGGGCGGTCAACGCCACCAGGCGCAAGTCGCTGTGTACCGCGACGCTGGCGGTGTAGTGCCCCATGGCCTGCAACTGGTGCTCGGGCACCGGGAACGCGATGAAAGGCTGGCCGGGACGCTTGATCGCCAGCAATTCCGACGACTCGTGGGCCGCGCCCATGAACTGCTGGCTGGCGACGATGGTGCCGTCGCTGGCGACGGCCAGATGGCGCACGCTGTTCATCTGCTGGGCGAGGGTTTCCTTGCTCAGCAGGGCGCCGTCGCGGTGCATCAGGACCAGGCTCGGTTCCATGGCGTTGAGGTTCATCTCCACCCGGCTTTCGGCCTCGGTGCGAATCCCGCCGTTGGCCACCACCAGGGTTTCGCCATCGGGCATCCACGACACCTGGTGCGGACCGAGGCCGTGGGTGGAAATCTCACCGCTGTGCACCAGCCGCTCGCCTTCGAACTTATACACGCCGAGCAGGCCGCGACCCGGATCGGTGGTGTCGTTTTCGGTGGCGTACAGCCAGTCGCCGCTGTGGTGAATGACCGCGTGCCCGTAGAAGTGCCGGTTCGGCTGTGACACCACGGTTTGCAGGAGCGCGCCGTCGCGCAGGTCGACCAGGTAGCTCTCGGTGCCTGGACGGCGAGCGACGAACAGTGCAATCGGCAATGTCGGGTGGTTGATGATGTCGTGGCAACGCTGGCCGACCCGGGTGGCAAACACCTGGGTGCCATCGAGCCGATAACCGACGGCGTAATGCTGGCCGTCGGTATCGTCCCGTGCCGAAAGCAACAGCGGACTCTTGTCCTTTTGCTTGAACAGCTTCCAGCCGCCCAGCGTCACTGCTCCGAGCAGCAAACTACCTAATGTCAGAACCTGGCGTCGCAGCATGGAACCGGCCCTCATCAGTCACCGTCGTTGGCGTTGAAGCCCAGCTGGATGCCCAATGCCTTGGCCAGATCGGCCTCGTGCAGGCGATGGACGACGTTGAGGCTGTCATACAGCTCGTTGAGTTGTTGGCGGCCGGCCTCGTCATTGAGCATGTCGGTCAGCGAGCGCTGGTTGCCGGCAAACAGTTTCAGCGAGGCGGCATAGGCTGCGTCGATCTTGTCGGCCAACGGTTTCTGCTCGCTCGGCAACAGGCCGCGCAGGCCTTTGTTGTCCACACCCTCCCAGACCGTTTTGGCCGCCGCGAGGCTGGCTTCGAGACTGGTCAGGGATGCCTGGCTGCGCCATGCGTCGGCCTGGAACGGTTGCGGCACACCCTTGCTCTGGCGGCCCATCGGCGTGCCGAGCTTTTTCTTCAGGGTGTCGATGGCGGTGACTTGCACGCGCAGCAGATCGGCGATCGCTTCGTGGGAGTCCGCGTAACGCTGGTTCGGGAATTTGCTCATTTGCGCGAGCATGCCGTCGGTGTTGTTCCAGGATTGCAGAATCTCCTCGGCCAATTGCTTCTGGCGTTCGCCGATGGCGATCAGCAGCGGGCAGTATTTGCTCTTCTGCTCGGCGTTGGCCACGTCAGGCTTGCTGTCGAACAGAATGTATTCGTAGGCCGAGAGCCCCTGTACCACAACGCTGGACTTGGCCAGGGCGGCGGCATCGATTTGCGGCTGGGCGGTGATCAGTTGCTCGACCTGACGGCCGACCAGGTTTTTCTTGTCTGGCCAGAACTGCACCTGCCACGAACGGTTGCCTTCGGCCAATGGCCCGATCAGCAGCGGTTGCAACTCGGCCCAGGCTTTTTGCGCATGCAGGAAATCGGCACGGGCGGTTTCCAGGGTTTCCTTGCCTTCGCAGTAGGCGAGGGCGCTGACCGCCAATTGACGGTCGGCTTCAACCCAGCGTGTGTAGGTCGGCAGGATCACCGACTTGGCGATGGCCGCCGACGTGACCGCTTGCGGGTCTTGTGGCGAGCAGGCGCCCAGGGCGAGGGCGGCAAGGCTGGTGAACAACAGTTTGGGACGGAACATGTCGGGCTCCCGCGGGTGGAATGCGTGTTAAAGGGAATTCAGGAATGCCAGCAACGCAGCGCGTTGCTCGGCATTGAAAGACAAAACCTGTTGCTGCGCCGCTGTTGCCTCGCCGCCATGCCAGAGCACGGCTTCGAGCAGGTTGCGGGCGCGGCCGTCGTGCAGGAACTGGGTGTGGCCGCTGACCGTCTGTGTCAGGCCGATGCCCCACAACGGCGGGGTACGCCATTGGCGGCCGCTGGCCTGGAACTCGGTACGGTTGTCGGCCAGGCCGTCGCCCAAGTCATGCAACAGCAGATCGCTGTACGGGCGAATCACTTGATTGGCCAGTTCAGGTTCGGCGGCGTTGCCGGCGGTGGTGTATTTCGGTGTGTGACAGGACTGGCAACCGGCCTGATAGAACAAAGTCTTGCCGGCCAGCACTTCTGGCGCGTTGACGTCGCGGCGCGCCGGTACGGCGAGGTTTCGGCTGTAGAACAGCACCAGGCGCAGGATGTTGTCGCTGACTTCCGGCTCGCCATTGGGGCCGTTGCCATTGGGGGCCTGTTTGCAGGCTGTTTGCGCGTCCGTGCAGTCATCAATGGGTCTGAGGCTGGTCGTGAGCCCCATATCACCGGAAAACGCGTGGACATTCTGCTGATTGAGGTTCGGTTGTCCGGCTTTCCAGCCAAATCTCCCCAGGACGGTCTTCTGCTGGGCATCATCCCAGACTCGGTTCGGTTGTCCGCTGATGCCTTTGTTCGCCTTGGCCTGTGCCTCGGCGTTGGCCAGGATTGCCTCGTCGGGGATCGCTTCGAGCAGGCCCAGGCCAATCATCGGCGGTGCCACGCGGGCCGAGAAGCGGGTGTCGGGGTGCATCGGGCCGTAGCCCAGTTGGGTGATGTTCAGGCTAGGTTTGCGCAACTCGACTTCAGTGCCGTCCTTGAAGCGAACCGGCACGGCGGTGTAATCGACCCGCACTTTGCCTTCGGGGGCCACGCCGGGGACGGACATGTCCTGGAACTGGCCGCCGTAGACGGGCTCCGGCACCACGCCGAGCTGTTCGATGACCCTGGCATACGCCGGGGCGTCGGGAATCGACAGCCGTACCAGCATCGACACGGCGTTCACATCGTCGGGAGTCGGCGGATGGCCGCGGCCGTCCTTGATGTGGCAGCCCTGGCAGGCATTGGTGTTGAACAGTGGACCGAGGCCATCGCGAGCGGTCGTCGTCGACGGGGCGATTACCCAGGGGCTGCGGAAGAAGCTGTTGCCGACACTGAAGTCCACGCGCCGAGACGGCGGCAGATTCGCCGAAGGCATGGAAAACGCGTTCTGATCGGTCTTGCGCACCGTTGCATTGCCGCCGGAGCGGGCTTCACCGGGTTCGGCCTGGGTGAATTTCGGGGCGTCATCGCAGGCACTCAGGCCCAGGGCCAGAAACAGTGCGGACAAGCGAAGAGGCAGCGAGGGCATCAGACATCCTGCAAGACGAGCAAAACAAGGGCGCAAAGTCTAACAGGGGATGGGAATTTGAATAAGAGGAATTATCGTTTGCTTGATGTGGGACAGGTAATTTGGCTTACCCACAATGGACGGTGTAGGGCAGGTATGAAAAAGGCGACCCGAAGGTCGCCTTATTCACTCAGCCAGCATTGATCAGAATTCGTGATCAGCGTTGTCCGGGTTCAGGTCGTTGATGCCCAATTTGCCAGCGGCGGCTTCGATCGAACCGGTCTGCTTGACCAGGGACGCAATGGCGTCACGGACGATCTGGTTGCCCGCGGTGTTGCCGGCAGCGATCAACTGGTCGTAGTGCTCACCCTTGTTGGCGTGGTCGACCATGACCTGAAGCTTGGCTTCGGTGGCGGCCAGGTCGTCTTTGAGCGAGGTGTCGGCAGCCGGATCGGCCTTGGCCACCAGGGACGACAGGCTGGCGCCGGTCATTTTGGTGCCGTCGACGCGAGTGTATTCACCCAGGTACACGTTACGAATGCCCTTGGCATCGTAGAAGTGCGAGTTGTGGGTGTTGTCGCTGAAGCAATCCTGTTCGTCTTCCGGGGAGTTGGCTTCCAGGGAAACCTTCATGCGCTCGCCCGCCAGTTCGCCCAGGGACAGGCTGCCCATGCCGAACAGCATTTTACGCAGGCCGGTTTCAGCCGGTTCCGCTTCCAGGGTGGCGCGGTAGTTGTCGGCCACGTTCGGCTTCCAGTTACCGACCATTTCTTCCAGGTCGCTGACCAGCAACTGAGTCACGGACTTCAGGTAGGCACGACGACGATCGTTGTGACCGCCGGTAGCGCCTTTGCCTTCCAGGTAGTCCGAAGCCGGACGGTTGCCGGCGCCAGGGCCGGTGCCGTTCAGGTCCTGGCCCCAGAGCAGGAATTCGATGGCGTGGTAGCCGGTGGCGACGTTGGCCTCGGAACCGCCCAGCTCGTTCAGGCTGGCGAGTTTTGCCGGGGTGATGTCTTTGACATCGACCTTGTCTTCGCCGATCTGCACTTCAGTGTTGGCGATGATGTTGGCAGTGGCACCCGGGTTGCCCAGAGCGTGTTCGTAGGATTTGTCGACGTAGTCGATCAGGCCTTCGTCCAGCGGCCAGGCGTTCAGTTGACCTTCCCAGTCGTCAACGATGGTGTTGCCGAAGCGGAACACTTCGCTCTGCAGGTAAGGCACGCGAGCGGCAACCCAGGCAGCCTTGGCGGCTTTCAGGGTGTCGGCGTTCGGCTTGGCGAGGAAAGCGTCTACGGCGGTTTGCAGGGTCTTCGCGGTGGATTCGGCATCGCTGTAAACGGCGAAAACGATGTCGGCGTAATGGGCGACAACGGCCTTGGCGGCAGCTTCGTCGACTTTACCGGCAGCAGCAGGCGCAGCGGCTGGAGCAGCCGGGGCAGCCGCAGTGCTGGCAGCTGGCGCGGCAGCTTTTTCTTGGTCTTTACCTTCGCCGCAACCGGCGAGGGAAATAGCGACGGCCAACAGACTGGCGGTAGCCAGAGGCATACGAATCATGGCGAACATCCTGCTTCGATAGGGGTGGAGTCGTGCTATGCACACGCAAAACTGCGACATAATGCAAATCTTTCGCATTATCTGTAAAGGGTTGTACCTGTAAATATTTCTTATTCAGCGGGTGGTTTGCTGCAAATCAAAGGATCGCCCGAGCGAGCGAGGGTCGCCGTGCGGTTTTTGACGATTCAGAGGATGGCCGCATTACTGCGTTGGGCCTGCTTGAGGTAAACGCCCAGTTCCCGTGCCGGCAAAGGCTTGCTGTAGTGATAGCCCTGACCTTCGTGGCAGCCTTCGGAAATGATATAGGCCTCTTGCTCGGCGGTTTCCACGCCTTCGGCAATCACCTGCATGCCCAGGCTCTTGCCCAACTGGATGATGGCGCGAACGATGGTCGCATCGTCGTCGTCATCGAGCAGGTCCTGGACGAAGCTCTTGTCGATCTTGATCTTGTCCAGAGGCAGGCTCTTGAGATAGCTCAAGGACGAATAGCCGGTTCCGAAGTCGTCGATGGCGATCAGCGCGCCGGAGCGGCGCAGGCTGAGCAAGTGCTGGGCCGCGGTGCTGATGTCTTCCATCAGGCCGGTTTCGGTGACTTCCAGTTCCAGGCTGCGCGGTGGCAGGCGGTACATCTGCAGCAGGTTGTTGACCACCCGTGGCAGTTCGGCGTGGTGCAATTGAACCGTAGACAGGTTTACCGCCATGCGCAGGTCGGAGAAGCCCTGGTCATGCCACTCGCGCAGTTGTTTGCAGGCCTGGTCCAGCACCCATTCGCCGATGGCAATGATGGTGCCGTTCTGTTCGGCCAGTGGGATGAACAGATCCGGCGGCACCAGACCGTGCTCGGGATGTTGCCAGCGAATCAGTGCTTCGACGCCCACCACGCGGTTGTCGCGGTAGCTGATCTGCGGCTGGTAGACGAGGTAGAACTGATTGCGGATCAACGCATCGCGCAGGTCTTTTTCCAGCTCGCGGCGACGACGCATTTCGGTGTCGACGCTGGCGATATAGAACTGATAGCGGTTGCGCGAACGGGTCTTGGCCAGCGTCATGGTCTGCTCGGCCTTTTGCAGCAGTTTCTCGGTGCTGTCACCGTCCTCGGGGAACAGGGTGATGCCGATAGTGGCGCGCAGGCGGATTTCCTGATGGTCGAGGGCAAACGCCGCTTCCAGGTCATCGAGAATGCTTTGCGCCAGCTCGGCGGCTTCGTAGGGCTGCTCGATGTCGGCCTGGACCAGGGCGAACTGGTCGCCACCGAGGCGGGCGAGGGCGCCCAGGCGACCACTATGACCGCGCAGGCGATCGGCCAGGGCCAGCAGCAATTGGTCGCCTGTCTGGTAGCTGAATTGCTCGTTGATGCCCTTGAAGTCATCGAGGCCGACACACAACACGGCGACCCGGCGTTGCAATTTGCCGGCGTCGACGAGGATCTTGTCCAGTTGCTGCTGCAATTGCTGACGGTTCGGCAGCCCCGTCAGGAAATCGTACTGGGACATGCGCACCAGGCTGTTTTCCGCTTCGTGGCGCAGATGGGTATTGCGTTCGATGGACTCGAGCAACTGGTTGGCGGTGTTGATCCAGATGCCCAGTTCGTTGTTCTCGTGCCCCTTGAGCTGCGGAATCTTGTGTTCGCTGGGACGATCCGGATTGATTTCCGTGAGGTGCTCGATGATCCGCGACAGCGGCTTGGTCAGCAGCCAGTGGTAGACCAGGTACAACACCAACCCCATGGCGAGTGCGCGCAGGACGCCGGAGATGAATATGATCACCGAGCTGACAATGAACCCTTGGCCGTAGTTGGCGGTATCGAGGGTGATGCTCAGGTCGCCGTAATACTCGCTGTAGGGCCCGCGGCCGACCAGTTGGGTGGTGAAGGTGCGTTCCTTGCCAAGAATCAGGTCGGTGAGCCAGCGACTGTTGGAGTGCTGCAATTCGCGGGTTTTTTGCGCGAGCATGGCTTCGTTGGGATGACCGATGGAGGCCTTGCGCACGGCTTCGTCCTGAAACAGGCCTTCGATCACCTGCATGCCCATTTCCCGGTCCAGGCTGTAGACGGCCTGGGTCGAGGGATCGCGAAACATGTCGAGGATCCGTTCGGCATCGCTGGCGACGGCCTGGCGTGTTTTATAGGCATCGAACACAATTTGCGCGCAGCTCAAGACCACGCCGACGATCAATGCCGACAGGAGCACGACCCGGAGCAACTTCACCGACAAGCTGTTCTTGAGTTCCAGCTTCAAAGGGTTATTCCTTGTTCCGTGCGGGTAGCATCAAGTTGCCATGAGTATTGGCAATCCCGTGATGGCAGTCAAAGGGACAATCATCCTTGGGGGATTTTGCCTGCAGCTTGGCCGATTTGCAGTTGTACTGGCGAGTTAGCCTATTAGCACTGTGTCGGTTGTCGAGTCCTTCAACTTGAGGGGCGGGGTGGAGATTTTTTCCTTCTATTTGATGTTAGTCGTCCGCGGCGGGGGAGCAAGGGCTGGACGGCTTGTTTCATCGTCGGAAAACGCCTTGGATTCTGTAGGTTGTTTTGGAGTTTTAACGGAGTACATATCCATTTCTTCGGTAACGGCGGCTTATGGTTTCGCCCTTACGGCGAGTTTCTTTGGCAAACGCCGGAGTGCCGGCCCAGCCCAAAGGAACCAAAGGTCTCGCCCCTTACGTACGGCCCCTCGCTTAGGCTCGGGGTTCCTTCGCTGCGGCATTCATCCGGGGGCATCGCCCTCCGGTTGGCTTCGC
The DNA here is from genome assembly GCF_949767755.1 of Pseudomonas sp. IT-P4. Taxonomy (NCBI): domain Bacteria; kingdom Pseudomonadati; phylum Pseudomonadota; class Gammaproteobacteria; order Pseudomonadales; family Pseudomonadaceae; genus Pseudomonas; species Pseudomonas sp. IT-P4. The sequence goes on along the minus strand of NZ_CATKPX010000011.1, from coordinate 143,711 downwards.
TGGCACCTACATGCGATGTGTTCGACTGCGTCGAACGGCGCTGCGCGCCCATCCCCGGATGAACACCTCCACTCAGCCTGCCGAGGGGGCGGGTGGATCAAGATCAAGAGCTGCAGGCGAGCTAACGCTCGGCCTGATGAGTGGTGAAAAAGCGGCGCGGTGTGGGCTGCTCTGCTTTTGCTCTTCTGTGGGAGCGGCGGTGCGGCGATCCGACTTGCCCGCGAAGGCGGCCTGATGGCCGACCTGGTTTTTGCAGATGTCCCCAATCCCTGTGGGAGCTGGCTCCGCGTTACGTTTTTGCGAGTTAGTGCGGTGTAGGAAAGCGCCAGAAGTTTCCCACGCAGTTTTCAGGTTGCCCGTCGGAAGCGGACTCAATAGCCTCTGACTGTCGCTGAAAACTCAGCGATCGGGTGTGAGAACCCGGCAAGTCATAGTCATCCAGTGCCAGTATCCGCATAATTGCCGCCAGCTTATCCGCTGTCTGTAAATGCGTTATGGCGGCTGTGTGCGGGCAGACTTTTGTCTGGCCGGGTGCCTATGACCGGTTTTCTCACCTCGCACATAGCTGCCACCTCTTTGCCGTGTGAGAACGGCAATGGGTGGCACCCACCGCATAGGAATATTTCAGTGGATAAGTTAATCCCCGATCCGCCCTTAAATACAGCCAAACCCTACACCCCCAACACCATGTTCATGATCGTCCCGGACATGGATACCAAATCCCTGCTGGCCCACGCTTGTGAGTCATTGGCTTCGGCCAACGTCATGGCGAGTGATTTCGCCACCTTCCTGACCGGCCCTCAGCGCAACACGGCGTTGGCCATTGCGCAGATCATCATGCTGGCGGAACTGGCGGTGAATCGTGCGTTGGATAACGTCGATTCGCAGGGATAGGTATTCAGTCAGGTTGACCGCGTCATCGTTCATCGCGAGCCTGCTCGCGAAGGGGCCCTGCCGAACGCTGAAAATCCCGGGCAATAAAAAACCCGGCTAAAAAGCCGGGTTTTTTGACTGGCGTCGAGCTTAAGCGGTGAAGGTTTTGCCTTCGAACTGCTCGGCCACGAACTTCCAGTTGACCAGGTTCCAGAACGCTTCGACGTACTTCGGACGCAGGTTGCGGTAGTCGATGTAGTAAGCGTGTTCCCAGACGTCGCAGGTCAGCAGCGGGGTGTCGCCGTTGGTCAGCGGGTTGCCGGCGCCGATGGTGCTGGCCAGGGCCAGGGAACCGTCAGCCTTCTTCACCAGCCAGCCCCAACCGGAACCGAAGGTGCCGATGGAAGTCTTGCTGAACTCTTCCTTGAACTTGTCGAACGAACCGAAGGCCGCGTTGATGGCTTCAGCCAGAGCGCCGGTTGGTTGACCGCCAGCGTTTGGCGCCAGGCAGTTCCAGTAGAAAGTGTGGTTCCAGACCTGAGCGGCGTTGTTGAAGATACCGCCCGAGGAAGTCTTGACGATTTCTTCCAGGGTCTTGCCTTCGAACTCGGTGCCTGGCACCAGGTTGTTCAGGTTCACGACGTAGGTGTTGTGGTGCTTGTCGTGGTGGAACTCCAGGGTTTCCTTGGAGATGTGCGGCTGCAGGGCATCGTGTGCGTACGGCAGTGGCGGCAATTCGAAAGCCATGATGATTCTCCTAGTCAGGTCAGTTGCGGTGAGCGCAAGGCCGATCACGGGCGGCCAGACAAGCGCCGGGGAGTTTGTACTCTTTGCGGCGCAGGGAGTCGGATCATAGCACCGGGGGGGCGGCATAACCACGCAACAACTGTGTGGAATAGAGGTTCCGCCGATCAGATGGCCGCGATCAGTTGCAGCGCTACGGCAAACATCATCACCGCCACCAACAGATCGAGAATTCGCCAGGTGCTGGGCCGGGCGAGCCACGGTGCCAGCCATGCCGCGCCGAGGGCCAGGGTGAAAAACCACAATAGCGAGGCACTGGCCGCGCCTACGACATAAGCGCCGGGCTCGGTTTGTTGGGCGCCCAGGGAGCCGATCAGCAAAACGGTATCCAGATAGACGTGCGGGTTGAGCAAGGTCACCGCCAGCGCGCTGAGCATCACCGCCCGCAGCGAGCGTACGGTCTGGCCTTCGCCCTGCTCAAGGCTCTGCTTCGAGAAGGCCCGGCGCAGCGCCTGGCTGCCATACCACAACAGGAATGCTGCACCGCCCCAGCGGGCGATGGCCAACAGCGTCGGGTTCTGCGCCAGTACGGTCGCCAGGCCGAATACCCCGGCGGCCACCAACAGGGCGTCGCAGGCCACGCAGAGCGCCGCCACCGGCAGGTGATGTTCACGTCGCAGGCTTTGCGCCAGGACAAACGCATTCTGGGTGCCGATCGCCATGATCAGGCCGAAGGCCACGAGCAGCCCGTTCACATAACTTTGCCACATGATTTTTTACTCCGCGTTGGCTGCCAGATCCCGCAGCACTTGCAGGGCGCGGTCGGCGTCGGCATGGCCGACAAACAAATGGTCGTGGTAGTAGCCGGCAATCACGTTGCAACTGATTCCGGCCTTGCCCAGTGCCGTGGCGAACGCGGCGGTCAGGCCGACCGCTTCGAGGGCCGAATGTACGTTCAAGGTGATCCAGGCTGCGATGTAGTCGAAGCTGAATCCGGCTTTTACGGCGTGGGAACGTTCGAGAATCACGGTCAGGCCTTCCTGTTCACGGAAGCTGCCGACAATCTCCAGATCCCTGGGCAACTTGCCGTCTCGCAGGGTGCAGAACACGTATTCGCCGGCGTTGAGTTGCGGGCTCATGCTGCGCAGCAGCGTTGCCAATGATGTTTCGCCAGCCATATGGGTGATCCTTGCTCAAGAGTTCTTGCTGGTCATTGTCCTTGTGAAAGCTGTATAAGAAAAACCAATCTTGCTGATCGCTCATTAGGAAAACTGATGTTCGACTATAAATTGCTTTCTGCCTTGGCCGCTGTGGTCGAACAGGCCGGTTTTGAGCGGGCGGCCCAGGTGCTGGGCTTGTCGCAATCGGCGATTTCCCAGCGCATCAAGCTGCTGGAGGCGCGGGTTGGCCAACCGGTGCTGGTGCGGGCCACACCGCCAACGCCGACGGAAATCGGCCGGCGGTTGCTCAACCATGTGCAGCAGGTGCGTTTGCTTGAACGGGATCTGCAAAGCCTGGTGCCGGCGCTGGATGAAGAGGGCCTGCCGGAACGCCTGCGGATCGCCCTGAACGCCGACAGCCTGGCCACATGGTGGGCGCAGGCGGTGGGCGAGTTTTGCGCCGAGCAACATCTGTTGATGGATCTGGTGGTCGAAGACCAGACCGTCGGCCTCAAGCGCATGCGTGCCGGTGAAGTGGCAGCCTGCGTCTGCGCCAGTGAGCGTCCGGTGGCAGGTGCGCGCAGCGTGTTGCTGGGGGCCATGCGTTACCGTGCGCTGGCCAGCCCCGCCTTCATTGCCCGGCATTTTCCGCAGGGGGTACGCGCCGATCAGTTGGCCCGAACCCCGGCGCTGGTATTTGGCCCGGACGATTTCCTGCAGCATCGCTACCTTGCGTCCCTCGGTGTCGAGGGTGGATTCGAACACCATTTGTGCCCGTCCTCCGAAGGTTTCATTCGTCTGACGGAAGCCGGGCTGGGCTGGGGGCTGGTTCCGGAACTGCAGGTGCGCGAGCAACTTGAAAGGGGGGTATTGCAGGAGCTGCTGCCAGATAAGCCGATCGATGTGCCGCTGTACTGGCATCATTGGCGTAATGGCGGCCAGTTGCTGGGGCTGCTCACCGATCAATTGGTCAGCGCATCGAAGCAATGGCTGGTGCCGTTGGACTGACGCGCAGCGTCAAGACCTCACGTAATACGCAAAACGAAATATTCGGAGCAATTCATGAAGATTCTGGTTACCGGCGCAAGCGGCTTCATCGGCGGGCGCTTTGCGCGTTTTGCCCTGGAGCAGGGCCTGGACGTGCGGGTCAACGGTCGCCGGGCCGAGAGCGTGGAGCATCTGGTACGCCGGGGAGCGGAGTTCATCCCGGGTGACTTGAGCGACCCGGAACTGGCGCGCGAGCTGTGTTCGGACGTCGAGGCCGTGGTGCATTGCGCCGGCGCTGTTGGATTGTGGGGCCGTTATCAGGACTTCCATCAGGGCAACGTCCAGGTAACCGAGAACGTGGTCGAAGCTTGCCTGAAGCAGCGAGTTCGGCGGCTGGTGCATTTGTCGTCGCCGTCGATCTACTTCGATGGTCGCGATCACCTGGGCCTGACCGAAGAACAGGTGCCCAAGCGCTTCAAACACCCTTACGCCGCCACCAAGTACCTGGCCGAGCAAAAAGTCTTCGGTGCCCAGGAGTTCGGTCTCGAAACCCTGGCCATGCGCCCGCGTTTCGTCACGGGGGCCGGCGACATGAGCATCTTCCCGCGCCTGTTGAACATGCAGCGCAAGGGACGCCTGGCAATCATCGGCAACGGTCTGAACAAAGTTGACTTCACCAGCGTGCAAAACCTCAACGAGGCGTTGCTCAGCAGTTTGCTGGCCAGTGGTTCTGCGCTGGGCAAGGCCTACAACATCAGCAACGGCACGCCGATCCCCCTGTGGGACGTGGTCAATTACGTCATGCGCAACATGGAAGTCCCACAGGTTACCCGTTACCGTTCCTACGGCCTGGCCTACAGCGTGGCGGCGCTCAACGAGGGTGTGTGCAAGTTGTGGCCGGGGCGTCCCGAACCGACGCTGTCGCGTCTGGGCATGCAGGTCATGAACAAAAATTTCACCCTGGACATCAGCCGCGCCCGGCATTATCTGGATTACGATCCCAAGGTCAGCCTCTGGACGGCGCTCGATGAATTCTGTGGCTGGTGGAAGGCCCAGGCTGTTCGCTGACCCTCGAACCATGACCCCTGACTGAACCGGATTCGGGCTTGGGGGTCAATGGTTGCGGCTGTGGGGTTTATACTGTGCGGCATAAAGCCATTATGTGATTCACTAAGGTTGATTCAATGTCTATGCGAAACGATGCCAACGACGACTTCGATGATGTACCGAGCCTGCGTGCAGACGTTCTCGATGACGACTTTGCGCCGACCGCCCGCACGGTCGTGCACTCGCGCACGGCGCCAGTGGTGAAGGTCAAGGCGGCGAGTACCGGTGCCTTGTGGGCGTTGGTCGGGGCGTTGTTCTTTGCGTTCGCGGGCCTGGCCTGGTGGAGCTTTCAGCAGATCTCCCTGATGGAGCAGCAACTGGTGGCGACCCAGGAAAGCTTCGCGCGAATCAGTGAGGAAGCGGCGGGGCGCCTGCAGGATATTTCCGGAAAGGTTGTCGCCAGCCAGACCAGCGTCAACACTGACAGCGAGGCTTTGAAGCTGCAAATCCGCCAGTTGGAAAGCAAGCTCCAGGACCAGAGCGCCCAGCAGCAAGGTGTTGCCGGCCAGGCCTCGGACCTGGACAAGCGACTGGCACAAATGACCGCGCAAACCACCGAACTGGACAAACGCCTGGCGCAATTGACTGCCCAGGACACCGAACATCAGACGGCCAATACGCAGTTACAGGCCCAGGTCAAAGCCTTGAGCACTGAACTGGCCGCCCTGAAAAGTGCCCCGTCGGATTCGGAAAAATTCGATGCACAGCTCAAAAGCCTGGGCGCCGATATTGCCGCACTGAAGAAACAAGGCAATCCGAGCGCCGCTATCGAGCGTCTTGAACAAGACATGATCGTGGTCAAGAGCGTGCAGGACAACCGTCCGGCGGTCGCGCAGGGTTCGACCAACACGGCCGAGTTCGATGCCTTCCGCAGCCAGGTCACCCGCAACATCAATACCCTTCAGGCGCAGATCCAGAACCTTCAGCAGCAACTGCGCGCCCGGCAGTAATCGACTGCTTCAGGAGGTTCCTGATATCCATGCATCCCCCATTGCCGTCTACGCTCTTGAAACACCACCAGGAACGAGGGATGCGCAATGGGGTTTCTGCATAGGTTCACCTTGCTGTGCGGCATGTTTTTGTTGTGCCTGGGCCAGGCGCAAGCCGCCGGGACGGAAAAGGACGACAGCAAGGCGGCCATAGCCCTGCTGGAAAAAGCCCTGGCCTACTACCACCAGAATGGCGACAAGGCCCTTGCGGCGTTCAGCCGCCAGGGTGAGTTTGTCGACAAGGACCGTTATGTCTTCGTGCTCGACACCAAGGGTGTGATGCTTGCCAGTGGCGGGCCGTCGTCGGCGCTGATTGGCCGGGACGTGTCGGAAGTGCTCGGGCCGGACTTGCAGAAAACCTTCAAGGACGCCCTGAAAGTGCCGGAAGGCAATGGCATTCAGCAGGCGGAATATCGCTGGCAGAACTGGAATGATGGCAAGGTCGAGCGCAAGCATGTCTACTACCAGCGCATTGGCCAGCGGATTCTGGCGGTCGGTTATTACCTGCCCAGGGCCTCCGCCGAACAGGCCATGGCCTTGCTGAACAAAGCGGCAACCGATCTGACCAGGGACGAAAAGGGCACCCTGACGGCGATCAACTCCCTCAAGGGCGGCTACCTGCAGGATGACCTGTACGTATTTGTTGTCGACCTGGACACCCAGCGTTACGTGGCCCACGGCACCAACCTGCGGCTGATCAATACCGACTTCAGCAAGATCGCAGACCCGGAAGGCAAACCGGTGGGCGAGCCGATTCTGGCGTTGATGGCCCAGCAGGATGATGGCGAATACGAATACCGCTGGAAAAACCCGGTGACCGGCAAGGTCGAGAACAAACATGCCTACCTGAAAAAGGTTGGGCATTTTCTGGTGGCTGTCGGGTATTACAGCCCTTGAATGGTAGTGACTGTTAAACCGTCTTCGCGAGCAAGCCCGCTCCCACAGTTGACTGCGTACTTATGAAGAGCTCGGTCTAATGTGGGAGCGGGCTTGCTCGCGAATACAAGCGACTCGGTCTGCCTACCGAACCTTATCCTCTCGCCCGCGCAACAACATGTTCGGCATGGCAATCGCCGCCGCCAGCCCCAGCAGTGAAACGGCCGCACTGACCGTCAACAAGTGCCGGAACGTCAGCAACAACTCGGCACGCAAGGCGTTCTGCGCATCACCTGGCGCGGCATTCAAACCGTCCAGCAACACATTCCCCGAATGACCTTCGGCAATCAGCGACGAGCCGGCCAGGTGCGCGAAACTCGAGTCCTGCAACAACGCCAACAGCAGCGCCGACATCAATGCCACACCCACGGCACCACCCAGCGAACGGAACAGATTGGTGGTGCTGGTGGCGACGCCGATGTCCCGTTGGTCCACCGAGTTCTGCGTGCCGACCAATGACGTCGGGAACTGCATGCCGGAGGCAATCCCGCAGAGCAGCATGAACAGGCTGCTCACGACGAATGCCTGGGGCGGGCTGAACGCCATGCCGATAATCGAGACAGGCATCAGCGCCGCGCCGGCAAGGATCATCGGTTTGTAGCGCCCGGTCACCGAGGTGCGGCGGCCGGCGAAATACGCGCCGATCGGCAAGCCCATGGCCAGGGGCAGCAGGTGCAGGGCGGCGCTGTCGGCACCGGCGCCGGTGACGCTCTGGAAGCGCAGCGGCATCAATACGATCAGTGAGATGGCCTGGAAGCTGGTGAAGAAAATCGTGCACCAGCACAGGATCGCGTTGCGGTTGGCGAACAGATGCATGGGCAGCAACGGCTCCCGTGCCCGTCGCTCGTGGACGACGAACAGCCCCAGCACCAGCACCGCACAGGCCAGCAGCGCCAATACTTCGGCACTGCGCCACGAGTGGCCCTGGCCGACCTGGGTGATGCCCAGCAACAATGCGGTCAGCCCGATGATCATCAGCACAGTGCCCAGGTAATCGATGATCGGTTTGCGTTGCGGAATCGGCAGGCCCACCAGCGTGCGATGGGCCACCAGCCAGGCACCCAGGCCCAGCGGCAGGTTGATCAGGAACACCCAGCGCCAGGACAGGTATTCGGTCATATAGCCGCCAAGCACCGGGCCGGCCACGCTGGCCACGGCATACATGCTGCTGAAATAGCCCTGGTAACGACCGCGCTCCCGTGGTGGCACGATGTCACCGATGATCGCCTGGCTCACCGAGATCATTCCGCCGGCCCCGATGCCCTGGAGGATCCGGGCCAGCACCAGTTGCTCCATGCTCTGGGCCATGCCGCAGAACACCGATGCCAGGGTGAACAGGCCCATGCCGAACAGCATCAGTTTGCGCCGCCCGTACAGGTCGCCCAGTTTGCCGTAGATCGGCACCGCCACGGTCATGGCCACCATGTAGCCGGAAATCACCCAGGCCAGCAGGCTGACGTCCTTGAATTGCGCGGAAATGGCCGGCATCGAAACGGCGACGATGGTCTGGTCCAGCGCGCCGAGGAAGATCGCCAGCATCAGGGCGATCAGCACGCTGCGGATAGCGGGTTTGGGCGTTTCAGGCTGGTGGAGATTAGTCACGGGAAAACCTGCGGGCAGTGATTGACCCGCAAGTAGCTAGGCGAGCGGGGATGCTCGCCAGTGTAAGTCGGTAGGAAGCTATTCGATAGCCTCGTAAGGAAGCCCGACGTAGTTTTCTGCAATGGTTTTTCGACCCGCTTCAGAGCCGACAAAATACTCCAGCTCCGACTCGGCAATGCGCTGGCTAAAGGCATCGTGATCGTCGAAACGGTGCAGCATCGAGGTCATCCACCAGGAAAACCGTTCGGCCTTCCACACCCGGCGCAGGCAGATTTCCGAGTACTTCTCCAGCAGATCGAGGCGATCTTCGCGGTATACCTTGACCAGGATGTTGAACAGCGTACTGACGTCACTGGCCGCCAGGTTCAGGCCCTTGGCGCCAGTGGGCGGGACGATGTGCGCGGCGTCTCCGACCAGGAACATGCGCCCGTATTGCATCGGTTCGACGACGAAGCTGCGCAGTGGCGCGATGCTTTTTTCGATGGACGGGCCCGTTACCAGTTTGTCCGCCAACAGTTGTGGCAGTCGCGACTTGAGTTCGTCCCAGAAGCGTTGATCCGACCAGTTGTCGACATGATCGCTGGTGGGCACTTGCAGGTAATAACGGGTGCGTGTCGGCGAGCGCATGCTGCACAGCGCGAAACCGCGCTCATGGCGGGCGTAGACCAGCTCTTCGTGGACTGGCGGGGTGTCGGCCAGGATCCCGAGCCAGCCGAACGGATAGATCCGTTCGAAGACTTTCAGGCTGTCGGCGGGAATCGATTGCCGTGCCACTCCATGGAAGCCGTCGCAACCGGCGATGTAGTCGCAATCGAGGCGATACCGTTCGCCGTCCTTCTCAAAAGTGACAAACGCTTCGTCGGTTTTCATGCCGTGGGGAACGACGTTGTCGGCTTGATAAATCGTCTGCGCGCCAGCCTCCCGACGAGCGGCCATCAGGTCGCGGGTGACTTCGGTCTGGCCATAGATCATCACGCTCTTGCCCCCCGTCAGGGCGTGCAGATCGATGTGGACCTGGCGTCCGCCGAGGGCCAGTTCGAAGCCGCCATGGACCAGTCCCTCGGCGTCCATGCGCTGACTCACGCCGGCCTGACGCAACAGCTCTACCATGCCTTGTTCAAGCACGCCGGCGCGGATTCGGCCGAGCACGTAGTCCGGGGTCTGGCGTTCTAGAACGAGGGTGTCGATGCCGGCGTTGTGCAGCAATTGGCCGAGCAACAGGCCAGAAGGGCCGGCGCCGATGATGGCGACTTGGGTTTTCAGCGTTTTCATTGTTTTTATGACTCGCAAGCTTCACGCGACCAGGGCCGGTGAATGATTTTTATGGATCGAGTGCTTGCATTTTTCCCTTGCGGGTCTGTCAATTGAAGGTGAAAACTGAGCCGATAGCTGTACATTCTGCCAATCGGTGCGATTATCGCCCGCCATCTACTCCGAGGCCTGGATTGAAGTGATGAACAAGCCTGACCTGCCTTCGATTCCGGTGTTCAAGCTCTACGGTGAAAGCCTGGATTGGCCGACCCCGGACTTGCTGCACTGTGAAACCATTTCCAAACGCAGTCGCGAACATCATTGGGAAATCAAACCTCACCGCCACGCTGATTTGTGCCAGTTGCTCTTCGTGTTCAAAGGTCAGGCAGAGCTTGAAATCGAAGGCAAGCGAACGCAACTGGTGGAACCGGCAATCCAGATCCTGCCACCGCTGTCAGTGCACGGCTTTCGCTTTTCCGAGGATGTGGAAGGGTTTGTCGTGACCCTGGCCGCGCCGCTGATCGCCCACCTGCAGATACAGTTGGGGCAATCGGTCAATGCCCTGGCCCAGTCCGAAAGCTACCCGGCAGGCAAGGACGCCGAGTACCTCAACAGCCTGTTCAGCGCCTTGCAGAACGAATACACCAGCCATCAACCGGCGCGGGAAATGCTCATGCATTCGCTGGTCAGTGTGATCGTGGTGTGGGTCAGCCGCCAGGTGATCCAGCGCCGCACCGCCATGGCGCGACCGCAGCGGGCCCGGGAATACCTCAACGGCTTTATTCAGCTGGTGGAAGAGACCTATCGCCAGCACGTCAAGGTCGAGGACCTGGCCCATCGACTGGGGATTTCCGTATCCCACCTCAACGGCACCTGTCGTGAGCTGGCGGGGCAACCGGCGTTGCAGATCATGCACGAACGTCAATTGCTGGAGGCCAAGCGTTTGTTGACCTACACCAGCATGACCATTTATGAAATGTCCGACGTGTTGGGGTTTTCCGATCCGACCAACTTCACGCGCCTGTTCCGGCGTCGTGTGGGGATTTCGCCCAAGGCGTTCCGCGACCGCCTGAAGGCCGATCAGGACAACGAAGCCTGACCCCTTCGTTATCGGAGGGCGTTGAGGGTGGCGTTGTGGGGGATGCAGCGTTCGAAGTTGCAACTCGCCGCTTCACGGGGCAGGTTGCGCAGTTGCTCGACGCGCCAGGCCGCAGCGCCATACAGCCCGAGCGTGACCGCGCAGGTGATGAAAATCGCGAGGTATCTTCTTGTTTTGATGTTCATGGCGTTGACCTCTGAACGAATACCTTTCGGTATTACTTTGAGCATAGGTCAGCGCCGGTGAGTTACCAGCAAACCGGGTTTGGCATTTGACGCGGTATTCAGAACATTGATGCCCCCCTTGTGGGAGCGGGCTTGCTCGCGAAAGCGGTATTTCACGCGCAAAATCTACGTCGGATGTACCGACCACTTCGCGAGCAAGCCCGCTCCCACATTTTCGATCCGGTCACAGGCCGATATCCCACTCCGGTTCTTCCGGAAATCTAAGCACCAGAAAATCCAGCAAGCTGCGCAACGCCGTCGGCATGTGCTTGCGCGAGGCATACACCGCATACACGTTCATTTGCCGGGGTTCCGCCGCCGGCAGCAGGCGAATCAATTCGCCGCTGTGGATGTGCACGCCGGCCTGGTAGGTGGGCAGCATCGCCACCCCGGCGCCGGCGATCGTTGCGCGCAGCAGCGTGCTGGCCTCGTTGGCGCTGATGTTGCCCTGCACCGGTACAGAAACCTGCTCGCCGTCCTGCTCGAAATGCCACAGGCTTTTGCCGAAGTAGGAGTGGGTCAGGCAGTTGTGCAGGCTCAGGTCCTCGACCCGTTGCGGCACCGGGTGCTCACGCAGGTAAGCGGGGGACGCGCAGATCACCGAGCGGCAAACCGTCAGGCGGCGGGCGATCAGGTTCGGGTCCAGGTCGTTGCTGGTGCGGATCGCCAGATCGATGCGCTCATCCACCAGGTTCACGGTGCGGTCGAGCATCTGCATGTCGATGCTGACGCCGGGGTAGCGTCGGACATACGCAGCCATGGCATCGGCCAGTTGTGCCTGGCCGAAGGAGGTGCTGACGCTGATCCGCAGCAGGCCGCGCGGTGCGTCATCCGGTTCGCTGACGGCGGCTTGCATGTCGGAGGACAAATCGAGCATCTGCCGACAGCGGGGCAGGATCTCGGTGCCGGCAGCGGTCAGGCTCAACTTGCGTGTGGTGCGATGCATCAGGCGCGCGCCGACCCAGTCTTCCAGTTCCGCCAGATACCGCGACACCACCGGCCGTGACAGCTCCAGATGATCGGCGGCGGCCGACTGGCTGCCGAGGTCAACCACCGTGACGAACACGCGCATTGCTTGAAGACGATCCATGATTTGCCCGCTTTCAGAAACAAACTATGTCCAAGCATCGCATTTTTTGTACTGAGTCAGGCAACTAAGCTCTGTTCCATCGCCAAGCAAGGCATTCGGACAACGGAGCAACAGATGATCGGTTTCACCACTTTAAAGCGCATTTTGCTGGCAGGCCTCGCCCTCGGTTTCGCCGCCCATGCAGCCGCCTCGACCTTGACGCTGGATGTCTACAACCCCGGTGATAAAGCGATCTTCCCGGTGACCTCGGTGCTGGTCAGTGGCGAGAAAGAAGCGATCCTGGTGGATGCGCAATTCGGCAAATCCCAGGCCGAGCAGGTGGTGGAAAAAATCCGCGCCAGCGGCAAGCAGCTGACCACCATCTACATCAGCCACGGTGACCCGGATTACTACTTCGGCCTCGATACCCTGACGGCTGCGTTCCCCAAGGCGAAGGTCCTCGCCTCGCAGCCGACCGTCGACCACATCAAGCGAACCGTCGACGGCAAACTGGCGTTCTGGGGCCCGAAAATGGGTGCGGACGTGCCGGCCAAAACCATCGTGCCGGACGTGCTCAAGGGTGACAGCCTGATCCTTGAAGGGCAGAAGTTGCAGGTGCTTGGTCTTGAGGGCCCGCAGCCGGATCGCAGCTTTGTGTGGATTCCGTCGCTCAAGGCCGTGGTCGGTGGTGTCGTGGTGGCGCAAAACATCCACGTGTGGATGGCGGACACGCAAACGCCACAGTCCCATGCCGATTGGTTGGCTACGCTGCACTCCATTGAAACCCTGAAACCGCAGACCGTGGTGCCGGGTCATTACCTTGGCGAGAGCGATCGCTCCCTGGCCGCCGTGCAGTTCACCGCCGCATACATCAAGGCCTTCGACGAGGAAACCGCCAAGGCCAAGGATTCCGCCGCGCTGATCGCGGCGATGAAAAAGCGCTTCCCGACCCTGGAAGATGAAAGCTCCCTGGAGCTGAGCGCCAAGGTCGCCAAGGGCGAGATGAAGTGGTAACCCGCCTCAACTGAAATCCTAGAAGCTCAACCCACTGGAGAACGTCATGAGCAAAATCGCAATCATCGGTGCCACCGGTCGTGCCGGTAGCCAACTGCTGGAAGAAGCCCTGCGCCGCGGTCACAGCGTTACCGCCATTGCCCGCGATACATCGAAAATCGACCCGCGTGACGGTGTGGCCGGCAAGGCCGTCGATGCCCTTGATGCCGCTGCGTTGCAAGCTGCGATTGCGGGCCATGACGTGGTTATCAGCGCGGCGCATTTCGCCACGCTACCTGCCGGCGCAGTCGTTGGTCCGGTGAAAAAAGCCGGGGTTAAACGTCTGCTGGTGGTGGGCGGGGCGGGTTCACTGCTATTGCCCGATGGCACTCGAGTGATCGATAGCGAAGGTTTCCCAGAGGCCTACAAGGCAGAGGCCGGCGCGGGTGCCGAATTCCTCGCCAGCTTGCGTGAAGAACGGGATCTGGACTGGACCTTCCTGTCGCCATCGGCCGAATTTGTCGAGGGCGAGCGCACGGGTACATTCCGCCTGGGTCAGGATGACTTGCTGGTGAGCAGCGAAGGGCGCAGCTGGATTACCTTTGCCGACTACGCGATTGCAATGCTCGACGAAGTGGAAGCGCCGAAGCATTCGCGGCAGCGGTTTACAGTCGGGTACTAACACCGCAATCCATGTAGGAGCTGCCGCAGGCTGCGATCTTTTGACTTTGACTTTGACTTTCAAGATCAAAAGATCGCAGCCTGCGGCAGCTCCTACAGATACCGTGGTTCAACGCGACTGCGCCTGCTCCACCAACCAGCCCATCAATTCACGCAACTTCGGCGAAGGCCCGGGTTTTTCGGGGAATACCAGGTAATACGCCAGTCCTGTCGTCACCTTCAAGTCGAATGGCATGACCAGCCGCCCGGCGTTCAGGTCATCGCCGATCAGCGACCAGTCGCCAATCGCCACCCCCGTTCCCTGGGACGCCATCGACATCGCCAGGTCCAGTGTTTCGAAATGCTGGCCCTTGCCGACATTGGTCAAATGCACATTCGCCGCTTTCAACCAGGCCTTCCAGTCCCGCTCGTCTCGGGTCGGGTGCAGCAGCAGGTGCTGTTGCAGATCGGCCGGGCTCTGCAGGGGCATGGGGCCTTCGAGCATCGGTCTGGAACACACCGGCGTGAGTTGTTCGTCGAAGAGTTTTTGCGACATCAATGAATCGTCCGGCGGTGCGCCGTACATCACCGCTGCATCGAATTGCTCGCGATGAAAATCCACCCCATGCTTGACCGTGGTGGTCAGTTCCACCGGCACGTCCGGGCGTTCCCTTTGCCATTGCAACAGACGCGGCAGCAACCAGCGCATGACGCAGGTCGGTGCCTTGAGCTGCAGGGTTTCGCGCTTCTCGCCGATCTGTTCAACGGCCTCGTCGATCAGGCCGAAAATCTGCTGCACCCGTGGCAGCCATTCCCGTCCCTCGGCTGTCAGGGCAAGGCCTCGGGCCAGGCGGATGAACAGCTCATAACCCAGATGATCTTCCAGCCCGGCGATCTGCCGACTCACCGCGCCCTGGGTGATATGCAGCTGTTCGGCGGCCCGGGTGAAATTGCAGCACTGCGCGGTAATCAGAAAAGTGTGCAGCGCCGGCAGGGGAGGCAGTCGTTTCATTGGGATCCAAGGTATGACGTGAGGACATGGCTAGTATGACTTTTTATCCATTGTTGCGGCTACCTGTCGCCCGTTCCAATGAGGCCATTCCCGGGCCTGCGAATCCATCATAAACACAGCGCACGCCCGGCGTCTCAAACGAACAAAAAGGGCAAAGACATGGCGACGTGCGGCGAAGTATTGGTCAAGTTACTCGAAAACTACGGGGTCGAGCAGGTGTTCGGCATTCCGGGGGTGCATACCGTGGAGCTGTATCGCGGGCTGGCCCGTTCGAGCATCAACCACGTCACGCCGCGTCATGAGCAGGGCGCCGGCTTCATGGCCGACGGCTACGCCCGCACCAGCGGCAAACCGGGTGTGTGCTTCATCATCACCGGCCCTGGCATGACCAACATCACCACCGCCATGGGCCAGGCCTATGCCGATTCGATCCCGATGCTGGTGATCTCCAGCGTGCAATCGCGCAGCCAGTTGGGCGGCGGTCGCGGCAAGCTGCATGAGTTGCCGAACCAGGGCGCACTGTGTGCCGGTGTCGCGGCGTTCTCCCACACCCTGATGTCGGCGTCGGAATTGCCGGGTGTGTTGGCCCGCGCCTTCGCGCTGTTCCAGGCGGGACGTCCGCGTCCGGTGCACATTGAAATTCCGCTGGATGTCCTGGTTGAAGAAGCCGACGACTTGCTCGCCAGCCTGCCGGTCAATATCGACCGCGCTGGCGCTTCGCCGAGCGCCGTGTCGCGCATGACTGAATTGCTGGCCGGTGCCAAGCGTCCGCTGATCCTCGCCGGTGGCGGCGCCATCGACGCGGCCGTCGAGTTGACTGAGCTGGCAGAATTGCTGGACGCGCCAGTCGCCTTGACCATCAATGCCAAGGGCATGCTCGCCTCCGGCCACCCGCTGCTGATCGGCTCGACCCAGAGCCTGGTCGCCACCCGTGCACTGGTTGCCGAGGCCGACGTGGTACTGGCCATCGGCACGGAACTGGCCGAAACCGACTACGACGTGACCTTCGCCGGTGGCTTCGAAATTCCTGGCAAGTTGCTGCGCGTCGATATCGACCCGGACCAGACCGTGCGCAACTACCCGCCGCACGTGGCACTGGTGGCCGACTCGCGCAACGCCGCCCAGGCTTTGCTCAGCGCCCTGTCGCACAAATCCCTGGCCGAGCGCCGCAACGATTGGGGCCAGGTACGTGCCGCCCGTCTGCGTGAAGACCTGGCCGCGACCTGGGATGCACCGACCCTCGCCCAGACCCGCTTCCTCGAAACCGTTCTGCAGGAATTGCCGGACGCGGTGTTCGTCGGCGATTCGACCCAACCGGTATACACCGGCAACCTGACGTTCAACCCGGAGCGTCCGCGTCGCTGGTTCAACTCGTCCACCGGCTACGGCACCCTCGGCTACGCCCTGCCGGCAGCGATTGGCGCCTGGCTGGGTGGCAGCATCGAAGGTGGTGCGCGGCCTCCGGTGGTGTGCCTGATCGGCGACGGTGGCCTGCAGTTCACCCTGCCGGAACTGGCCAGCGCCGTTGAAGCGCGCACCCCGGTGATCGTGCTGCTGTGGAATAACCAGGGCTACGAAGAGATCAAGAAGTACATGGTCAACCGTGCCATCGAGCCGGTGGGCGTGGACATCTACACCCCGGACTTCATCGGTGTGGCCAAGGCATTGGGTTGCGCCGCCGAAGCGGTCAGCAGCGTCGAGCAACTGCGTGGCGCATTGCGTGTGGCTACCGATCGCCAGGGCCCGACCCTGATTGAAATCGACCAGACCCAGTGGATGCAGGCGGTGTCGAAATGACTTTCCCTACGACCCTGGATGGCCTGTACATCAACGGCCAATGGTCGGCCGGCAACGAACACCTGCGGGTGATCAACCCGGCGACCGAAGCCCTGTTGACCACCGTCAATGGCGGCGATGAACGCGCCGTTGACCACGCGGTGAGCGCGGCGACCCAGGCGTTCGCCGACTGGTCGAAAACCACGGGCGCCGAGCGCGGCGCGATCCTGCGCAAAATCGCCGTGGGGGTGCAGGCCAATCGTGAAAAGCTGATGCACTTGCAGTCGAGCAACAACGGCAAGCCGCAGTTCGAAGCCGCGATTGATGTCGATGACGTGATCGCCACTTTCGAGTATTACGCCGGTCTCGCCGAAGGGCTGGATGCCAAACAAGACAGCGCGATAGAACTGCCGACCGACGACTTCAGCGCACGTTTGCGCCGCGAGCCGTGCGGTGTGGTCGGCCTGATCGTGCCGTGGAATTTCCCGATGGTCACCACCGCGTGGAAACTCGCCCCGGCCCTGGCCGCCGGTTGCTGCGTGGTGCTCAAGCCTTCGGAAGTGACGCCGCTGCCGGAGCTGGAACTGGCGGCGATCATCGCGCAAGCCGGGTTGCCGGCAGGCGTGTTCAACCTGGTGTGCGGCACCGGTCTTGCGGTTGGCGCGCCCCTGTCGGCTGACTCGCGCATCGCGAAAATTTCCTTCACCGGCAGCAATGCGGTCGGCGTGCAGGTCATGCAGCGGGCGGCGGAAACCGTCAAGGGCGTGAGCCTGGAACTGGGCGGAAAATCCTCGCTGCTGGTACTGGTCGATGCCGATCTCGACCTGGCGGTGGAAGTGGCCTGTGGCGGTGGTTTCTTCAACGCCGGGCAGATGTGCTCCGCCACCAGCCGCGTGCTGGTCGCCGATGAACTGGCCGATGAATTCCTGAGCCGAGTGAAGACCCGTGCCGAAGCCATTCGCGTGGCCGACCCGTTCGACCCGGACGTGGAAATGGGCGCGCTGGTCAATCAGGCGCAATACCAGCGCGTGCTCGGTCACATCGATCGCGGTTTGAGTGCCGGCGCCAAGCTGGTTTGCGGTGGCAATCGCCCGGCAGACCTGCCGCGCGGATATTTTTTGCAGCCGACGGTGTTTACCGACGTGCCCCAGGGCAGTGCGCTGTGGAATGAAGAGATTTTTGGTCCGGTGATCTGCGTACGCCGTTTCGCCTCTGAAGCCGAGGCGATTGCCCTGGCCAACGACAGCCAGTTTGGCCTGGTCGCCAGTGTGGTGACACGCAATGCACAGACCGCTGACCGTGTCGCCAATGCTTTGCAGGCGGGGCTTGTGTGGATCAATGCGCCGCAGGTGATCTTCCCGCAGACCGCCTGGGGTGGCTACAAGCAGAGCAGCATCGGCCGTGAATTGGGGCCGTGGGGCTTGCAGGCTTTCCAGGAAATCAAACACGTGATCCGGGCCGTCTGAAGGCACGAAAAAGGTGAGTGCATGCCTCGCGTTGAGGCATGCGCTGGCGTCATGGCTTCAATGAGTTTTTATCGATAGTCAGGTGTTTTACACGACCTCAGGATGAACTCGCTGGCTCAGCCAAGCCCCCGAAAATACGAGGGCTAACGCTGGTCCGGTCGCGCGGATGCAACAGTTTCGACCTGCCTTATACCTACAAAAACAAAGGGAGTCCGTAATGGGCGAGCATGATCTGAACAGACGTCAATTTATCAAGACCGTAGGCGTAGCCTCGGTTGCAGCGGCAGCCATGAGCATGCCGTTCATCAAGGCCAATGCCAGCGACACACGTTTTGCCGGCAAGACCCTGCGTTTGCTGACCTGGTCCGATGACACCGGCCTGGCTGCGCTACGCAACATCGCCGCGACGTTCGAAGACAAGTACGGCTGCAAGGTCATCGCCGACCGCACCGGCAGTACCTCGGAAATGGTCGCCAAGCTCAAGGCCGGCGGTGATCGTCCGCAGTACGACATCATCACCCTGGCAGGCGTCGGCGCCGAAGGTCTGGCCGCCGCCAACCTGCTGGAAAAGCCCGACCTCAACCGCATTCCAAATCTTGTCGATGTACCGGAGAAATACCGCACCGGCGCCAATGGCCACGGTATCGGTTACCTGCTGTGGTGCAACAGCCTGGTCTACAGCACCCGCACCCAGAAAGAAGCCCCGACCAGCTACGCCTCCCTGTGGGATGCCGACGCGGCGCCGAACATCTTCCTGCCGCCGCCGAACTGGACCGAGGCCATGGACCTGATCATCATTGCCGCCAAACTGGCCGGTGGTGACGAACACAACATCGAGCCTGGCTTCAAGAAACTCGCCGAGCTGAAAGATCGTGTGGTGACCCTGGGCGAAAACCCGAACCAGATCGCCGAACTGTTCCGCACCGGTTCCCTGGACATGGGTGGCCTGTACGCACCGGCCTTCTTCCCGAAACAGATCCGCGACCCGAACTACGGCCTGGGCGCCACGTTCGGCATGAAGGAAGGTTTCTACACCGACCTGATGCTGTCGGTGATGCCGAAGAACCGTCCGGGCGATACCGACATGGCCTACGCCTTCATCAACCACTCCCTGGACCCGCTGGTGCAGGGCAAGATGGCTGAAGACATCTACAACGGCCCGGTCAACGCCAAGGCGATCATCTCCGCCGAAGCACGCAAGAGCCCGTACATCCTCACGCCGGAGCAGATTGCCGAGAAAGCGATCATGCACGACAACGCCTTCCTGGCGACTGTGCATGACCAATGGATTCGTCGTTACACGGAAATCTTTTCTTCCTGATCCGTAGGAGCTGCCGAAGGCTGCGATCTTTAGATCCTGCTCTTCGGTAGCTCTGAAAAAGATCAAAAGATCGCAGCCTGCGGCAGCTCCTACAGGGGGGCCGTACAGGCTGATATTTCTGATCTTCCATTGACGAGACCCTTTGCTATGGAACACCAACCTCTGACTCATCCGGTGAGTGCCGCCCCCGTGCGCGCCGCTCGGGGTGTTTCGCCAACGACGCGCGCCTGGCTTTTCCTCTCGCCGTCGATGCTGTTTCTCGGCGTGCTGATCGCCGCGAGCCTGCTGGTACTGCGCATGAGCGTGGGCACCAAGGGCGCGGAATGGTCCGGGTTCAGCCTGGCCAGTTACGCCCAGTTGCTGGAACCCTATTACCTCAAGTCGCTGATGCTGACCCTGCGCCTGGCGCTGATCAGCGCGGTGATCGCAGTGATCCTGGCGATCCCGGTGGCCTACACCATGTCGCGCCTGACCTCACCGTTCGTGCGGCGGATCTTCCTGGCGGCGGTGTTGCTGCCCTTGCTGGTCAACCTGTTGCTGCAAAGCTACGGCTGGCTGGTGATCCTCGGCCCTGGCGGCATGCTCAACCAGGCACTGATGGGCCTGGGCCTGATCAAGCGCCCGATCATGCTGTTGTACAACCAGAACGGCGTGTTGATGGGCCTGGTGCAAACCGCCTTCCCGCTGGCCGTGTTGCCGATTGCCAGCGCCATGCGCGGCGTCGCCCGCAGTTACGAAGAAGCTGCCGCCACCCTTGGCGCCAGTCGCTTCCAAGTGTTCCGCCAAGTGGTGTTGCCGATGAGCCTGCCGGGGATCATTACCGGCGCGACCCTGGTGTTCGCCTACAACGCCAGCAGTTTCGTGGTGCCCTTGCTGCTCGGTGGCCGGCGCGTACCGATGCTGGCGGTGATGGTGCATGACCAGATCGCCCCGCTGATGAACTGGCCCGCCGCATCCGCTGCCGGTGTGGTGCTGATCGTCACCACCCTCGCGATCATGACCTTGTCCGAATACATCACTGGCCGTCGTCGCCGCATGCTGGAGGCTTCGCAATGAGTACCCTGATCAAGAAGCGCCAGTTGTTGCCCGGTGATACCGGCAAGGTTGCCGGCATCCTCTCGGGCTTCATCCTGCTGTTGGCGGTGTTGCCGATTCTGACCATGATCGTGATGTCGTTCAGCGGTGCGTCGAACCTCGATTTCCCGCCGAGCAGCTACAGCCTGCAATGGTACAAGGCCGCCTGGCACACCTTCGTGTCGCCGGACGCCAGTGACGTCCTGAGCCTCGGCCAGGCCATGTCCACCAGCCTGCTGGTGTCGTGCCTGACCATGGTTTTCGCCACGATCATCGCGGTGCCGGCGGCCTACGCGCTGACCCGTTGCGAGTTCCGTGGCAAGGCCGTGGCGCTGCAACTGATGTCGTTGCCGCTGGTGTTCCCGATGGTGGTGCTGGGCCTGGCGTTGCTGCTGGTGTTCGACAGCCTGCCGTTCCACATGACCACCTCGCGCCTGGTGATTGCCCACGTGATCCTCGCGTTGCCGTTCGTGGTGAAGAACTGCACGGCGGCGATGCTTTCCATCGGCAGCGAAGTCGAAGAGGCCGCGCAAATGCTCGGCGCTTCACCGCTGCGGGCGATTGTCGATGTGGTGGTGCCGTTGATGAAGTCGGGGATTCTGGCGGGCATGCTGCTGGCGTTCATCGTCTCGTTCAACGAATTCACCGTGACCTACTTCCTCTACACCATCGACGTCATGACCGTGCCGATCTGGATGTACAGCCGCACCGTGTCTTCGCTCGACCCAACCGTATTTTCGTTTGCCGTGCTGATCGTGCTGATCGACTTCGTCCTGATCTGGGCGCTGGAGAAGCTGGTTGGTGAAGGTGGCGTTTCGTTCTGATTTCTTGAGGTGATTCACATGTCTGGTCTGATTCTGGAAAACGTCGAGAAACATTACGGCTCGGCCTGCGCGGTAACGGATGTGAACCTGCATTTGCCCGAGGGCAAACTGGTGTGTTTCCTCGGCCCTTCGGGTTGTGGCAAAACCACCTTGCTGCGCATGATCGCCGGCCTTGAAACCCTGACCGGCGGCGAGATCCGCCTGGATGGCGAAGACATCGGCAACACCCCGGCGCACCTGCGCAACTTCGGCATGGTGTTCCAGTCCCTGGCGCTGTTCCCGCACATGACAGTCGGGGAGAACATCGCCTATCCGCTGAAACTGCGTGGAGTCAGCAAGGCTGACCAACAGGCGCGGGTGGTGGAATTGCTGGAACTGATCCAGCTGCAGCAGATGATCAATCGCCCGGTGGCCAAGCTGTCCGGCGGCCAACGCCAGCGCGTGGCGATTGCCCGGGCGATTGCCTCACACCCGAAAATCCTCCTGCTCGACGAACCGCTGTCAGCGCTGGACGCCAAGCTGCGCGAGTCGATGCAGGTGGAAATCCGTCAACTGCAACAACGCCTGAACATCACCACCATCATGGTGACCCACGACCAGCGTGAAGCCATGACCATGGCCGATATCGTGGTCGTATTGGGTGAACACAAGGTGCAGCAGGTGGGTACGCCGATCGAGATCTACCGGCACCCGGCCAACGAGTTCGTCGCGGACTTCATCGGCTCGGGCAACATCTTCCCGGCCACGGCGCTGGGTAATGGCAAAGTGAGTTTGCCGGGCGGCGATGCGCTGCAAGTACCGATCTGCAGCAGCATCGTGGTCGGTGAAAAGGTGAAGATGTTGATTCGCCCGGAAGACCTGCAACTGTCAGCGCCACAGGCGACGGCGGGCAACCGCCTGCTGGGCAAGGTGACGTTCGTGCGCGATATCGGCGCGACCATCGAGACCACGGTGGAGTGTTCTGGCGTGTCGTTTACCGCTCTGAGTACGCCTTGCCAGGGGTTTGGTTTGAGCGTTGGTCACCCGGTGTCGGTGACCTTGCCGGTGGAGGCTTGCCGGGTACTTGGCGCCTGATCAGGATTTGATGTTGGCCTTGCTGGCCTCTTCGCGGGCTTGCCCGCGAAGGCGTCAGTAGCCGCATCACTGGATCCGGATCAAACCGTCAACCGCAACCGCGCCAGATCCCTTAACGGCGGAGCCCCGAACAACCGGCTGTACTCCCGGCTGAACTGCGAAGGGCTTTCATACCCGACCCGATACCCTGCCGCCGAAGCCTCCAGTCCTTCGGCCAGCATCAGCCGCCGTGCTTCCTGCAGGCGCAGCTGCTTCTGATACTGCAACGGGCTCATCGCCGTCATCGCCTTGAAACGATGATGCAGCGTCGACACGCTCAGGTTCACTTCCTTGGCCAGATCATCAATGCGTAACGGCTGTTCGAAATTGCCGTTGAGCCATTTGATCGCCTGGCTGATGCGATGGCTCTGACTGTTGGCGATGGCGATTTCGTACAGCCTATGTCCCTGTTTGCTGCGTAACAGTCGATAGAGGATCTCCCGGCGAATCAGCGGCGCCAGCATGGCGATGTCTTTCGGCGTGTCCAGTAACCGTGCCAGACGCAGCACCGCATCAAGCATCGCGGTGTCGAGTTTTTCGACATACAGCCCGCGTCCGGCCGGCCGGGTGGGCACGCCGAGGGGACCGGCGTCGGCGATCAGTGCGGTGATTTCCGTCGGGTCGATGTCCAGGCGCAGGGCCAGGATCGGTTCCTCAGGCGAGACATCCACCACCCGCCCACTGAGCGGCATCGAGACCGAGACCACCAGGTAGTTCAATGGGTCGTAGTTGAAGTACTCGTTGGCCAACTGAACTTCCTTGCGCCCCTGGGCCATGATGCACAGCGCCGGTTGCGCCAGAACCGGGGCGAACTCGTGGGACTGGCTGTGGCGGGACATGAACAGCGAGCCGATGGCTGTGGCATAACTGCCATCTTCGGCGGTGTTGCGGCGGATGATGGCCGCCAGTTCCGCGCGCTGCTTTTCCATGTCGGTGTCCAGCGGGGCTTGAAAGTGATCGAGCGACGACATGCGAGGCATCCTCGGCAAGGCATGGAGGGAGTGGTGCAGAGCATATGTTTGTGCAAGCGGCAGCGGTAGACACATCCTGCCGGATGCTTGCCTGATTCTGCCTGGGGTTGGTTTCGTACCCAAGCACGGCCAACGCACAGGCGCGCTTGAACTAACGCCGATAACCCCGTAGGAGCTGCCGAAGGCTGCGATCTTTTGATTTTGAAAGTGAAAGTCAAAAGATCGCAGCCTTCGGCAGCTCCTACACAAAGCTCGTATGGCAGAACCGTGACAGTGTTTTACAGCTTGTTACAGGCTTGTCATGCAGTTTCGCAGGATTGTGCAACGCACCGGCAGGAATCGACTAACGAGAAAGGCGTCGCGACCCTTAACCTTTGATCCTGTCGCAGCCCGTCCCCTGGCTGCCACGCGACTCCCCGGGAGGGTTGAACATGTCCACGCAAATCCCCGTCAGTCATATGGCCTTCGTTCGAGCGCGCGCCGGGCGTTCGGAGGAACTCGGTGTGCGCCTCAGCGCCCTGATCGAACCGTCCCGTGCAGCGCCAGGCTGCCTGAGTTTTTCCTTGCAGCATTCGCAATGCGATCCGCAGTTGTGGCTGGTGTCCGGTTTCTGGAGCAATCAACAGGCTATGACCGCGTACTTCAACACGCCGGCGATGGAGATTTTTGCCGAGTTGGTGCAGGAGTTGGTGGTCAACAGCCTGGACTTCCACACCTTCAAGGATGTCTCGGCGGCGCAGGCTCTGGGACAGTCCGAAGTGGCGGTACACAAACTGGCCGGTTGAGGGTTTAATGACGGCATTCTCAATCAGCCAGGATGCGCGACATGGCACGTAAAGCCTTTGATCACTTCGAAGCTGTTTCCGCCGTAGTACCGGGCGAGGGTGGTTACCACGCCGCTATCGCCGTCAAAGCGCTGGGTGGTGCCGGCGCCCCGCGTTTTCACAAAGTGCTGGAAGGCCAGATCTTCAAGACCGCTCACGAGGCCGATGATGCGGCCGCCAAGGAGCTGACCCGCCTCAAGGACGTCAAGGAAAACACCGACCTGCTCTGGTGATTCTCACCGCCCCGGGCGGTACATCTTGAACAACGCCTCAGGCCCCAGCTGGAAGTAATCCGCCGGCCCGCCGCCGCGCAGAATCGGTTCTGCCGCGGCGGTGTCGTATACCCCATCCTTCAACAGCCATTTGGCGATATGCACGGCGACCACTTCGCCGAGGATCAGCCAGCTCGGCACCACGTTGCCGTCCGCCCGTTGCAACTGGATGATCTGCGTGACCTTGCACTCGAAGGACACCGGGCTCTCTGCCACCCGCGGCACCTGAATGACCTTCGAGGCAGCGGTCGTCAGCCCGGCCAGTTCGAATTCGTTGACCTCAGGCCCGACCATGGCGCAGCTCTGGTTCATCTGCTCGGCCAGCGGCCGGGTGGCCAGGTTCCAGGCGAACTCGCCGGTCTGTTCGATGTTGTTCAGGCTGTCTTTGCGCCCGACGCTGGAAAAACCAATGATCGGCGGGATGTAGTTGAAGGCGTTGAAGAAGCTGTAGGGCGCCAGGTTCAAGCGGCCCTCGGCGTCCTGTGAAGAGATCCAGCCGATGGGGCGCGGGCCGACGATGGCGTTGAACGGATCGTGGGGCAGGCCGTGGCCGTTGGCGGGTTCGTAGAAGTGGATGTCGTCGGGCATGGGATTTCCAGGGCTTTCGGGAGACGTTCATGGTGCAAGCATGCGCCACGGATTTCCAGTCGGATTCGGTACTTGAGTTGATGAGATCCAATGTGGGAGCGGGCTTGCTCGCGAAAGCGGTGTGCCAGTCACATTGATATTGGATATGCCGCCGTCTTCGCGAGCAAGCCCGCTCCCACATTTAACCGGGTTGTTCCAGAAGGAACGCGGTCGAATGTGGGAGCGGGCTTGCTCGCGAAGAGGCCAGTACTGCCAGCTTCGATCTATCTGTCAGTCAGTGACGATCCGCGAATGCTTGCGGGTGTCTTTCATGGTGACGTACACCAACAACGACACGGCAATGCACGCGGTAACGTACCAGTAGTAACCCGTCTCCATGCCGATGCTCTTGAACCACAGCGCGATGTATTCAGCGGTGCCGCCGAAAATCGAGACGGTCAGTGCGTACGGCAGGCCGACGCCCAGGGCGCGGATTTCGGTTGGGAACAGTTCGGCTTTCACCACCGCGTTGATCGAGGTGTAGCCGCTGACGATGATCAGCGCCGCCATGATCAGGAAGAACGCGCCCCACCAGGTCGTGATGGTGTGCAGGGTGGTCAGGATCGGTACGGTGAACAGCGTGCCCAGAATGCCGAAGGCAATCAGGATCGGCCGGCGACCGATTTTATCCGACAGCCCGCCGATGATCGGTTGCAGGCACATGAACAGGAACAGCGTGGCGGCGGAAATGGTGGTGGAGTCGGAAATGCTCATGCCGACGGTGTTCACCAGGTATTTCTGCATGTAGGTGGTGTAGGTGTAGAACGCCAGCGTACCGCCCATGGTCAGGCCAACCACGGTCATCAGTTCCTTCGGGTGACGCATCAAGGTGCGCATCGCGCTTTCCTTGGCTTTTTCTTTCTTGGTGAAGGACTCGGTCTCTTCCATGCCGCGACGCAGGTACAGCGCAACCACGGCACACAGCGCGCCGATGGCGAACGGGATGCGCCAGCCCCAGGCGTAGAGCTCCTCGGTGGTCAGGAAGTTCTGCAGGACAATCAGCACCGCCAAAGCGATGAGCTGGCCGGAGATCAGGGTCACGTACTGGAAGCTGGAGTAGAAACCGCGACGCTCCTTGGTTGCCATCTCGCTGAGGTAAGTGGCGGAGGTGCCGTATTCGCCACCCACCGACAGGCCTTGCAGCAAGCGGGCGAACACCAGCAGGATCGGTGCGCCGATGCCGATGACTTCATAACTCGGGCTCAGGGCGATCAGCAGCGAGCCGAAGCACATCAGGTACACCGAGGCCATCAGGGCCTTTTTGCGCCCGACCTTGTCGGCATACAGACCCATCAGCCAGCCACCGATCGGACGCATCAGGAAGCCCACGGCGAAGATCGCGGCGGTGTTGAGCAGTTGTGCGGTGGTGTCGCCTTTGGGGAAGAAGGTCTTGGCGAAGTACAGGGAGAAGGCGGCGTAGACGTACCAGTCGTACCACTCGACCATGTTGCCGACAGAACCGCTGAAAATCGATTTGATGCGACTGGCGGTGGTTCTTTCTTTAGCCGGCGTGGCAGCCGACCCAAGGGGCAGGGCGTTGGAGTTATCCATTGAAGGATCCTTCATTTAATTGTTTTTGTGGAGCGCGAATAAACGCAGCCTGCCAGGGCTATAGCAGGAGCTGTGCCAACGGGGAGAGGGCCGGTTTAGAGGGGGCAGGATGTTTGGCTGAGCGGAAATCCGCCTATGAGGATGTTTGCGTGAGCGGAAATCCGCTGAAAAGATCGCAGCCTTCGGCAGCTCCTACAGGGACATCGCGTTCATCGGTAGGAGCTGCCGAAGGCTGCGATCTTTTGATTTTGAGGGCTACTCGCTTAAAAACATCTCCCGGGTCAGACCATGCCGCTGCATCTTTTCATTGAAGGTCCGGCGCGGCAGTTGCAGTTCTTCGAGCACCGCTTTCACATCGCCCTTGTGCCGGGTCAATGCCGCACGCAGGCATTGCGCTTCGAACGCTTCCTGCTGAGCCGCCAGTGACTGGCCGGGCTCGATGCCCAAGGGCTCCGGCTCACCGAGCCCCAATACTTGACGCTCGGCGACGTTCGCCAGTTCGCGCACGTTGCCCGGCCAGTCGTGGCTCAGCAGGTGACTCAACTGGGCACCGCTCAACGGTGGAAACTTGCGTCCCAGGCGTTCGGCGGCGTTTTGTGCAAAGGATTCAAACAGCAGGGGTATGTCTTCACGGCGTTCGCGCAAGGGCGGCAGACGTAGTTCCGCGACGTTCAAACGATAGGCCAGGTCTTCGCGGAAACGTCCGGCCCGCGCTTCGTCGAGCAGGTCCGGCTTGGTCGCGGCAATGATGCGCAAATCCACGCGGATGCTCTGGTTCGAGCCCAGCCGTTCAAGCTTCTGCTCCTGCAACACCCGCAGCAGTTTCACCTGCTGGGCCAGGGGCATGCTTTCGATTTCATCGAGAAACAGCGTGCCGCCGTCGGCGTACTCGAGCTTGCCGATGCGCTTGCCGGACGCACCGGTAAACGCGCCGCTCTCGTGACCGAACAGCTCGGCCTCGAACAATTGCTCGGGAATGGCCGCGCAGTTGAGCGCGACAAAGGGCTTGTCGGCCCGCGGCCCGAAGTCGTGCAGGCAACGCGCGACCAGTTCCTTGCCGCTACCGGTTTCGCCGCGAATCAGCACGTTGACCGGCAATGCTGCCAGGTCCAGAACTTGCCGTCGCAGGGTCTGCAAGCCCCGGGACACGCCAAGCAGCGTGGCATCCAGTTTGGCGCGGTTGTCCGCCTGCTCGTGCAGCGCGCGGTTCTCCAGCACCAGCCGGCGCTTGTCGAGGGCGCGGCGCAGGCTGCCGAGCAGGGTTTGCGGGCTGAAAGGTTTTTCGAGGAAATCGTAGGCACCGTCGCGCATGGCCTCGACGGCCATCGGTACATCGCCGTGGCCGGTCAGCAGGATCACCGGCAAATCGGCATCCCGGCGTTGCACCTCGGCCAACAGTTCCAGGCCGGTCATGCCGGGCATGCGCACGTCGCTGAGAATCACCCCGGCAAAATGCCTGGGCAACTGCGCCAGGCACTCGTCGGCGCGGCTGAACAACTGCACCTCGAACCCCGACAGGCTCAACCATTGCTCGACGGCACTGCGAATGCTGCTTTCGTCGTCGACCACGATCACTGAGTTCAGCATGGTTCATGCACCTCCAGGTCGATGGGCAAAGTCATGGTAAACACGGCGCCTTTGTCATGATTGTCGGCAGTCAGGCGCCCGCCGGATTCATGAACGATGGCAAAGGACACGGCCAACCCGATCCCCAGGCCATCGCCCACCGGCTTGGTGGTGAAGAACGGATCGAAGACCTTGGGCAGGTTCTCTTCGGCGATACCGCCACCGTTGTCGATCACGCTCAGGCGCCACAATTGTTCGTCGGCTTCGAGGCGGATTTCCAGGCGTTTGCAGGGTTTATCCTGCATCGCATCGAGGGCATTGCGCAGCAGGTTGATCAGCACCTGTTCCAGGCGAATCGCATCGCCACGCACCCAGGCCGGGCGGGTCAGGTGCAGCACGGTGCTGACCTGTTCGTCGCGCAACCGGGTGTCGAGCAGTTGCAGCGACTGATCCACCACCGCCGCCAGGTCCAGGCGTTCGCGCAAACCGCCGGGGCTTTTGCGGGCGAAGGTTTTCAGATGGCCGGTGAGGGCCGCCATGCGGGTGAGCATTTCATCCACTGGCTTGAGCGCCTTGTAGGCGTCATCGACTCGACCGTGGTCGAGCAACAGGCGCAAGGTCGCCAGCTGCATGCGCTGGGCAGTTAGCGGTTGATTGATCTCGTGAGCCAGCGCCGCCGACATCTGGCCAAGCGCGGCGAGTTTGGCCGATTGCACCAGGCCTTCCTGAGCGGTGCGCAGGTCGCGGGTACGCTCTTCTACAAGCTGCTCGAGTTCTTCGCGACTGCGTTGACGCAGTTTGGCCAGGCGCCAGCGTTGATTGAGAAACAGCAGCAGGAACACTAGGGTCAGCCATAGCCCTGCCGCGGCGAGGGCTGCGTTGCGGCTGTCTTCGAAGGCGACTTGCGGACGCCGCAGCAGGTGCAGCGTCCAGCCTTCGGTGCTTAGCGGCAGGGATTCCCACAGGTAATCGGCCTTGCCGTCCGGGCCATCGACCCGAGCCAGGTCGCTGTTGTCATCGAAGCGCCGCAACGATTGAAACTCAAGCGGCGTCAGCGGCTGCTTGTCGTACTGGCGGGTGGTCTTGAGTTCGGCGTGGTCGCTGTCGCTCAGCGGCTTGAGCAGGCGATAGCGCCAGCCCGGCTGGTTGGCGATGAAGATAATTCCACGTGCGTCGCTGACCAGCAAGGTGTCGCTGCCCTGACGCCACTCGCGTTCCAGTTCGGGGAACTCCAGTTTCACCACCATGGCACCGAGGAACTGACCGTCGTCATCGCTGACCGCGCTGGAGAGGAAGTAGCCGGGAATGCCGCTGGTCACCCCCACGGCATAAAAGCGACCGGTGCCCTGGGTACGGGTCTGGTTGAAATAGGGACGGAAACCGTAGTTGTGGCCGACATAACTGCTGGGCAAACGCCAATTGCTCGCGGCTACGGCCAGACCGGTGCGATCGAGCAGTTCCAGGGTCGAGGATTCGGCGGCGCCGTTGATCTTTTCCAGTTTGCGGTTCAGCGCATCCTGTTGCTCGGGGCTCACCGGGCCTTTGAGGGCGTCGCGCAATTGCGGGTCCAGCGCCAGCACCGAAGGCAGGGCTCGGTAACGTTCGATCAGGGTATGCAGGGACGTGGCATACAGCGCCAGTTGCTGATTGGCGCGAGCCGCGTCCTCGACCATTGACTGGCGCACGGTGTGGCGCATCGCCAGGGTGGCGGCGATGGCGGCACCGGCGATGATCAATAAGGTGTAGAGCGCCAGGCGCAGGGGGCGGGAGGTCGTCAACATGCAGTGAACAACAGGCCAAAATGGGGGAAGGCACCATAGCATGCGAAGGGCGGTCTGCTCTCGCCGGAGTACAGATATCCGGCCGAAAAAAACCGGTCTGTCGTTGCCGACAAACCGGTTTTTTCAGCGGAGCTGAGTGCCGTTTATTGCACTTCCACCGCCAGGCTTTCACTGATCTTTTTCTGCCAAATGGCAGGACCGGTGATGTGTACCGACTCGCCCTTGCTGTCGACCGCAACGGTCACAGGCATGTCTTTGACGTCGAACTCGTAGATCGCTTCCATGCCCAGTTCGGCGAAAGCGACCACGCGGGATTTCTTGATCGCTTGCGCCACCAGGTAAGCCGCGCCACCTACAGCCATCAGATAAACGGCTTTGTGGTCCTTGATCGCTTCGATCGCGGTAGGGCCGCGCTCGGATTTGCCGATCATGCCCAGCAGGCCTGTCTGCTCGAGGATCTGACGGGTGAACTTGTCCATCCGCGTGGCGGTAGTCGGGCCCGCCGGGCCAACCACTTCTTCGCGCACCGGATCAACCGGGCCGACGTAATAGATGAAGCGACCTTTCAGATCGACCGGCAGGGTTTCGCCCTTGTTCAGCATCTCGACCATGCGCTTGTGCGCCGCGTCGCGACCGGTGAGCATCTTGCCGTTGAGCAGGACGGTTTCGCCCGGCTTCCAGCTCTGCACGTCTTCCGGGGTCAGGGTGTCGAGGTTGACGCGACGGGCCGACGGACCGGCTTCCCAGACGATTTCCGGGTAGGCGTCCAAAGGTGGCGCTTCCTGGGCAACCGGGCCGGAACCGTCGAGCACGAAGTGCGTGTGACGGGTGGCGGCGCAGTTCGGGATCATGCACACCGGCAGCGAAGCGGCGTGGGTCGGGTAGTCCATGATCTTCACGTCAAGCACGGTGGTCAGGCCACCGAGGCCCTGGGCGCCGATGCCCAGTTGGTTGACCTTTTCGAACAGCTCCAGGCGCATTTCTTCAATGCGGTTCTGCGGGCCACGGGCTTTGAGCTCGTGAATGTCGATGGATTCCATCAACACTTCCTTGGCCATCACTGCGGCTTTCTCGGCGGTGCCGCCGATGCCGATGCCGAGCATGCCCGGTGGGCACCAGCCGGCGCCCATTTCCGGGACGGTTTTCAGCACCCAGTCGACGATCGAGTCGGACGGGTTGAGCATGGCCATCTTCGACTTGTTCTCGGAACCGCCGCCCTTGGCCGCCACGTCCACTTCCACGGTGTTACCCGGAACGATGGAGTAGTGGATGACTGCCGGGGTATTGTCCTTGGTGTTCTTGCGAGCGCCTGCCGGGTCGGCGAGGATCGAAGCGCGCAGGACGTTTTCCGGCAGGTTGTAGGCGCGACGTACGCCCTCGTTGATCATGTCGTCCAGGCTCATGGTGGCGCCATCCCAACGCACGTCCATGCCCACGCGGACAAATACGGTCACGATGCCGGTGTCCTGGCAGATCGGACGATGGCCGGTGGCGCACATGCGCGAGTTGATCAGGATCTGTGCCATCGAGTCGCGGGCCGCTGGCGATTCTTCGCGCAGGTAGGCCTCGTGCATCGCCTGGATGAAATCCACGGGGTGGTAGTAGGAAATGAACTGCAGGGCGTCGGCAACGCTCTGAATCAGGTCGTCTTGCTTGATCACGGTCATGAGTCGCGCTCCTCTAAAAGACGGGAACATTCAATAAGGTGCTTGCAGCTTGGGTGCATCGGTCGGTTGCAAGCACCTTTCAAGGCACGCCGGGCAAGCTGGCGCGACGCTAAAAAGGCGCGGCAGTATACCGCGCCTCGCGGACAGGCACACCCGCCGGCAGTCAATCGTTGGTCGCATAGATGCAGCTGCAAGCGGCAAGTTTGAAGCTGCAAGTCAAAGCGCATGATATTTGTGGCGAGGGAGCTTGCTCCCGCTCGGCTGCGAAGCAGTCGTAAATCTGCCGGCACATTACTCCTGAAAGAATGCGGGGGGCCGTTTCGCAGCCCGGCGGGAGCAAGCTCCCTCGCCACAGAGTCTTCCGATGCTCGGAAAGTCGATCCCGAAAATTGAATGGTCATTTATCGGTCACGCAACTAAAGTGACATGCGGTCTGTAGAGTAGGACGCTCTGTCAGTCTCCTTTCATCTGGTGAGTCAACGATTGACCCATAACGCCATCCAGCGCCTGTTGCTCAAACGTTTCGCCCTCGCGGCCGGCACCTATGCCCTGGCATTGCTGTTGCTGTGGCTGGCATTCTTTACCGGTCACTACGATGCACCGCTTTCCAGTGTCGCCATCGGCAGCGCACTGGTGGTAATCAACCAGGCCATCCTGTTCGCGGTGTTCTACAGCGGCTGCAATCTGCGCTTCGCCGACCCCAGCCTGACCGAGGTGCAAGTGTTGCTGGGGCTGGGCTGGCAAACCTGGCTGATTGCCCATCTGGACGAAGCCCGGGGTGCGTTCCTGGTGTTTTACGTGCTGATCCTGCTGTTCGGCCTGTTCCATCTGTCACGCCGGTCTTTAGTACGATGCGCGCTGCTGGTGTTTTTCAGTTTCAGTGCAATCACGCTGTGGGAGGGTTACCACTTACAGCTGCCCGACCCGGCCATGGCGTTGTTGCAGGTCTGTGTGCTGTTCATCGTGCTGGTGTGGCTGGTGCTGTATGCCCGCTATGTCCAGGCTTCGCGACAGCGAATGCGCCAGCGGCGTTTTGCCTTGCAGGCGCACCAGGACACGTTGCGCGGGATGATGCGCCAGCTCGAAGACCTGGTGGCCACTGATGAACTCACGGGTCTGTTCAATCGCCGGCATTTCCTGCGCCTGGCTTCCCGCGAATTGAACGCCATGGACCCGGGTGTCATGCATGGCCTGGCGCTGATCGACCTCGACCATTTCAAACGCATCAACGATCTGCACGGCCATGCCGCCGGCGATCAGGTGCTGCAAGCCTTTGCCGGGGTTGCCAGCGCGTGCCTGCGCGACGGCGATGTTCTGGCCCGCTACGGTGGTGAAGAGTTCGTGGTGCTGCTGCCCGATTGCGATGCCGACAGTCTGACTTCGTGCTGCGAACGGCTGCGCATCGCGTTCACCGATGTCGAGCTGATGGGTCTGAATGTACGCAGCCTCAGCCTGTCCGCCGGCATGACCCTGCTGGAACTGGGTGACGACCTTGATGACGCTCTGCAACGGGCCGATCAGGCGCTTTATCGCGCCAAGCGTGATGGCCGCAACCGGTGCGCGGCAGCGTGGGAGAACGTCGATGCCTGAGCTGCGGGTTGGCGAGCGCCAATGGTCGGTGGCGGCGGGCAGCAATCTGCTCGACGCGCTGAACCAGAACGACGTGCCAGTGCCTTACAGTTGCCGCGCCGGCAGTTGCCATGCGTGCCTGGTGCAGTGTGTGCGGGGGCTGCCGAGCGACAGCCGCCCCGATGCCCTGAGTGCCCGGCAGCGTGAACAGGGCTGGCGACTGGCGTGCCAGTGCCAGGTGGTCGAGGACTTGCAGGTGCACGCCTTCGATCCGCAAACCGATGGTCATCCGGCCGAAGTCGCGGCGATCGATTGGCTGAGTACCACGGTGCTGCGCTTGCGGGTAATCCCCCAGCGACCATTGCGCTACAGCGCCGGTCAACACCTGGTGTTGTGGGCGGGCAGTGTGGCGCGGCCGTATTCTCTGGCCAGCCTGCCGCAGGAAGATCGTTTTCTGGAGTTTCATCTCGATTGCCGCAAACCCGGGGAATTCAGCGATGCCGCCAGGCAATTGCGCATCGGCGATCCGATCCGTCTCGGTGAACTGCGCGGCGGTGCCTTGCATTACGACCCTGACTGGCACACCAGGCCGTTGTGGTTGATGGCGGCCGGCACCGGGCTGGGGCCATTGTTTGGTGTCTTGCGCGAAGCGCTGCGTCAGAATCACCAGGGCACTATCCGCGTCATCCACCTGGCCCATGATGCCGATGAACACTACCTGGCCAAACCCCTGCAAGCCATGGCCGCCAGCCGTCCGAACCTGAGTGTCGAACTGTGGACCCCGGCCGAGTTGCCTGCGGCTTTGGCGCAACTGCGCCTTGTTTCCCGGCAAACCCTGGCCTTACTCTGCGGAGCCCCCGACAGTGTCGACGCCTTTGCCCGGCGCCTGTACCTGGCGGGATTGCCGCGCAATCAACTGCTGGCCGATGTGTTCCTGCCCCGTGGTTGAGCGCTGACTTTTCAGACGCGAGACCTGCCATGACCGATGCCATCCAAGTTGAACGCGAACGCGGCCTGTTGACCCTGCGCCTGAATCGCCCGGACAAGAAAAACGCCCTGACCCGCGCCATGTACAGTCACTTGGCCGAGGCGTTGCAACAGGCTGACAGCGACCCCGGGATCAACGCCGTGCTGATCACCGGCTCTGCCGAATGCTTCACCGCCGGCAACGATATCGCCGATTTCATCCAGCAACCGCCGAATGGACTCGACAGCCCGGTATTCCGGTTCATGCACAATCTGCTCGAATGCCGCAAACCGGTGATCGCCGCCGTGGCCGGAGCGGCGGTGGGCATTGGCACGACGATGTTGCTGCATTGTGATCTGGTCTACGTGAGCCGTGACGCACGCCTGCGCATGCCGTTCGTCAACCTTGGCCTATGCCCGGAGTTCGGCTCCAGCCTGATCCTGCCGCGTCTGCTTGGGCAGGCCAAGGCGGCGGAGTTGTTGCTGCTGGGTGAAAGTTTCAGTGGTGAACAGGCGGCTGCGTGGGGCATTGCCTGCGAGGCGCTGGGCAGTGGCGAAGAGACCCTGGCCAAGGCGCGGGAGATGGCCCTGCGCTTCGAGTCGCTGCCGCCGGAAGCGGTGCGCATCAGCAAGCAATTGATGAAGGCGCCGGACCGGGAGCTGTTGCGCAAGGTGATTGAGGAGGAGGGGGCGCTGTTTACCCAGCGGCTGCGGTCGCCGGAGGCGTTGGCGGCGTTGTCGGGATTTTTTAGCAGGTAGCTTGAAGGCAACGGGCCGGGTTGCCTTATGAAGCCAGCGTAACTTCAGGCGCCGTTCAGCAGCCGAGTGACGATGACAGTTTTGCCATAGAAACCGTAATAATCATTACCTATGACCAATATCTTTCCGTCGGATTGCAGACTCATCCCCTGAGCAAGGGCTCGAATACCTGGCTTGTGAACCACCCAGCCCTTGCCATTCCCAAACGTCGTGTCGCGGCGACCATTGGCGAGGTATCGAGCGGTGACAAAATTTAGAGTCTGATCCTTGATGTATCTTCCTGAAGCAATGATTTTTCCGTCTTTATCGCCTATACCAAAAAACATCACACTCGCGAAGTCGTCAAAGTTTTCGTAAATGGGCGCGCCTTGGTGAAAGCTCCGGTCAATTAAACCGGTGGACGTATAAACTGCAATTAAACCTTTGCGATCAGGAAAGCCAAAACCGGTGCTAATCGTTCGCTCATCAGATAGCACTGTCAGGGAAGTGAACTGAAAACTTGGTCCTTCCAATAGTTTGTATCCAACTTCTGAAAAGGTTCTGTCAAAGCTACCATCGATATTAAGTCTGGCCAGTACCGCGGCGGAGCCTGCCCATCCACACACAGTGATTTTTCCATTCTGTACAACAATGTCGTTGAATGAGCTACGGACACCGTACACTTCAGAAAGAGACGCGTATCCGGTGTTGTTAAATGACAGGTCAACAATTCCGTCATAATCAAAACACATCACGACGCCCGCTACCAATTGCAGATCAGGATCAATCCTTGTCGAAATTATGTAAATTTTGCCATCCGATGCATGCACCGCACGACCTGAAGCAGCACTGCCGAATTGCAGGATGTCCGCTTCTGTTTGCTGATCGTGCTCGACCTTGAAAGGAGAATGGATGAGCAAAATTCCATCGGTGCCGAATTTTTTGTCCAGCTCTCCCTTATCGTTCAATCGGATCAGCGCTTGCGCCACTGTGGGCGTACCCACTCCCATGGTGTAGCTCCCCACCGATATCAGGATTTTGTTTTCTCCTTCATGGGTTATGTAGAACAATTGAATAGGCGTTGTGCCCAATGATTCGATATCCGGTACCTTGATTCTTATGTGAGCAGTACCTGCGATGCCGAACTCGGCATCGAGTGTGCCATCGCTTAAAACTCGAGTCAGACTGAGATGCTCAGGTAAAGCATCTTCAGGCGCCCAGCTGGATCCACCGATATAGATTTTGCCGTTTGCAGCTTCCGAAACCAATCGGCCGGTGGTCGTCATGTAGTCGCTGTATGTCAGAAGCAGCTGGCCATCTTGTAGCGGCCCAAAACTTGGGTCCAAAGCACCAGGGGAGTGAACGGGGCGGGTATTCATTTCTTCCATTCCTTAATCAGTTGATTTCAGCGAGTTGGTGAAGCGCCTGCAGAGTGAAGTCTGGGCGTCATCATGCTTTGCCAAGGTTCAGCTGTATTAAGTAAGGAGTGGAGTGAGCTGTCTACTGTCAAACTTGACAGGTATTTATCTGTTTTTTCTTGTTTTTATATGTAAAAAAGCCCCGCCATTCACATGGCGGGGCCTTGGTTTTTCGAACAACCGGTCACTCAGACCATCGGGTCGCCAACGTGCAGGATCTTCATGCCGTTGGTGCCGCCGGTGGTGTGGTAGCTGTCGCCTTTGGTCAGGATGACCCAGTCGCCTTTCTGTACTACGCCGCGCTTGACCAGCTCGTCGATAGCCTTCTGGCTGACTTCGTTCGGCGCCAGCGAAGCCGGGTCGAACGGGATGGTGTACACGCCACGGAACATTGCCGCGCGAGCCTGGGCTTCGCGGTGGGGGGTGAACGCGTAGATCGGCACCGAGGAGCGGATGCGCGACATGATCAGCGGGGTGTAGCCACTTTCGGTCAGGGCGATGATCGCCTTCACGCCCGGGAAGTGGTTGGCGGTGTACATGGTCGCCAGGGCAATGCTCTCGTCGCAGCGCTCGAACTCTTTGCCGATGCGGTGGCTGGAGGTCTTGCTGGTCGGGTGCTTTTCGGCGCCGACGCAGATACGCGCCATGGCCTGAACGGCTTCCAGCGGGTACAGGCCAGCAGCACTTTCAGCCGAGAGCATCACGGCGTCGGTGTAGTCGAGCACGGCGTTGGCTACGTCGGACACTTCGGCGCGGGTCGGCATCGGGTTCTGGATCATCGACTCCATCATCTGGGTCGCGACGATCACTGCCTTGTTGTGGCGGCGTGCGTGCAGAATGATCTTCTTCTGGATGCCCACCAGCTCGGCGTCGCCGATTTCCACGCCCAGGTCACCACGGGCAACCATCACCGCGTCGGAGGCCTTGATCAGGCCGTCGAGGGTTTCGTCGTCGGCCACGGCTTCGGCGCGTTCGATCTTCGCCACCAGCCAGGCAGTGCCGCCGGCTTCGTCGCGCAGTTGACGGGCGTATTCCATATCGGCGGCGTCACGGGGGAAGGAGACCGCGAGGTAGTCGACTTCCATTTCCGCGGCGAGCTTGATGTCGGCCTTGTCTTTTTCAGTCAGGGCCGGAGCGGTCAGGCCGCCACCGCGACGGTTGATGCCTTTGTGATCGGACAGCGGGCCGCCGATGGTCACGGTGCAGTGCAGTTCGGTGGCCGTGGCGGTATCGACGCGCATTACCACGCGACCGTCGTCGAGCAGCAGCTCATCGCCCACGCCGCAGTCCTTGACCAGGTCCGGGTAGTCGATGCCGACCACTTGCTGGTTGCCTTCGGTCAGAGGATGGCTGGTGGAGAAGGTGAATTGATCACCGATCTTCAGCTCGATCTTCTTGTTGGCGAATTTGGCGATACGGATTTTCGGGCCTTGCAGGTCACCCAGCAGGGCGACGAAGCGGCCGTGCTTGGCAGCGAGGTCACGCACCAGCTTCGCGCGAGCCTTGTGCTCGTCGGGAGTGCCGTGGGAGAAGTTCAGGCGGGCGACGTCCAGGCCAGCCAGAATCAGCTGTTCGAGAACTTCCGGCGAGTTACTGGCCGGGCCTAGGGTGGCGACGATTTTGGTACGACGGACGGACATGCAAAGACTCCTGAGTTCAAGCGCTGAGTGAGGCTACTATGCTCCGAAGTTGTAGTCATTGTTCGTTTGCACTACTTATTTCTTTCTTTATTGAACCCTGCAACTTTGCGTCCCGGCAGCCTGAAGATTTCCGGCCATGGGTCGATACAGCGTTCAAGACAGGAGATTTCCCCATGCGTTTCGTTCTCATTGCCGCCCTTGCCATCAGCGCCCTCAGCGTCACGGGATGCACCCGTTGGTCGATGAACCATCATTTGAACAATGCCTACAGCGCCTACGACCGGGGCAATTGCGAGCAGGTGATGCTCGAGTTGTCCAAGGTCGAACGCGACAGCCGCGCGCGGCCTTACGTGTGGCCGGAAGTGTCGATGATGCGCGGCCTGTGCCTGGAGCGGCAGAAGATGTACATCGATGCGGTTCAAACCTATCAGTTCATCATGGCGTCCTACCCTCAGAGCGAATATGCCTACCGCGCCCGTGCCCGCATCGAAACCCTGCAGAGCCTGGGTCACTACCCGATGCGCAGTGCGGCGGCTGTTAAACCTACGCAGTTCTGATGGCGATAACCCTCCAGTCGCTGGCTCACCGGCGGTGCTGAGCTATAGTCCAATGAACCGGTTTTAGAGCCTTGTCCTCTGAACCGGGGCAACACCTGTGACCGGCACAAGCAGGACTCTGCGCTACAAGGACTGGCGCACCGGAAGCGGGGAGAGCGGGCAAAGACTCATGCATACCCGTTCCGAAGCAGTAGTGCGGCTCTGCTTAAGAGCCTTGCATAGCGAAATTGCACATGTTCACTGACCGCCGAATCGAGCGGCATCAACTGCCGTACTTCCTCAAAGTGTTCAATGGCATCACCGGCAAACCCATCGGCTACCTGGGCAATGTCTCCGAAGACGGGCTGATGCTGATCAGCCAGTTGCCGATGATGATCGGCGCGGACTTCAACCTGCGCCTGAAAATTCCCGCCAGCGAAGGTGGCCAGCGAATCATCGACCTGCAGGCCTGTTGCCTGTGGTGCCACGAAGACGCGACCCCCCAACATTACGACGCCGGGTTCAGCCTGCAACGGGCGCCACCGGAATATGGGCAATTGGTGGAGGCGTTGAAGCAGTACTTCAGTTTTCTGCCGTTGCCGGCTTCGGCCTGAGATCAATGGGAACTCGGCTGTGAGTGATTGCTCAGGCTCAGAGTCCGGTTCTTTTCCAGCCCAGGTACCGAGTCACCAGCTCTGCCCCCAACTCACCGGGCCGCGCATCCATCACCAACACTCCATGAGCGTTCAAGCGCTCATGGAGTTCGGCGCGTGCATTGAGGTAGTCCACGGTCCCGCAATAGGCCAGCGCTTCGGACAAGGTCTGCACCGGTGACTGACGCAGGGTATCGAGCACGTCTTCGCGCAGGCTCGCGACCAGCACCTGATGCTGCCGGCTCAGGCGGTGGACGGCCGGAAGCAGTTCATCGTCGTCCTCTTCGCGCAGATTGGTCACCAGCACCACCAGTGCCCGGCGTTTTTGCCGTGCCAGCAGTTGCGTGGCCGCGGCTTGATAGTCGGCGCTGCGTTGGCTGCTGCTCAAGTCATAGACGGTGTTGAGCAGGGTGTTGAGATGACTGGTGCCTTTTACCGGCGCGAGGTAGCGCGGCTGTTCGCTGGCAAAGGTACTCAGGCCCACCGCGTCGCCCTGACGTAGCGCCACGTAGCTAAGCAACAGACAGGCGTTGAGGGCGTGATCGAAGTGCGACAGCTCATCATCCTGGCTGCGCATGTGCCGGCCGCAGTCGAGCATGAAAATGATCTGCTGATCGCGTTCGTCCTGATACTCCCGGGCAATCGGCGTGCGCTGGCGGGCGGTGGCTTTCCAGTCGATCTGGCGCAGGCTGTCACCCTCGCGAAACTCGCGCAATTGATGGAATTCCAGGCCCAGGCCCCGCCGTTGTTTCTGGCGGACGCCAAGCTGGCTGAGCCAGTTGTCCACCGCCAGCAATTGCCCTCCATACAAGCGGGCGAAATCGGGATAGACGCGGGTGGCGTCGGGCAGTTCGAGCAAGCGTCTGTCCGACCAGAGCCCCAAGGGACTCGGCAGGCCGACTTCGCAGCGTTCGAAGCTGAAGTGACCGCGCTTGAGCGGGCGCAGGCGATAACCGGCCAGGCTGTGCTGGCCGGGTTGCAGCTCGACCGTCAGCGGCAGGTGTTCGAAGCTCAGGCCAGGTGGCACATGATCGAAGACCTGTACCTTCAGCGGTTGCGTAAAGTCGTGTTCGACCGTCAGTTGCACCTCGCCCCATCGACCCAGGGCCAGGCTGCCGGGTATCTGGCGTTTCAGCCGGGGCGAAGGCAAGCGCTTGAGGCGAATGGCATCGAGGATGGCCAGGGCCAGCAGCGCCAGGAGCAACCCCCAGTTGATCGCCATGAGATTCGCCGGAACCGCGAACTGCAATGCCCGCAATGCGCCCGACACAATGGTGCAAGCCAGCAGGATCAATAGCCAGGCGAGCATCAGGCGCGAGGGTTTCACAGGCGCGGCGCCGGCACTTGGTCGAGCATCTGCTGGAGCACCTGATCGACATCCAGGCCCTCGATGTCCAGCTCCGGCGCGATGCGCACCCGATGGCGCAGCACGGCCAGGGCACAGCCTTTGATGTCATCCGGAATCACGAACTCACCGCCGCGCAACAGCGCTCGGGCCCGGGCACATCGCACCAGCGCGATGGATGCGCGTGGGCCGGCGCCGAGGGTCAAGCCGGGCCAATTGCGGGTGGAGCGGGCCAGGCGCACGGCGTAATCGAGCACCTGGTCATCCAGGGCCAGGTCGCTGGCGATGCGTTGCAGGGCCAGTACATCCCTGGCCTGGAGCAACGTGCGCATCGGCTGGACATCAAGCATGTCGGCCCGGGTCGAGCGGCAGACCTGACGCACCATGTCCAGCTCTTGCCCGGCGTCGGGGTAATCCATGCGCACTTTGAGCATGAAACGGTCCAGTTCAGCCTCCGGCAAGGGGTAAGTGCCTTCCTGTTCGATCGGGTTTTGCGTGGCGAGCACCATGAACGGTTGCGGAATCGGCAATGGCTGGCCTTCGAGGGTGACTTGCCGTTCCTGCATGGCTTCGAGCAGCGCGGCCTGGGTTTTCGCCGGGGCACGGTTGATCTCGTCCGCCAGTAGCAGGTTGGTGAACAATGGCCCCTTGCGCAGTTTGAATTGCTCGGTCTGCAGGTCATACACGGCATGCCCGGTGACGTCGCTGGGCATCAGGTCCGGAGTGAACTGGATGCGCGCGAATTCACCGCCGAAGCAGCGGGCGAGGGCGCGCACCAACAGGGTCTTGCCCAAGCCCGGTACGCCTTCGAGTAGCACGTGGCCACCGGCGATCAGCGCGGTCAGGACGTCGTCGATCACACGGTCCTGGCCAATCACTGCTTTTTGCAGTTCCTTGCGTACGGCCTGGGCAAGATGGCCGGCACGCTGGCGCTGTTGAGCGGCATGGCTCGGTGCGTCGGGCTCGATCGATTGACTCATAGGGCGTTCCTCAAGGTTTGCAGGTGGGCGACCTGACGGCTGAATTCAACGCTGGAAAGCCGTTGTTTCGGCCGCGGGCTCATGGCCTGGCTGATGGCGCGTGTGGGTTGGCCGGTCAGGCGCGCGAGCACCAGCCATTGTTCGGCAACACCGAGCTGTTCAAAACCGGGGTGGCGACGCCGCACACGCCGCAGGATGTCTTGCTGCAAGGCTTGCAGCAGGCCGGCCTGACCGTTGCGGCGCAACAGGAAGTCGGCACTGGCGCGCAGATGCTCCTGCAGTTGTCGGCGCGCTTTCGGCGCCGGTTCCAGCAATGGACCCTGACGCACGCCAAAGTGCCAGAAACCCAGGCCGATCAAGGCGAACAGCGCGACAAGCGCCTGGGGGAAATAACGCAGCAGCAAGGTCAGCGGGCTGTCGTGATCGGTGTTGAATATTAGTGTCACGCGGGTGTCGGCGGTCAGGTACCAGAGCAGCCAGGCGTTATCGTACCGGTCGATGGCCGGGGTTTTCCACAGGTCGGCATCGGTGACCACGATGATCGAACCGAGCCCGTGGTCGAGTTGCATCATGTGGGTGGCCCTGGCGCTGTTGGCCCAGGCCAGGGCAAGGTTTTTCGGGTCTTCGAGATGGAACGCGGTATCGAAACCGGCATAGGCCGGGGCGTCTTCGTCTTCCAGGTAGAGCTTGGTCAGTGGCGGGTACGGATCGTCACCGACACCCGGCGGTGGGGCCTTGAGGTCTTTGCTCAGGGACTGGTGCAGTTGCACCTTGTCGAGCAGCAGGTCATTGCTGTGGCCGAGCTTTTCATCCCACAGCGACTCGGCGACGAACAGAAGGCGCCCGCCGGCCCGGGTCCAGTTCATCAACTGGTCGATCTGCCGTGGACTCATGTTGCCGCGTTCCCCGAGCAACAGCAGGCTGTGTTGGCGAGGGTCGAGGCTGGGCAGGATGTCGAGGCCATTGGCGTGGTCGACGCTCAGGCCTTGTTTGCGCAGGAACAACTCTGCCGCCAGATAAGGGTTGGCATTGGCTTCGGGGGAGGGGCCGTGGTCGATTTCGGTCTGGTAGGGGGTAGCCTTGAGGTACAGATAAACGCTCAGTGCAGCCAGCAACACGGCAACCAACGCACCGGCTATCGAGCCCCAGCGCCGGCTCAACGGGCAGTCTCCGGGCCGAACAGAACACGCCAGCCATTACACA
Source organism: Pseudomonas sp. IT-P4 (assembly GCF_949767755.1). Taxonomy (NCBI): domain Bacteria; kingdom Pseudomonadati; phylum Pseudomonadota; class Gammaproteobacteria; order Pseudomonadales; family Pseudomonadaceae; genus Pseudomonas; species Pseudomonas sp. IT-P4. The sequence continues at coordinate 101,124 of NZ_CATKPX010000011.1, read as the reverse complement.
GTTCCTGCTGCACCTGAGCGGGCGGCAGGCGATGCCCGTAGGCCATGTTTTGCCAGTGCCCGGTCAGGTTTTGGCTGTAGGCCAGCAAGGCCGGCTGTTGCAGTAGTTCGACACGCCGAAGCACCTGGCCTTCGGTGTCGGCGGACTTGAGCGCGATGTTGAAGTCGTGCAACAGACGGCTGAGCAGGGCGCGATAAAGCAAACCAAGCGCTTCGCGTGGATGAGTCTGCCAAAGACTTTCGGCGTGGGCGGCGATGTCGCTGGGCAGGGACTCGGGCTTGAGGTCCAGGCCGAACGCCTGCGGCGGTAACGGTCCCGTGGCTTTGTTGACGGGGATCGGTCGGCGGCTGACGAAGGCCTGTAACCAGTCGCGATAGCGCCAGATCAACAGGCCGACGGCCCCAATGACGATGCCCCACAGCACGATTTCAATCAGGGTCGCCAATGCCCCGAAGCCTTGTCCCTCGAACAGCTTCAGCAGGGTCTTCAACCATTTCGGTGTCTTGCCATCGTCCGTGGCGCCAGCACTCGATTGCTCTTCGCCAAAGCGGTAGCGCGTGACCGACTCCCGGTTCTTGAAGGGCGGCTGTTCGAGGATCGCCTTGATGCTGTCCCTGGAGGCCTGGCTGGTCAGGGGCTGGTCCAGCAGGCGCGGGCTGTCGGGTGAGAGGGCCGGTTCCGTGGCCCATGCGGTGTGGGTGGTCGGCATCAGTACAATCACGGCCATCAACAGGACAGCGCTTGCACCGACCAGACGCTGGCGCATTCGACGGAACACCAGTTCGATATCCCAGGCCTCCAGCACGGTGCGTCGGTTGAGGTACAGGCTGAAACCGCAGGCGACATAGATCGGTTCCCAGACCACCAGCACCAGCGCATAAAAGGCGTTGGTCAGGTGTTCCAGCCAGCGCCAGTCCTGGGTGGCCGCCGAGATCAGCGACTGCCAACTCCAGTCGAGCGCGACCTGTTGTGGCAGCAATAGATAGAACAACACCATCAAGCCGGTCCACAACGTGCCTTCCAGGTGCGCGCCGACGATTGTCAGCCAGCGTGCGGCGCCGGCATCTCGCTGCAACAGCACCTGTATCCGTTGTTGCCGTTGCTGCCCATCCAGTCCTTCGAGTTGCATCACCGGCATCAGGAAACTGCGGGGCAAGCTCAGGCGTCGCCAGGTCAGGCTGGCCAGCAATTGCGGTTTGAGCAGGCGTGGCCATTGGTGCAGGGCCTGCTTGAGCGTAGGCGTTTCACCGAACATGGCTTTGGACAGGATGTACAAGGGCAGGCGTTCGAACGCCGGCTTCAGCCACCAGAAAATGAACACCGCTAGAGTGGGCGAATCCCAGAGCCCCCAACTGAGCAGCGCGAAAACCGGCAAAGTAACCAGGGCCCAGCTGGTCATCAACAGGCGTCGATGGCGTTGGCTCAGGAGCACCCCAAGATCCATGGCTTCCCAGTTCGAACGTGGGCGAATCACCACCGTGGCGTCACTCAGGCGCATGGCGGTGACGTCCGGCGAACACGAGATAAACCACCACCAGCAGCCAGAGCGCCGCGCCGACCAGGTACTTGGTCTGGTGCGAAGGGCCGGTCTTCGACGACCAATAGGCTTCGATAAAGGCCGCGATCAACAGAAATAGCATGGCCCCGCAGATCAGCAGCACGCTCTTGCCCGCTGCCAATTGCAAGGCCTCGGCGCGTGGCAGGCGCCTGGGGGCGACCAAGGCCCAGCCCAGCTTCAGACCGGCGGCACCGGCCAGGGCGATGGCGCTGAGTTCGAAGGCGCCATGGCCGATCACGAATGACCAGAAGGTTTGCCCATAGCCGACGTAGGTCAGATGCCCGGCCACCGCCCCGATCATCAGGCCGTTGTAAATCAGGAAAAACACACTGCCCAAACCAAACAGCAAACCGCTGGCGAAGGTCTGAAAGGCAATGCCGATGTTGTGCATGATGTAGTAGCCGAACATCGCCCAGTCCTCACTGGCGGCTCGCCCCGCCGTGCGCCCGAGGTGACCGGCAACGGGGTCGTACATGCTTTGCATCTCGCTGACCTGCGCGGCGGGGATCAGGTTGTAGACCAGCTCGGGGTACAGGTACACCAACAGCGCGAAGCCGGCCAGGCTGCCAAAGAACATCAGGCTGGCGGCGAGGACAAAACGCCATTGTTCGCGCACCAGTCGCGGAAAGTCAGCCATGATGAACGCCAGCACATTGGCCCCCAAACGGCTGCGATGACGGTAAAGCTGTTGGTGTCCGCGCAGCACTTGTTGCTGCAGGGAGTCGATCAGAAAACTGCTGTAGCCACGCTCCCGTGCCAGTGCCAGGTGTTGGCAGAGACGTCGGTAGTCCTTCGGGAAACTGCTGGTGTCGGTGCTCTTGCCGTCCCGTTCCAACTGCTCGAGCAGGTGGGCGAAATGCTCCCATTCGGCCTTGTGCCGGCTTTCAAAAAGGCTTTGCTTCATGTCGGCCCCAACAGGCCGCGGGCGATGCCGTTGAGCTCGGTCACCGCCTGTGGGGGCTGGACTTTCAAGGGTTGGGCGAGAATCGAAGCCAGTTCTTTGACCCGGGCTGCGGAGAGTTCACCCTGGCGCTCGGCAAACCCGAGAATGGCCCGTTGTTCGGTGAGTGTCAGGACAAAGGCCGGGCGACGCGACTGGGCTTCGGGGAGCTGGGGGCGGGTGTGCGGTCGTTCGCGGTAGATCACCAGGGTCCCGGCGGCGATATCGCCGAGGCGCTTGAAGTGGGGGTGTTGCAGGCAACTGACGGCCCCGAGGAAGTAACCGAATGGCAGCAGGTCGACAACGCGCAACAGGTTGCGCAGCAGCGACGCCGACCAGCCGACCGGGGTGCCATCGTCGTGCACCACCCGCAAGCCCATCCATTGTTTGCCCGGCGAGCGGCCGTGGTTCAGCACCTCGAACAGCACCATGTACCACCAACTCACCACGAACAGCAGGATCGAGCCGAGCCCGGCCCCCAGTTTGCCGAGCATCGCCAGCACAATGAACAGCACGCCCAGGACCAGGCCGCGCAAACCAAGATCGATGGAGAATGCCAGCGCACGGACCATCAACCCGGCCGGCCGCAGTGGCAGATCGATGCCTTCCGGCGTTTCGACCTGGTACCGCGTATCCAGTGGCGGTGACAGCGGCGCATTCCGTGGCTGTGCTGTTGTCTCGAGCATGGGCAACCTGACGATGTGGCCTTATTCGGGATAGTGTATCCATTCGATGCTAGCAGCCTATTCGAGGGGCGGGGGCGGGAGGAAACGACATAACTATGTATTGCATGGTGAGCCGCGCAAGGTGTTTGAATGACAAGACTACTGGCCGGGGCGGGAGGTGAACGCCTAGACTTTGCCGATCTTCAGTTCAGGAATCGCCCGTGACCTCCATCTTCTGGTACGACTACGAAACCACTGGCATCAACCCCCGTTGCGACCGTCCGTTGCAAATGGCCGGCTTGCGCACTGACTTCGATCTCAATGAAATCGATGAGCCGGTCAATCTTTACTGCCAGCCCAGTGATGACATCCTGCCGCATCCGGCTGCCTGCACGATCACGGGGATCACCCCCGGGCAACTGCAGGCGCAAGGCTTGAGCGAAGCCGATTTCATGACCCGTGTGCATGCCCAGCTCTCGGCGCCCGGTACCTGTGGCGCGGGGTATAACACCCTGCGTTTCGATGACGAGATGACCCGCTACAGCCTGTACCGAAACTTTTTCGACCCCTATGCTCGGGAGTGGCAGGGCGGTAACAGTCGTTGGGACCTGATCGATGTGGTGCGCGCCGCTTATGCCCTGCGCCCCGATGGCCTGGTCTGGCCGACCGATGACGAGGGGCGGGTCACGCTCAAGCTCGAACGCCTGACCGCTGCCAATGGCATCGATCATGGCAATGCCCACGAAGCGCTGTCGGATGTTCGCGCGACAATCGCCCTGGCGCGCCTGATACGGGAAAAACAACCGAAGTTGTACGACTGGCTGTTTCAACTGCGCAGCAAACAGAAAGTCATGGACCAGATACGCCTGCTGCAACCTTTGGTACATGTTTCCGGACGTTTTTCGGCCGCGCGCAGCTATGTGGGTGTGGTGTTGCCGCTGGCCTGGCACCCGCGCAACAAGAACGCCCTGATTGTCTGTGATCTGCACCTCAATCCCCAGGGCCTGCTCGACCTGGATGCCGAAAGTTTGCGCCAGCGCTTGTATACCCGCCGCGACGAGCTGGCCGAGGGCGAGTTGCCGGTGCCATTGAAGCTGATTCACATCAACAAGTGCCCGGTAGTGGCACCGTTGTCGGTACTTCGCCAGGAAGATCAGCAGCGTCTGGGATTGGATATGGCGCTGTATCAGCAGAGGGTGTCGCAGCTCAATGACGCCCGGAAAGTTTGGCAGGATAAAGTCCTGGCGATTTATGCGCGCGAAGATTTTTCCCAGAGCCAGGATCCGGAGCAACAGTTATATGATGGATTTATCGGTGATCGGGATCGACGATTGTGTGAACAAGTCAGGACCGTTGACCCGATGCAATTGGCACAAGAGCAGTGGCCTTTCGATGACGAACGTTTGCCTGAATTGCTGTTTCGATATCGCGCACGCAACTTTCCCGACACGTTGAATTCCGAAGAGCAAGAACGCTGGCGAATATTCTGTCAGAAACGTTTGTCAGACCCAGAATGGGGTGCGCCAAATACCCTTGATAGTTTTGTGGACGCCGCGGCCCAATTGAGCGTTAGTGCTACTGCGTTTCAGCAGGGGGTGCTCGGTGAGTGGCAGGATTATGTCCAGGGACTGCGCAAGCGTTTGAGTCTTTGAAATCGAACATGCCGGGGCTTAAACACCGCGCATAAAAAACGCCAGCATTTGCTGGCGTTATTTTTTGTCACGGATCCATCTGCGACAAGCTCTGAGGCTTAGCCCAGCAGGGTAGCCCAGCCTTCCACCACGTCACCACCCCACTTGGCTTTCCACTCTTTCAGAGTCTTGTGGTTGCCACCTTTGGTTTCGATGACTTCACCGTTGTGCGGGTTTTTGTATTGTTTAACTTTGCGAGCACGCTTGGTGCCAGTAGTTTTCACTGCACCGCCGCGTGGTGCCTTGGTTTTGGATTCTGGATCCAGCAGCGCGATGATGTCACGCAGGGACTTGGAGTATTCGCCCATCAGGGTGCGCAGTTTGCCTTCGAATTCCAGCTCGGTTTGCAGTTTGTCGTCTTGGGACAGGTTCTTCAAACGGGCTTGCAGCTCTTTGATAGCTTCTTCGGTGGCGCGATATTCGTTGATCAAGGACATGGTGACTACCTTATGTTGTACGCTGGATGGCAGGTGACAGTGCGGCAATAATAGTCACCGTGTTTCATCAAGTAAACATTTAAGGCAAGTTTATTTAATTTAATTGCCGGGGTTTTGGCGCGCATTGGTAATGCAGTTTTTAGTGTGGTCCCGGTCTGTCAGATATACATAAATTAACAATTGCTCGGCGACGCAAGAGCATCTGTGCAAGCAGGCACTGCGGGTGTCCGCCCTGGCGCACTGACCTTCCGGCAGGGCGAAACGTCAACAATACTGCAGTTTTGCTGCGCAATCGCTAGAATGGCGGCCTTTGCGAAGTTCTGGAGTTTCCCCCTCATGCGCACTTTTCGTCTGGTGATTTCTTGCCCGGACCGTGTTGGCATCGTTGCCAAAGTCAGTAACTTTCTGGCATCACACAACGGCTGGATCACTGAAGCGAGCCATCACTCGGACAATCTCAGTGGCTGGTTCTTCATGCGTCACGAAATCCGTGCCGACTCCCTGCCATTTGGTATCGAAGCGTTTCGTGAAGCCTTTGCCCCGATCGCCGAAGAGTTCTCGATGGACTGGCGCATCACCGATACCGAGCAAAAGAAGCGCGTGGTCCTGATGGCCAGCCGCGAGTCGCACTGTCTGGCCGACTTGCTGCACCGCTGGCACAGCGATGAGCTGGACTGCGAAATTTCCTGTGTGATTTCCAACCATGATGACTTGCGCAGCATGGTGGAGTGGCACGGTATTCCGTACTACCACGTCCCGGTCAATCCGCAGGACAAGCAGCCAGCCTTCGCCGAGGTTTCGCGCCTGGTCAAGCAGCACGACGCCGAAGTGGTGGTGCTTGCCCGCTACATGCAGATCCTGCCGCCCGAGTTGTGCAGCGAATACGCGCACAAGGTCATCAACATTCACCACAGCTTCCTGCCGTCGTTCGTCGGTGCCAAGCCTTACCACCAGGCCTCCCTGCGCGGCGTTAAGCTGATCGGCGCGACCTGCCACTATGTGACCGAAGAGCTGGATGCCGGCCCGATCATCGAGCAGGACGTAGTGCGTGTCAGCCACAGCGACAGCATCGAAGACATGGTGCGTTTCGGCCGTGATGTCGAGAAAATGGTGCTGGCCCGTGGCTTGCGTTATCACCTGGAAGACCGGGTGCTGGTGCACGGCAACAAGACTGTCGTCTTCTGACAGACGTACGTCACAGTTGAAACTCGAAGGGCCTGGGCGTTCAATCGCTTCAGGCCCTTCGCCGTTACTGCACCGAGGACATGACCATGGCCGATCCACTGGACAAAGCCACCTCCAAGGCTCCCGCCACGCTGGGCGAGGGTTGCCTGAGCCGCTACGACCCGGATGACATGGGGCCTGAAACCGGTACGGAGTTTCCTGACGCCGCGCAGCTGTGGGAGCAGATGCAGCAAGAGCCCGAGGACAAACCTAAGCCTGCCTGAGTTTCATCAACTTCATCAGCAGTGGCCGACCCAGCATCAGCAAAAATACCGGCCCACCGACCAGTAAATAGAAGTAATAGGTCACCGCCCGCCAAATCAGAATCGCCGCGGCTGCCGTGGATTTCCCGACCATGGGCGCCAGCAGCGCAGCGGACGTCAGTTCGGCCGCCCCGGCTCCCCCCGGCAGCAGGCTGAATTGACCGGCGCTCAGGGCAAGCATCTGGACCAGAAAACTCCAGGCCCACTGCAAGTCCGCGCCGAGCCCTCGTAGCGCCAGGTACAGCACGCTGTAGCGCAGGACCCAGTGCATGCAGGTCAGGGCGAATACCTTGATCAAGGTCCGCACGGGCAACTTCAACGTGTCGGTAAACGCCGCCAGAAACTGCAGGAGTTTGCGCGCCCAGCGCATTCGCGTGGCCGCCTTGACATTGAGTCGGGCGAGCCAACGGCCACTCAGGCGAATCAATAAGCGGTGATAGCGGGCCACCATGACGCAACTGATCAGGCCGCTGAACAGCGAAACGGTGCTGACCATCAGCATCCATTCCATGCGCTGGCTGAGGTGCTGGAACAGGGCGTAAATCAGAATCCCGCTCAGGGCACAGAGGAAAAACAGCAAGTCGCTCAGTTGATCCATGGCAAACACTGCACTGCCCCTGGCGGGACGCACGCCGCGACGCGCCAGTAAGGCCATGATCGTCAGAGGTCCGCCACTGCCGCCGGGCGTGGCGCAGTAGGCGAATTCGGCGGCCATCACCACGCCGAGGCTCCTGAGTCGGCCGACCTTGTCGCACTGATCCCCCAGCAACAGGCGCAAACGCAGAGTGTTCACTCCCCAGCACAGCAGGATCATGCCGAACATGATCAGCAACCACGGCAGCGGAAATGCGCTCAGCCGAGACCAGGTTTCGCTGCCGCCCAACAATAATGGAATCAGCACTGCCGCGAGCAAACCGACGAACAACAGCAGTGCGCGACTCATGCGGCAAGGCCCATTCGGTCGTTTTGCAGCGCCAGCCAGCGGGCCTTGGTCATCGGAACTCTTCCGATGTCGAGCAGGTGCTCCAGGGTTTGTAGCCAGTATCGGCGTGAGAACTCATGGCGCATGTCCACCGGGTGCAGGCCCAGGCGAATCACCGGGGCGTGCTGCCAACGCTGTTCTCGCCAGTCGCTGACGAGCTTCGAAACACCCCGGCGCAAGGCGCTGCGCGCGCTCCAGACCAGCCCCGGCGCGTCTATCGCGATGAAATCCGGTAGCCGGTATAAATGTTGCGAGTCGCTGGTGTAACTCAACGGCAATTGGCGCAACGCCTGGCGAGTGCCCGGGCTCATCAGCCAGGCCGGGGCGACGAACCCCTCGAGCGGCCATTCATGGCGGTGGAACATATCGATACCCGAACGCAGCCGGGCGAGGGCGTCTTCCTGCGACAAACGGTAAAACTCGCCTTCGTGGGTGTAGACCCGACGCATGAACCAGTCGCGGGGATTGATGGTCATCGGCCCGTCGTCACAATGGAAATAGCCATGCAGTGCCAGTTCGTCGCCCCGGGCGACCCTGGCACTGAGCTGGCGACAAAATTGCGGATGGGCGTCCAGATTGTTGTGTTTGTGCAAATCCGGGACCACCAGCCAGGTGATCGGCACGTCACCCAAGGCGTCGACGGTTTCGACGAACGGCTGGTAATCGGCCCAGGTGGGCGGTGCCACGTCGTGCAGTACCAGCAGTAAAGCGGGACAGTTCATGGACTCAACCATTGGCTGCCTGCGGCCATTGGCTGCCGAGCACGGCGTGGTAGTGGCGCAGCAGGCTGTTGACCACCGTATCCCAGGCGTAATGCCGTTCGACATGCAATCGCGCTTGCCGGCCCAGGGTTACGCTGCCCGAGCCGAACAGTTCTCGAACGGCGGTGGCCATCGCGGCGGGATTGTTCGGCGCACAGAGCAGGCCGCAGTCCTCGGTGACGATTTCCTCGAAGGCCCCGGCCGCCACGGCTACCACTGGAATGCCGCTGGCCATGGCCTCCAGAATGACCAGGCCGAAGGTTTCCTGATCGCCGGCGTGGAGCAATGCGTCGGCGCTGGCCATCAGGCGGGCCACCTGCGCCGCCGGGCAGAACTCGTCGATCACCGTCACGTTGGACGGCACGGCCGTGGGCATCGACGAGCCAACCAGCAGCAGGTGATAGCGTCGGCCCAGGCGTTTCATGCAGTCGAGTAGCACCGGCAGGTTTTTTTCCTTGGACCCGCGCCCGGCGAAGATCAAGAGGCGGGTGTTTTCGTCCAGGCCCAGCTCGGCCCGTAGCCCGGGGTCTCTGGCATCGGGATTGAAGGTTTGCAGGTCGACGCCGAGCGGCTGCACGAAGACATTCCTGACCCCAAGCCCGATGAGCTTGTCGGCCATGACCCGGCTGGGCGCCAGGACCCGGTCGAAGTTGCCATAGAGCTTGCTGACATAGGCCTCGACGTTGTTGGTCACCCAGCTTCCCATGCGGTTGCTGACCAGCAGCGGCAGGTCCGAGTGATAGAAGCCGATGACCGGCACATCGAGTTGGCGCCGCGCATCCAGCGCCGCCCATGCGGTGAGATAGGGGTCGCCGACTTCGATCAGATCGGGTTGCAAGTCTTGCAGCACATTGCGCCAGGGCGCCAGACGCAGAGGAAAGCGATAACCCTTGCCGAAGGGCAGGGCAGGGGCGGGAACCGTGAAGATGCCATCCTGCTCGCCCAAGGACGATCCGGGGATCAGCAAACTGTGGCGAATGCCTGGCTTGATGCCCAGGCGACGATGCTTTGCATCCAGATAAGTGCGCACGCCTCCACTGGCGGGGGCGTAGAACATGGTGATGTCCGCGATATGCACGATGAACGATCCTCCGGTCCTGTTACTCCTTTGGTTGACCTATATGAAGGATAGATGTTCGGTCGGGGTTTGTTGCAAGGCGCTGGATGAAGGCTGTTGTGGCGAGGGAGCTTGCTCCCGCACGGCTGCGAAGCAGTCGTCAAATCAGCCGATGTGTTTTTGTTGACACACCTTGGATACCGATTTTGGGGGCGCTTCGCGGCCCAGCGGGAGCAAGCTCCCTCGCCACATGGGGTTGCTGCATCAGATACGGAAACTGCCTACCAACTGCTTCAACCGTGCCGCTTGCTGCTCAAGGTCCGAGCACGCGCGCAATGTCGATTGCAGGTTCTCCACGCCTTCCTGGTTCAGTGTGTTGATCTCGGTGATGTCGACGTTGATCGACTCCACCACGGCGGTCTGTTCCTCCGTCGCGGTAGCCACCGACTGGTTCATGCCGTCGATTTCACCGATACGCAGCGTCACGCTGTTCAGGCGTTCGCCCGCGAGGTTGGCGATTTCCACGCTGTCCTGACTGTGGCGCTGGCTGTCGCTCATGGTGCTGACCGATTCCCGGGCGCCGACCTGCAACTCCTCGATCATGGTTTGCACCTGTTGCGCCGATTCCTGTGTGCGATGTGCCAGGTTGCGCACTTCGTCCGCCACCACGGCAAATCCACGACCGGCTTCACCGGCGCGGGCGGCTTCAATGGCGGCGTTGAGTGCCAGCAAATTGGTTTGCTGGGAAATGCTGGTGATCACTTCGAGAATCTGCCCGATGTTCACCGTTTTGCTGTTCAGCGATTCGATGTTGGAGCTCGATGCACTGAGCATGCTCGACAGTTGATTCATCGCCGCGATGCTGCGGTCCACCACTTGCTGGCCGTCTTCGGCCAGGTTGCGGGCATCGCTGGCCTGGCTCGAAGCCTGAGCGGCGTTACGGGCAATTTCCTGGGCGGCGGCACCGAGCTGGTTGATCGCGGCCGCGACGCTGCTGGTGCGCGAGGCTTGCTGGTCGGAGTTGAACATCGACGAGTTGGAAGCGGCCACTACGCGCAATGCCACTTCGTTGACTTGCCCGGTGGCTGAGGACACTTCGCGGATCGAGCCGTGAATGCGCTCGACGAAACGGTTGAACGCGGTGCCGAGTGTGCCGAATTCGTCATTGTTCTGGATGGTCAGGCGCTTGGTCAGGTCGCCTTCGCCGTCGGCGATGTCGGCCATGGCACGGGTCATGACGTGCAGCGGCTGGATCAGGATGCGAATCAGCATGCCGAGCAGGGCGATGATGATGGCCACGGCAATAATGGTCGCAACCACAGCCGAGGCGCGGAATTCGCTGAGCATCGAGTAGGCTTTTTCTTTGTCGACCGACACACCGATGTACCAGTTGACCGATGACAAGCCTTTGATCGGGGTGAAGGTCACGATGCGGGTTTTGCCATCGACCTGGATTTCGCTCATTGCGCTGCTGATAGCCGGCGTGTCTTGCGGGTAGACATCCTTGAGCGCCTTCATCGCCAGCGCTTTGTCGGGATGTACGAGGATCTTGCCATCGGAGCTGACCAGGAAGGCATAACCCATGCCGTCGAAATCCAGCGTGCCAAGGCTGTCGGCGATCACTTGCAGGCTCAGGTCGCCACCGACCACGCCGATGTTCTGGCCGTCCTTGATGACGCTGTCGACAATGGAGATCACCAGTTGGCCGGAAGCCAGATCAATATAAGGCTCGGTCAATGCCGAACCGCTGCTGCCTTGCGCGCTTTTGTACCAAGGGCGTGCACGTGGATCATAGCCATCGGGCATCTTGCTGTCCGGGCGAATGATGAACGAGCCATCCTTGTTGCCGAGGTAGGCGCCCATGAAGGTCGAGGTCACAGCCTTTTGTACAAGCAGGCTGGAAACGTTGTCGGCATCGGGGTTGAGCGCAACAGTTTGTGACAGGTTTTCAATCAACAGGCTGCGCCCGTTCAACCAGGTCTGGATATTGTTGGCGGTTACCGCGCCCATTTCCTGCAGATAATTTTCCAGGTTTTCGCGAATGGCATTGCGCTGCAAATAGTCGTTGTACAGCGTGAATGAGGCGAAGGCGGCAATCACAATGAGGGCGGCGGCAAGCAGGATTTTATGGCTGAAACGCAGATTTTTGTTCATGGCTTGGGGTTCCGCTAAGGTCTTAATGTCCAGCGCGTGCTTTTATAAAGGGACGCACGACGGGCAAGGTTGAAAGCAAGTGAATTTTCCGACTCTCCTTAGGGAAATTTCCGACCAGATCGTGTCTGACTGCTTTGTCGTTATCTCTATCGGCCGTGCAGGACCAAAGATTAATCATGGGTGACCAAATGCCTGACTCATTGCAACTCGTTATCGGCGCAGATCTCGAAGGGCAGCCGATTGCCCAGGCCATGCGCCTGGCGAACCGCCACGGATTGATCGCGGGCGCGACCGGCACCGGCAAGACCGTCACTTTGCAACGAATGGCCGAAGCCTTCAGCAATGCCGGCGTAGCGGTGTTCGCCGCCGACATCAAGGGTGACCTGTGCGGCCTTGGCGCCGCCGGCAACCCCCAGGGCAAGATCGCTGAGCGGATTGCCGGGATGCCCTGGCTCAACCACAAGCCTCAGGCTTATCCGGTGACGTTGTGGGACATACACGGTCAGTCCGGTCATCCTTTACGCACAACCTTGAGTGAAATGGGGCCGCTGCTGCTGGGCAGCCTGCTGGAGTTGACCGACAGTCAGCAATCGGCACTCTACGCCGCGTTCAAGGTGGCGGACCGCGAAGGCCTGTTGTTGCTCGATCTCAAGGACCTGAAGGCGTTGCTCAATCACCTGCGGGACATCCCCCAGTTGCTGGGCGACGATGCGGCATTGATGACCACCGGTTCCAGCCAGGCATTGCTGCGACGTCTGGCGACCCTGGAGCAACAGGGCGCCGAAGCCCTGTTCGGCGAGCCGGCGCTGCAACTCGAAGACATCCTGCAACCCACGGCGGATGGCCGTGGGCGCATTCATTTGCTGGACGCCAGCCGCCTGGTGCATGAGGCGCCGAAAGTCTATGCGACGTTCCTGCTGTGGCTGTTGGCCGAACTGTTCGAGCAACTGCCGGAGCGTGGCGATGCCGAAAAACCCTTGCTGGCATTGTTCTTCGACGAAGCTTACTTGTTGTTCAACGGTACGCCCCAGGCATTGCGTGATCGTCTGGAACAGGTTGTAAGGCTGATTCGTTCGAAAGGCGTGGGCGTGTATTTCGTCACCCAGTCGCCGGGTGACCTGCCGGATGATGTGCTGGCGCAGTTGGGTTTGCGCGTCCAGCACGGTCTGCGTGCGTTCACGGCCAAGGAGCAGAAGTCCCTGCGCGCGGTGGCCGAAGGATTCCGGCCGAATCCTGCGTTCGACGCGTTGTCGGTGTTGACTGAGCTCGGGATCGGTGAGGCGCTGGTCGGCACCCTGCAGGAAAAGGGCACGCCGGAAATGGTCCAGCGGGTGTTGGTGGCTCCACCGCAATCGCGGATCGGGCCTTTGACTGAAACCGAGCGCACGATGTTGATCGCAGGCTCACCGTTCAAAGGGCGTTATGACCAACCGATCGATCGCGAATCAGCCTATGAGGTGCTGGTGGGACGCAAGGGACTGGCATCAGAGCCCGAAGCGGAGCAGGGCAAACAGGAACCGAGTTTCACCGAACAGGCCGGAGAGTTCCTCGGCACAGCGGCTGGGAAGGCGCTGAAATCGGCGATGCAACAGGCGGCGAACCAGATTGGCCGACAGTTGGTGCGCGGCTTGATGGGCTCGTTGCTGGGCAGCAAAAAACGCCGCTGAAAGCAAAGGATCGCAGCCTTCGGCAGCTCCTACGGGTTGCTCGCAAATTTAAATGTAGGAGCTGCCGGAGGCTGCGATCTTTTGATCTTGTCTTTAACCTTTGGTTTTGGCATGCGCCGCCAGTCGCTCCAGCGCTGCCCGCAGATTCGGGTCGCTGATCCCGTCGGCCGTGGCCTGAATGGTCGCTGCCGCGTCGTTGGACAAGTCCATGGTATGCCCGGCCGCACCTTGCTGAACGGTCGGCGGTTGAACTTTGAACAGGATCCGGGTCAGATTGGCAAACTCGTCGAACATTTGCAGTTGCCGTTGCAGGCGCTTCTGCTGGTAGCGCAGGCGGGTTGCCCAATGACCGTCGGTGACAATCAGCAACAAACTGCCTTCGCGCCAGGAAGCCACGTGGCAATGCTCGCGAGCGGCGGGTTGCAATTGGCTTTCGAGCAAGCGTTGCAGGTGACCCAGGCGTTGAGCGTGGCCGAGAATGGCCTTCAGCGGCTTGGCTTCGCGTAGTAGAACGGCAGGTACTTTGGCCGTAAGTGGGCGAAATGCCATGATCAGACACCTGAAGTAACAGAGGCGCCATGGTAGCAGAAAGCGCCGGATGCACCCGCCCATTGCTTTTGTGGGCGCTTTACCCATTAAATCAACAACTAACTTCTGTCTTGAACGGCTTGAAGTTGAGCAAAACGCCCTTATTTTATGTGAGCCCCGTCAAAGCGCTGTGCCAGCATCGTGGAATATCGCCACTTTCCTCTCCATCGTTTCCGGGTAGAATGCTCGTTCGCATGCGGCCATGAGGGCTGCACGGGCGACTCACGGGGCCGCCCTCCATCCCTTTAGTGTGGAAGATCCTGCCGATATGTTTGCGCCTTTGTTAAAGAAACTTTTTGGAAGCAAGAACGAGCGTGAAGTCAAGCGCATGCTCAAGACGGTGCAACTCGTCAATGCCTTCGAAGAGCAAATGGTGGCCCTTTCGGACGATCAATTGCGTGCCAAGACAAGCGAGTTCAAGGCCCGCATCGCCAAAGGGGAATCCCTCGACAATCTGCTGCCAGAAGCCTTTGCGGTCGCCCGCGAAGCCGGCAAGCGTGTCATGGGCATGCGCCACTTCGATGTCCAGCTGATCGGCGGCATGACCTTGCATGAAGGCATGATCGCGGAAATGCGTACCGGTGAAGGCAAGACCCTGGTGGCAACACTGGGCGTTTACCTCAACGCGCTGTCCGGCAACGGCGTGCACGTTGTGACGGTGAACGACTACCTGGCCCGCCGTGACGCCAACTGGATGCGCCCGCTGTATGAATTCCTCGGCCTGACGGTCGGCGTTGTCACGCCGTTCCAGCCGCCGGAAGAGAAGCGCGCTGCCTACGCCGCCGACATCACCTACGGCACCAATAACGAATTCGGTTTCGATTACCTGCGCGACAACATGGCGTTCAGCATGGAAGAAAAATTCCAGCGCGAACTCAATTTTGCCGTGATCGACGAAGTCGACTCCATCCTCATCGACGAAGCCCGTACGCCGCTGATCATCTCCGGTCAGGCCGAAGACAGCTCCAAGCTGTACATCGAGGTCAACAAGCTGATCCCGCAGCTCAAGCTGCACGTTGAAGAAGTCGAAGGCGAGGTCACCCAGGCCGGTCACTACACCGTCGACGAGAAGACCCGTCAGGTCGAACTCAACGAAGCCGGTCACCAGTACGTCGAAGAAACGCTGACCCGCATCGGCCTGCTGGCTGAAGGCGAGAGCCTGTACTCGGCGCACAACCTGAGCCTGCTGACTCACGTCTACGCCGGCCTGCGCGCGCACAAGCTGTTCCACCGCAACGTCGAATACATCGTGCAGGACGGTCAGGTCGTACTGGTCGACGAGCACACCGGCCGGACCATGCCGGGCCGCCGCTTGTCCGAAGGCCTGCACCAGGCCATCGAAGCCAAGGAAAACCTGAACATCCAGGCCGAAAGCCAGACACTGGCGTCGACCACCTTCCAGAACTACTTCCGTCTGTACAACAAGCTGTCCGGCATGACCGGTACGGCCGACACCGAAGCGTTCGAGTTCCACCAGATCTATGGCCTGCAGGTCATGGTGATTCCACCGAACAAGCCGCTGGCCCGTAAAGACTACAACGACCTGGTGTTCCTGACCGCCGACGAGAAATACGCGGCAATCGTGGCCGACATCAAGGAAAGCATGGCCGCGGGCCGTCCGGTTCTGGTCGGTACCGCCACCATCGAAACCTCCGAGCACATGTCCAGCCTGCTCGTGAAGGAAGGCATCGAACACAAGGTCCTGAACGCCAAGTTCCACGAAAAGGAAGCCGAGATCATTGCCCAGGCCGGTCGTCCGGGCGCACTGACCATCGCCACCAACATGGCCGGTCGTGGTACCGACATCCTGTTGGGCGGTAACTGGGAAGTGGAAGTGGCTTCCCTGGAAAACCCGACCCCTGAGCAGATTGCCCAGATCAAGGCCGACTGGCAGAAGCGTCACCAGCAAGTGCTCGAATCGGGCGGTTTGCAGGTGATTGCCTCCGAGCGTCACGAATCGCGCCGTATCGACAACCAGCTGCGTGGTCGTGCCGGTCGTCAGGGTGACGCCGGTTCCAGCCGTTTCTACCTGTCGCTGGAAGACAGCCTGATGCGCATCTTCGCCTCTGACCGGGTGAAGAACTTCATGAAGGCCCTGGGCATGCAGCCTGGCGAAGCGATCGAGCACCGCATGGTGACCAACGCCATCGAAAAGGCCCAGCGCAAGGTTGAAGGCCGCAACTTCGACATTCGCAAGCAGCTGCTCGAGTTCGACGACGTCAACAACGAACAGCGTAAAGTGATCTATCACATGCGTAACACGTTGCTGGCCGCCGACAACATCGGTGAGACCATCGCTGACTTCCGTCAGGACGTGCTCGACGCCACCGTCAGTGCGCACATTCCTCCGCAGTCGTTGCCTGAACAGTGGGACGTGGCTGGTCTGGAAGCTGCATTGCAGAGCGATTTCGGTGTCACGCTGCCGATCCAGCAATGGCTCGACGAAGACGATCATCTGTACGAAGAAACCCTGCGCGAGAAACTGATGCAGGAACTGATCGCGGCGTACAACGAGAAAGAAGACCAGGCGGGCGCCGAAGCGCTGCGCAGCTTCGAGAAGCAAATCGTTCTGCGCGTGCTGGACGACCTGTGGAAAGACCACCTGTCGACCATGGATCACCTGCGTCACGGTATCCACTTGCGTGGTTATGCCCAGAAGAACCCGAAGCAGGAATACAAGCGCGAGTCGTTCACCCTGTTCTCCGAATTGCTGGATTCGATCAAGCGCGATTCGATCCGTGTGCTGTCCCACGTTCAGGTTCGCCGCGAAGACCCGATCGAAGAAGAGCAGCGTCTGCGTCAGGAAGCCGAGGCATTGGCCGCTCGCATGCAGTTCCTGCATGAAGAGGCGCCAGGCCTTGAACAGCCGGAAGTGTTGGGCGAAGAGGTCGATGTTGCCCTCGCGGCCGCGCCGGTTCGCAACGAGCAGAAACTGGGTCGCAACGAGTTGTGCTACTGCGGTTCGGGCAAGAAGTTCAAGCATTGCCACGGGCAGATCCAGTAAAACCCGTTTCAAACGCTGAAATACCCGCGCCGCGACCGGCTTCTGCCGTCGCGGCGTTTTACCATTCGAACCACCGTTCTGCTGAAACGGTGCTGACATCATTTATAAAGGAGCGCATTCATGGCTGTTGGTCTTGGTCCTTTGCCAACGTTGCACCCGGTTGCCGGTTTTGAACTCGGTATCGCCTCGGCCGGCATCAAGCGCCCGGGGCGCAAGGATGTTGTGGTCATGCGCTGTGTTGAAGGCTCCACGGTTGCTGGCGTGTTCACCCTGAACGCCTTTTGCGCCGCGCCGGTGATCCTGGCCAAGCAACGCGTGCAAGGCCCTGTGCGTTACCTGCTGACCAACACCGGCAATGCCAACGCCGGTACCGGCGAGCCAGGCCTGGCCGCCGCCGAGCGCACTTGCGCCAAGCTGGCCGAACTGACCGGTGTCGAGGCCAGCCAGGTGCTGCCGTATTCCACCGGTGTGATCGGCGAGCCGTTGCCGGTCGAGAAAATCGAAGGCGCGCTGCAAGCGGCCCTCGACGACCTGTCGATCCATAACTGGGAAGCCGCCGCCACCGGCATCATGACCACCGACACCCTGCCAAAAGGTGCCAGTCGTCAGTTCCAGCACGACGGCGTGACCATCACCGTAACCGGCATCAGCAAAGGCGCCGGCATGATTCGCCCGAACATGGCGACCATGCTCGGCTACATCGCCACCGACGCCAAAGTCTCCCGCGATGTGCTGCAAAACCTGATGCTCGATGGCGCCAACAAGTCGTTCAACCGCATCACCATCGATGGCGATACCTCGACCAACGACTGCTGCATGCTGATTGCCACCGGTCAGGCGGCACTGCCGGAAATCACCCGTGCCGAAGGCGAACTGTTCGCCAAGCTCAAGCAAGCGGTGTTCGAAGTGTGCATGGACGTGGCCCAGGCCATCGTTCGCGACGGTGAAGGCGCGACCAAGTTCGTCACTGTTGAAGTCAACGGCGGCGGCAATCACCAGGAGTGCCTGGACGTCGGTTACACCGTGGCTCATTCGCCGCTGATCAAGACCGCGTTGTTCGCTTCCGACCCGAACTGGGGCCGTATACTGGCGGCTGTAGGCCGTGCCGGAGTGCCGAACCTGGACGTGAGCAAGATCGACGTGTTCCTCGGCGACGTGTGCATCGCCAGCCGTGGCGCGCGCGCGGCGACCTACACCGAAGCCCAGGGCGCGGCGGTGATGCAGCAGGAAGAAATCACCATCCGTATCGAGTTGGGTCGTGGCGATTGCAGCGAAACCATCTGGACCACCGACCTGTCCCACGAATACGTGAAGATCAACGCCGAGTACCGTACTTAATACACGGTTCAAGACCGAGTCGTCCCATTCGCGAGCAAGCCCGCTCCCACAAGAGATCTTCAGTGAACACAAAGTGTGCGTACTGCCCGATCAACTGTGGGAGCGGGCTTGCTCGCGAAGGCTGACGACCAGACGCTAGATATTCTGGCTTGTTACCCTGACGAGAAGGCACCCCGAACATGAGCCTGCACCTGATCATCGGCGACAAACTGCATTCCTCCTGGTCCCTGCGTGGCGCCCTGGCCCTCGATCTGACTGGCGCTTCCTACACCGAAGAACTGATCAAGCTGAACCAGCCGGACACCCGTGAGCGTCTGCTCAAGCATTCGCCAACCTGTAAAGTCCCGCTGCTGAAAACCGGACACGGCACCATCGCCGACTCCCTGGCGATTGCCGAATACCTGGCAGAACAGTTTCCCGACGCGAACCTGTGGCCCAAAGACATTGCCGCCCGTGCCCAGGCGCGTTCGGCGTGCGCGCAGATGCACAGTGGCTTTTTCGCCATGCGCGGCAACATGCCGTTCGACCTGAGCCATGACGCAGCGCTATCGCCGGTCCCGGCCGATGTCCAGGCGGACATCGAACGCATGTCTGCGTTGTGGGCCGAGTGTCGTGCCGCTGCGACCGAGAGCGGTCCGTACCTGTTTGGCCGCATCACGTTGGCCGATGCGTTTTTTGCACCCATCGCCGTGCGCCTGCGCACCTATCGGGTGAAACTGTCCGCGGCTGACGAAGCCTATGTTGAAACCCTCTACCAATGGCCAGCGTTCAAGGCCTGGCAGAAGGCCGGACTGGAGGAGTCGTAAAGGTGAAACGAGTCCATGTCGCCGCCGCCGTCATCCGTGATGGCAGTGGCCAAATTCTGATCGCCCGTCGTGCGGATTCACAGCACCAGGGTGGCTTGTGGGAATTTCCCGGGGGCAAGGTCGAGGCCGACGAGTCGGTCGAAACCGCACTGGCCCGCGAACTTCATGAGGAACTGGGCATCGTGGTCGGCGCGGCGCGCCCGCTCATTCAGGTCCGGCACGATTACCCGGACAAGCAGGTGTTGCTGGATGTCTGGGAAGTCTCGGCGTTTACCGGCGAGCCCCACGGCGCCGAAGGCCAACCGCTGGCCTGGGTATCGCCCCGGGATCTGTCGGATTACGAGTTTCCGGCGGCCAATCAGCCGATCGTCGCGGCCGCGAAATTGCCCGCTCAGTACCTGATTACCCCGGAAGACCTGGAAACCCCGGCGTTGCTGCGCGGCATCCAGAAGGCCATTGCTGGCGGCATCAAGCTGATCCAGTTGCGCGCACCGAACGGTTACGACCCGAAATACCGGGACCTGGCCGTGGATGCGGTGGGGCTGTGTGCCGGCAAGGCGCAATTGATGATCAAGGGGCCGTTCGAATGGCTGGGCGACTTCCCGTCCGCCGGTTGGCACATTACCTCGGCGCAGCTGCGCAAATACGCAGCGGCTGGCCGACCGCTACCGGCATCGCGCTGGCTGGCGGCGTCGTGCCATAACGCTGAAGAGCTGGCGCTGGCCGAGCAGATGGGGGTGGACTTCGTGACCCTGTCGCCGGTACAGCCGACCCAGACTCACCCTGGCGCCGAGCCGTTGGGTTGGGAGCAGGCGTCGAGCTTGATCGAGGGCTTCAGCAAGCCGGTGTTCCTGCTTGGTGGGGTTGGCCCGGCTGAGGTCGAGAAAGCCTGGGCGACGGGTGCGCAGGGTGTGGCGGGAATACGGGCGTTTTGGCCTGATTCCGAGTGATGCAAATGGCCTCATCGCGAGCAAGCTCGCTCCCACAGTGGATTTGCGGCGATCACAAAACCTGTGGGAGCGAGCTTGCTCGCGATGAGGGCTTGGCAGGCGCCGGCTAAACCTCAGGTTTCGCCGCAGGCTGCCAAAGAATCTCCGCCACTCCCTGACGCTTGGCAATCAGCCGCGCCATCACAAACAACAAATCCGACAACCGATTGATGTACGCCAGGCCAACTCCGGCCAACGGCTCAATCGCATTGAGCTGCTGACAGCGCCGCTCTGCGCTGCGCGCCAGGCTACGGCAGACATGAGCCTGGGCAATCAGCGTCGAGCCACCGGGCAAGATGAAGTTTTCCAGGGGCCCCAACTCTTCATTCCACACATCGATCGCCGCTTCCAGTCGTTCGATTTCTGCTGCATTCAACGCCTGGTACACCGGCATCGCCAGTTCGCCACCCAGATCAAATAACCGATGCTGGCAGGGGGCCAATACCTCGATCACTTCGTTCAAGCCTGGAAACTCACCCGTTTGCGCCGCCAGCCCGGCCAGCAACACGCCCACCTGACTGTTCAGCGTATCGACTTCGCCAATGGCCTCGATCCGCGGGTGATCCTTGGGTACGCGACGACCGTCGCCCAGCCCGGTCTCGCCTTTGTCGCCAGTGCGGGTGTAAATCTTCGACAAACGAAAGCCCATGGTTACCTCGATAGCAGATTGAGTTCTTGCGAGACAGGTGGGGTACTCGCCAGGGGCAGGCGCAAGGTGAAGCAGGTGCCTTGGCCAAGAGTCGATTGCACTTCCATCTGCCCCTTGTGGTTATTGGTGATGATGAAGTACGACACCGACAGGCCAAGCCCGGTGCCCTGGCCGATTTCCTTGGTGGTGAAGAACGGCTCGAAGGTCCGTTTGCGCACGTTTTCGCTCATGCCGATCCCGTTGTCCTCGACCTGGATTTCCGCCCATGGCGGATTCAGTCTGGTGCGTAGGATGATCCGCCCCGGTTCGCTGTCGTCTTCGCGCTGATGGATGGCTTGTGCAGCATTCTTCAACAGGTTGAGCAGCACTTGCTCCAGTTCGTTGGCGGTGCCGGGGACCGGTCCCAGGGCCGGATCGAACTGGCGAATGATGGCCTGGCCCTTGAAGTCGAAGCCGATCGCCAGGTCGAAGTCGTTACCGGCGATCTCCACCGCCTGGTCGATCAGGGCAGGCAGATCGCAAGGGGCCATCTGGCGGGTGCTGCGACGGCTGAAGCTGAGCATGTGGGTGACGATTTTCGCCGCCCGGGCACCGGCCTGCTGGATGCCGTCGAGTAACTGTGGCACTTCGCGGATTTTCAGGTACTGGTTGACCGTCGCCAGTTCGATGCCTGCCTGTTCGGCCACTTCGAGGTTCTTCGGCAAATCGGACGACAGGCGTCGGCGAATGTTTTGCACGTTGTGCAGGATTGCGCCCAGCGGGTTGTTGATCTCGTGGGCCATGCCGGCGGCCAGGCCACCCACCGACAGCATTTTCTCCGACTGCACCATCATCTCTTCCAGGGACAGGCGCTGGGTGATGTCGTCGATCCGGATCACCACGCCACGCCCGGCACCGCCCATCAACGGATAGAAAGTCAGGGCGTAGTGGCGGGGCTCGTCATCCTTGAGCCAGGTGACACGCTCGATCTTGGCCACCGTATGCTGCTCGACCGTTTGCTTGAGTTGCGGCAGGAACGGCTTGAGCGGTTCGAAGGCGAGGAAGATAGGCTGGTTCAGGGCTTCATCGAGGCGCGTGCCGGACAGGGCGCTGGCCTCCTGGTTCCATTGCGTCACGTAGAGTTGTTCGTCGAGGGCGATCAGTGCCGATGGCATGGAGTCGATGATGCTGTTGAGGTAGTTCTGGAAACCGGTGAGCTTTTTCTCGATCTTGCTGCGCACCTGGACTTCGAGCTCCAGTTTGCGGTTGGTATGGCGGGTTTCTTCCGCCAGACCCTGGGCCTGGTCATAGGCTGCCTGGGAGTCGTCCCTGGCCCGCTTGAGTTGCTGCTCCCTGGCCTCGATCCGCGAGAGCATGGTGTTGAACGCTTCGGCGAGGCTGCCGATTTCATCGTGGTTTCCGCGCGAAGCACGCAGTGCGTAGTTCTCTTCGCGGGTGACCTGCCGGGACAACTCTTCGAGCTGGTGGATCGGCCGGGTAATCAGGCGCTTGATCTGGCGGGCAATGATCAGCCACAGCAATACGCTGAAGATCAGAATCCCCAGGCTGGCCGTCAGGGTCCCGGTGTAGAACGCCATTGGCAGTTCGCTCGAAGCTACCAACAGCAGGTGTCCTGGTGCCGCGCCAGTGCGGGGCAGGGGGATGACTTGGTTGGTACGAAACTCGGTGGCCTGCCAGTCTTCGATATGCCGGAAACGCTTCGGTAGCTCCAGGTTGTCGCCATGCTGCAATTGCGCCAGTCGCTCACCCTTTCCGTCATACAGGGCTGCCGCGCGCAAGGGCGAATAGCTGTTGAGTTCATTCAGCAGGCGCTCGGCGCTTTGGGGGGACGCCAGGGCTTCGGAGGCCAGGCTCGGGTTGGATACCAGCCGGCCGATGGTCTGCAGGGCCTGGGGCGCCATGCTTTCCTGGGAGATGTAGTAGGCGGCGCTGATAAAGGTCAGGTTGGCAACCAGCAGGACGGTGACCATCAGTACCAGCAGGGCGGCCAGCAGTTTCTGGCCGACGGGCAGGTTTTCAAGGCGCTGGCGCAATGGCATCGGATTCATCGCAGACAAGGAACAAGTGGCCAGCGTAGCCGCTGCTCAGTCGCTGGGCAATCCAAGGCGTTGCAGGCGAGCGATCAACCTTGCCTCAAGTTGATTGAGGTGAGGCAGGTTCAGTTGATGGCGCCCGGCCACTTTGCAGGCATAACCGAGCAGGTAGCTGATTTCCGTGCGGCGCTGGCTCGTGACGTCCTGATGCATCGAGGAGTAGTTGGCGGCGGTGGCGTGAATCACCCGTTCGACTTCCTGCTGCAGGTTTTCGGCCGCTGCCGGCTGACCACAACGCTCGAGCAACTCCACCAGTTCACCGCACAGGGTGGCGACCTCACATTGATGTTGCTGCAAGCCGCCATTACGGCAATCGTGTAGCACCGTCAGCGGATTGATCGCACAGTTGAGGGCGAGTTTGCGCCACAGCCGGGTCAGGATCTCGGTGCTCCACTCGTGGGGGATGCCGGCAGCGCTCAGGTCATCGAGCCAGATCGGTGCCACCGGATGGCTCGCATCCCCCAGCCAGGTGAAGCCATGTCCGGCAAACACCACGCGCCAATCACCATCGCGGAAGGCGCCTTCGGTGCTCGAGGCATAGATGCAGCGTGCCTGGGGAACCTGGGCGGCGACCGCGTCCTGGCTGCCCAGGCCATTTTGCAGCAGGATCAGTTCGGCGCCTGGGGCCAGGCGTGGCGCCAATCGAGCCACCGCACTTTCGGTATCGTAGGCTTTACACGCCACCAGCAGGCGGTGGATCGGTTGGGGGTTGTCGGCTGTCTCTGCGGGCACGGCATAGTGTTGCGCCTCGCCGTGTTCCACCAGTGTCAATCCACCGGCCACCTCATAGGCCTGCAGTCTCGCGGTGTCCCGCAGGATCAGCCGGACCGGCATTCCAGCCCGTGTCAGGCGTGTCGCCCATAAAGTGCCGAGGCTGCCGGCGCCCAGTACATGCCAGGTGGTGGACATCAGCTTTTTGCTCTGTTTAAGGCGTGCATCGGCAGCTCGCAGTGAATGATGGGAAAGACCCGTTATAATCAGCGCGGATTTTAACCGCAAGCCAGGCGTGCTCCATCAGTGCGCCTTTAATTTTGGAGAGATTACATGCCGTCGTTCGACGTGGTATCCGAACTGGACAAACACGAAGTCACCAACGCGGTCGAGAACGCCGTCAAGGAACTCGATCGTCGTTATGACCTGAAAGGCAAAGGCAGCTTCGAGTTCAAGGAAAAAGACCTGACCGTCAACCTGACCGCCGAAGCGGATTTTCAGCTCGAAGCGATGATTGAGATCCTCAAGCTGGCGCTGGTCAAGCGCAAAATCGACGTGCAGTGCCTTGAAGTCAAGGACGCGTTCGCGTCGGGCAAGCTGATGAAGCAGGAAGCCGTCCTCAAGGAAGGCATTGACAAGGAGCTGGCGAAGAAAATCGTCGCTCATGTCAAAGACGCCAAGCTCAAGGTCCAGGCGGCCATTCAGGGTGAGCAGGTTCGCATCACCGGCAAAAAGCGTGATGACCTGCAAGAAGCCATTGCAGCGCTGCGGGCCAAGGAATTCGGTATGCCGCTGCAGTTCAACAACTTCCGCGACTGAGCCTCGAACCGGGAACCTCTTGGCGTTTGCGACGTCGGAGGCCAAGCAGCGGCAGAAACGATTGAGCCCGTCGCGGTTCGGTCTTTCTGCCGCTTTTTTTACGCATGCCGGGTAGCCGGAAAACAGGAGAGTGTAGATGGACTTAAATGCCGAGGTAGACAATCTGGTCAAGGTATCCCAAACCTGGATCCCGATGATCATGGAGTACGGCAGCCGTGTACTGCTGGCGGTTATCACCCTGGCCATCGGCTGGTGGTTGATCAACAAGGTCACGAAAAAGCTCGGCGGCCTGATTGCATTGCGTAATGCCGATCTGGCGCTGCAAGGCTTTATCAGCAGCCTGGCGAATATCATTCTCAAGATTCTGCTGATCGTCAGCGTGGCCTCGATGATCGGTGTGGAAACCACTTCGTTTGTGGCAGCGATTGGTGCGGCAGGCCTGGCCATTGGCCTGGCCTTGCAGGGCAGCCTGGCGAACTTCGCCGGTGGCGTGCTGATTTTGCTGTTCCGTCCGTTTCGCATCGGTGACTGGATCGAGGCTCAGGGTATCGCCGGTACTGTCGACAGCATCCAGATTTTCCATACCGTGCTGCGTACTGGTGACAACAAGACCATCATCGTACCTAACGGCAATCTGTCGAATGGCATCATCACCAACACAAACCGTCAGCCGACCCGCAAGGTCGTGTTTGATGTAGGCGTTGATTATGAAGCGGACCTGCAGAAAGCCCGTGAAGTTTTGCTGGAATTGGCCAAGGACCCGCGAGTATTGGCAGATCCGGAACCACAGGCCGTTGTTTCTACCCTGGGTGACAGTGCGATCACACTTTCGCTTCGTGTCTGGGTAAAGACTGCCGATTACTGGGACGTGATGTTCATGTTCAACGAACTATCCCGGGATCGTCTGCGAGAGGCCGGTATCGATATTCCATTTCCACAGCGGGTTATTCGTGTGGTTCAGGAATCTGCGGTGCAGTGACCGGTCTTGCCATACACGGCTGACTTTTCGGTCAGGCATGGATAGCGATTGTTCAATAATTGAACAGTTTGCATAGACAACAAAAAAGGCCCATCCGAAGATGGGCCTTTTTTTGTTACCGCAAACTAACTGGATGCGATTACAAAACCGACAGCGGGTAGTCGACGATGAAGCGGAACTCTTTCACGTCGCCTTCACCTTCGTCAGCGTTAGCGAAGTGCCATGCTTGACGAATACGGAAGGACAGGTCTTTTGCCGGGCCAGTCTGAACAACGTACTTGGCTTCGAAGTTGGTTTCGTTGTGCTTGCCGTCTTCGCCGTACAGGCCAGCGTAAGGGCTGCCTACAGGAGTTTTGGTGCCGTCGATGTCCCAACCTTTAACGTAACGGGTCATGAAGCTCAGACCTGGAACGCCGTACTCAGCCATTTTCAGGTCGTAACGAACCTGGGCAGACTTCTCGCCAGGGGCGTTGAAGTCAGAGTACTGGATGGAGTTGGCGAGGAAGATCGAGTCGCCGCCGCGGTTGTTCTTGCCCACGCCGATGTAGTCGAACGGAGTGTCACCGTTAACCTTCTGGAAGGCCAGGGTGATGGTGTGTGCTTTCATGAACGAGAAAGCGGCTGCCAGGGAGTAAGCGGTGTTGCTGATCTCGCCCGCTTTGGCGTCACCGGTATCTTTGGTGTTGTAGATGTTACCGTCCAGGTTCAGCGACTCATCGCCACCCAGCGGAATGGTGTAGTTCAGGTTGGCGTAGTACTGGTTCCAGATGTCTTCCAGCTTGGCGCCATACAGCGATGCCGACAGGTTGTCGGTGATGCCGTATTTACCACCGAAGTAGTCGATGCTGTTGGCTTCTACGCCAGCGTAGGTTGCATACAGGCCGCCGTCACGGGCGTTGCGGTCCTGGCTGGTCGCCGAGTAGAAGTGACCGGCTTCGAGGTCAAGGTCTTTGACTTCGCTGCTCTGCAGCTGGATGCCGCTGGCAGTTTGAGGAAGGATGCGGGAACCGCCAACTGCAAACACTGGAGCAGTGCTTGGCTGCATGTCGCCGACTTTCAGCTCGGTCTTGGATACGCGGAATTTAACTGCGCCGCCTGCTTTGCCCTGGCTGTCGTTGACTTCGCCATCGGCGTCGCGGCTCATGTTGCCGGTGCCGCCGGTGCCATCACCGCCGTCCAGTTTGATTGCCAGGTAACCGAATGCATCAACACCAACACCGATCAGGCCTTGGGTGTAACCGGAGCTGAAATTGCCCCAGATGCCTTGGGTCCAGTCTTTCTGGTCGTTGCGGCCATCTTTGTTATCACGGTTGAAGTAGTAGTTGCGAACCAGCAAGTTCAGCGTGCTGTCTTCAACAATACCTTTGGCTTCAGCCTGGTCACTTACGAAAGGGGCGGCCGTAGCCAATTGGGTACTGGCGGCTGCTGCAACTGCCAGTGCGATCATGCTCCACTTCATCACGCGCATCGTGATTTGCTCCTTTGGTTTTAGAAGAGTACTGCCGTCCCACCTGTTTTATTATCTGGGCGGCTCTTTCTTTTTGTGTCGGCGCAAACTTATATCACGCCGACAATGTTGGCGATACTTGCGCATCTAACCTTTCGCCTTCTTTACGACCCTGTCGCAAACAGCATGGTAGATGTCGCAAATTTCCAGCTCCGACGCAACAGGGCGGACAACTTTAATGCTGTTTTCTGCGCCTTGTCGTCGCTAAAAAGAGTCCTGGTGAAACGTTTGAATCTCCATCGGGCTACCTTGCCACTATTTTTTTTGCCTGAGGGGCTCCGCTTCCCGCGGGTGCCACTCCGGCGATATTGGGTATGAATGCAACAAGCGTGCACAAAATCGTGTTTTGTTACGCTTTTTTTCTAATTGACTGCCAAGTGCTGTAAAAACCTCATGAAACCGGGGGGTTCAAGCGCTTTCGGTTTGGGCTTGACGCCTTGCCTTACATCATGTTGCACCCTTCTGGTCGACAGCCTGGCAACCGGAAATGTTACCGGTTCACCCCGCCACTGAGTAAATGGCGGATGTCGAAGCACCCAGCGTAGACCCACTGTGCGGTTTTGGTGCAAAAAATTTTAGCCTTGTATTGAATTCACCTCTTTCGAGCCCTTGGCTGAAGCGAACTTTTCCTTGTTGCTCAGTCATTTCGGCGTGTTTTGCCTGTCGTTCGGTTCTGTAATGGTGCACGGTGAAAAAAATAGTCCTGTCCGGGGGCGGCTATCAGTTTTTGCTGGCGCTCGTGGCCTCGAGGCAAGGTTCGCCGTGAAGCCTGCGTCGTTCGCAGGTATGCTGCCATCCGGTCGCTTGGTGCGCTGTCCGGTCAGGATGGGCGCTAAGCTGAAAAATGATGCCCCGGCGGGAGTACGCGCAGTGTTCGCTTTAGATCCACGACTTCAACAAGACACGTTACCGATCGGGGACTTTCCGCTCTGCCGGTTGTTGCTGTCCAACGATTCGAACTATCCCTGGTTCATCCTGGTACCTCGTCGTGAGGCTATCAGCGAGATATTTCAGTTGGATGTCGCAGACCAGCAACAGCTTTGGCAGGAAACCACTGCGCTGTCGCAAGGACTCAAGGACGCGTTCGATGCGGACAAGTTGAATGTGGCGGCGCTGGGCAATGTCGTCAGTCAGTTGCACATGCATGTAATCGTGCGTAAGCGCGAAGATGCCGCCTGGCCGGCGCCGGTTTGGGGTAAACATCCGGCAAAACCTTACGGTTCGGAGCAGATCGCCGCGATTCGCGAGCGTTTGCGCTTGATATTGACAGATGATTTTACGTTTCTGGAGGGCTGAATCATGAGCCTGGAAGAACGCGTTACCGAGCTTGAAAGCCGTCTGGCGTTTCAGGATGACACCATCCAGGCGTTGAACGATGTGCTGGTGGCGCAGCAGCGGGTGGTGGAGCGCCTGCAGTTGCAAATGGCCGCGCTGCTCAAGCGACAGGAGGAAATGGTCGGACAGTTCGAGTCATTCGAAGAAGAAGCGCCTCCGCCGCACTATTAAGCAAGTCACAGGCATGAAAAAACCGCGGACAGCTCGGCTGTGCGCGGTTTTTTTTAGCCTTGAGTCAGCGGCGCGGCAGTGCGGCGATCACATCTTCGGCTTGCAGGCCTTTGTCACGATTCATGACGGAGAACTCCACGCGCTGGCCTTCGACCAGGACACGGTGGCCTTCACCGCGAATGGCCCGGAAGTGGACGAAGATATCGTCGCCGGAGTCGCGGGAGATGAAGCCGAAGCCTTTGGATGTGTTGAACCACTTGACGGTGCCGGTATCACGGTTGCTCATGTCGTAGCTTGGCGAGGCAGCGGCTGGTGACGACTTGTAAAAGCTGATGCCGAGGTGCAGGGCAACGGCGATCAGGGTTGCGACCAGGCTGAACAGTACGGCGGGTTGACCGGCGATGACGGGCATCGGTGCGATCAGCGTCAGGGTTTGCAGGACCACGCTCAGCACCAGCAGGGCGCTGACCAGGTTTTGCAGTTGGTGACGCGGGCCTTTGTTCCAGTAAGGGATGACTGGTGCAAGCGTAAGGTTGAGCAGGCCGAAAAAGGCCAGGTACAGTGCGTCGGGTTGTTGCAGGTAAGGTAAGGCTTCGGATTGCAGGCTAGGGATGAAGGACAGCAGCAAGGCCGCTGCGCCTATCAACAGATGGACGATTTTCAACATTTTGATTAACTCACGTTAAGACAGCTCACAAGGAAGAGCTGATGGCGCACGGTTCGCTTCAAGATAATAAAGAGGCGTTGGACACGTACCCGGTATCAGCCTATGCGCCGTGCCCGGAAAAAATAGGCACTGGCGACACACTGTCTATTTAACAGCAAAGCCGCAGGCTACTCAAATCAGGGCGTCCGGCGGCTCTTTTCGGGGCGAATTGACGCAGGTTGCCCCAAGTTACGGGGTAGCGGTACCTTCCTGCGACCGACTTGCTGACCTCGCGGATGCCGGTGCATGAAAAGCGGCGTGGATGCTCCGCGATCTTCTTTGCTGGACCATTCCATAGGGTGTTTCTGAAGGGCGCATCGCTTCGTTGCGTGGGAAAATGTCTGGAGTAGGACGCTCTCCAGGGTCTGCCAAAAGTTGTTGGCTTATCCTACGTCGAGGGTCATAAAGTCGGCTGGAAAATACCTTTGCACCTGAGTTTTTATAAGTCGACACACAGTTGCGCTTTAAAGAAACCAGATGGCAAAGGAGTGTCAGCGTTATGGTTTATGAAAGGCAAGAAGAGGGGCGATACGGTTCGCACAAGGATGTATGGGTTGATCCGTTTGTTCGCGAGTTCGATATGGGGCTGGCCCAGCCCTTCTCCCGCTCCGTACGATTGAATGGCTTCGCCACCTGTTTGCGGCTCGAGCAGGTTTATTGGGATATTTTGGGGGCGATGGCCCGGGTCAATGGTTGCTCGGTCAATAACCTGTTGTCTCATGTGGATCGCGAAGTTCACTTGCGTCATGGCGGGGTAAGGAACTTCAGTGGATTGGTGCGGGTTGTCTGCGTCGTACACAGTCTCAAGGAAGGGGGGGGCATCGCCATGGCCTAGTCTGGACGGCGAAAACAGCAGAGTGTCGGTCCGTGCAGTCTTACGGCTGCACAGGCCGCATTTAATGGATATAATCCCGCTCTTTGCCGCAAAACCCTGCGTGTGCGGTAGCAATCTGATCGCCGAGACAACCTCCATGCCGATGTACGATTATCAATGTGCTTCCTGTGGTCATCAGTTGGAAGCCATTCAAAAGATCAGCGATGCACCGCTGGTCGACTGCCCTGTCTGTCAGGCGCCAGAGCTTAAAAAGTTGCTGTCCATGCCGGGCTTCCGCCTCAGCGGCACGGGTTGGTACGAAACCGATTTCAAGACCGGTTCCAAGAAGAACCTGGCCGGCGGCGACAAAGCTGACTAAGGCCCGGCCCCTGAGTTGTGACCTGAGTTGAACGACACGCGTGGGCTCTTGCATCATCCCATAGTGGATGTGCCCAAGGCCTCCAACCGAATTTCGAATTACGAGAAGTGAAACCACGACCATGATGCGCAGCCATTATTGCGGCCAACTGAACGAAAGCCTGGACGGCCAGGAAATTACCCTTTGCGGATGGGTCCACCGTCGCCGTGACCACGGTGGGGTGATTTTCCTCGATATCCGTGATCGTGATGGTCTGGCCCAGGTCGTGTTCGATCCGGATCGCGCTGAAACCTTCGCTGCTGCCGATCGCGTGCGCAGCGAGTACGTCGTGAAGATCACCGGCAAGGTTCGCCTGCGTCCGGCCGGGGCGACCAACGCCAACATGGCGTCGGGCATGATCGAAGTCCTGGGTTACGAGCTGGAAGTGCTGAACGAATCGGAAACCCCGCCGTTCCCGCTGAACGAGTTCTCCGACGTCGGTGAAGAAACCCGCCTGCGCTATCGCTTCCTCGACCTGCGTCGCCCGGAAATGGCCGAGAAGCTGCGTCTGCGTTCACGCATGACCACCAGCATCCGCCGCTTCCTGGACGAGAACGGCTTCCTCGACGTCGAGACGCCGATCCTGACCCGTGCCACCCCGGAAGGCGCGCGCGACTACCTTGTGCCGAGCCGTACTCACGCAGGTTCATTCTTTGCCTTGCCGCAATCGCCACAGCTGTTCAAACAGCTGCTGATGGTGGCCGGCTTCGACCGTTACTACCAGATCGCCAAGTGCTTCCGTGACGAAGACCTGCGGGCCGACCGCCAGCCGGAATTCACCCAGATCGACATCGAGACCAGCTTCCTCGATGAAAAAGAGATCATGGGCCTGACCGAGCAAATGATCCGCAACCTGTTCAAGGAAGTGCTGGGCCTGGAGTTCGGCGAGTTCCCGCACATGACCTTCGAAGAAGCCATGCGCCGTTACGGTTCCGACAAGCCAGACCTGCGTAACCCGCTGGAACTGGTGGACGTTGCCGATCAGCTCAAGGAAGTCGACTTCAAGGTGTTCAGCGGCCCGGCCAACGACCCGAAATGCCGCATCGCCGCCCTGCGCGTGCCTGGCGGCGCGAGCATGCCGCGCAAGCAGATCGACGACTACACCAAGTTTGTCGGCATCTACGGTGCCAAGGGCCTGGCGTACATCAAGGTCAACGAGCGCGCCAATGGCGTTGACGGTCTGCAATCGCCGATCGTGAAGAACATCCCTGAAGCCAACCTCAACGTGATCCTGGATCGTGTTGGTGCAGTTGATGGCGATATCGTGTTCTTCGGCGCCGACAAGGCCAAGATCGTCAGCGAAGCGTTGGGCGCATTGCGCATCAAGCTCGGCCACGACCTGAGCCTGCTGACCTGCGAATGGGCTCCGATGTGGGTCGTTGACTTCCCGATGTTCGAAGAGAACGACGACGGCAGCTTCAGCGCCTTGCACCACCCGTTCACCGCGCCGAAGTGCTCCCCGGCGGAGCTGGAAGCCAACCCGGCGGGCGCTTTGTCCCGTGCCTACGACATGGTGTTGAACGGCACCGAGCTGGGTGGCGGTTCGATTCGTATCCACCGCAAAGAGATGCAACAAGCGGTCTTCCGCCTGCTGGGCATCAACGAAGCGGAGCAGGAGGAGAAATTCGGCTTCCTGCTCGACGCCCTGAAGTACGGCGCGCCGCCGCACGGTGGCCTGGCCTTCGGTCTGGACCGTCTGGTGATGCTGATGACCGGCGCCCAGTCGATCCGTGAAGTGATCGCCTTCCCGAAAACCCAGAGCGCGGCAGATGTCATGACTCAGGCACCGGGCCAGGTGGATGCCAAGGCATTGCGCGAATTGCATATTCGTCTGCGCGAAACGCCTAAGGCCGAGTAAGGCTGACCTGAAGGGCGCATCTGTGGATGCGCCCTTTCTGTATAGATAGAGCTGTTCAAGATTTTTGTTTGCCGGCCGGCGCAATGCGGCGTAGCGGGCAATGTTTCAAAGAGAATTCGGAGCGAGTTATGGCAGGTCATTCCAAGTGGGCGAACATCAAGCACCGCAAAGAACGTCAGGATGCCAAAAAAGGCAAGATTTTCACCAAGTGGATTCGTGAGCTGACCGTTGCTGCTCGCCAGGGTGGCGGTGATCCAGGTTCCAATCCGCGTCTGCGCCTGGCGTTGGACAAGGCCCTTGGCGCGAACATGAGTCGCGACATCATCGACCGGGCAGTTGCCCGTGGTGCCGGTGCCGCCGATACCGACGACATGGTCGAGCTGACCTACGAAGGTTATGGTCCGGGTGGTGTCGCGGTGATGGTCGAATGCATGACCGACAACCGTAATCGCACTGCAGCCGCTGTTCGTCACGCGTTCAGCAAATGTGGCGGCAACCTGGGGACTGACGGTTCGGTGGCCTATCTGTTCGAGCGCAAGGGGCAGATCTCCTTCGCTGCCGGCGTTGACGAAGACGCACTGATGGAAGCCGCCATGGAAGCCGACGCCGATGACGTGGTGACCAACGAAGACGGTTCGATCGATGTGTTCACCTCGTTTGCCGGGTTCTATTCCGTGCGTAACGCACTGGAAGCGGCGGGTTTCAAAGGTGACGACGCGGAAATCGTCATGTTGCCGACCACCAGCGCCGAACTCGATCTGGAAGGCGCCGAGAAAGTCCTCAAGCTGATCGACATGCTCGAAGACCTGGACGACGTGCAAAACGTCTACTCTAACGCGGAAATTCCGGAGTCGGTGGCCGCGCAGCTCGGTTGAGGCATCGATAAAGATCGCAGTTTTCACCAGCCTCTGTAGGAGCTGGCGAAGCCTGCGATCTTTTGATTTTTGGCTTTTTATTTAAATGATCGCAGCCTTTGGCAGCTCCTACACGGTTATCCTCCGTTAACCGCGATCTCTTTCTGCAGGCGTTATGACTTTAATTCTTGGTATCGACCCCGGTTCGCGCATCACCGGTTACGGTGTGGTTCGTGATACCGGTCGCGGCTGTGAGTACGTCGCCTCCGGTTGTATCCGCACCGGTGCCGGCGAGCTGCATGAGCGACTGCAGATTGTCTATCGCGGGGTGCGGGAGATCATTCAGACGTACCATCCGGTGACCATGGGGATCGAAAAGGTGTTCATGGCCCGTAACGCCGATTCCGCCCTGAAACTGGGGCAGGCCCGTGGCGCAGCGATTGTGGCAGGCGCCGAGGAAAACCTGGAAATTGCCGAGTACTCCGCAACCCAGGTCAAACAAGCGGTGGTTGGCACTGGTGCTGCTAATAAAGAGCAAGTGCAGATGATGGTCATGCACATGCTGAAATTGACCAGCAAACCCCAGATCGATGCCTCGGACGCCCTGGCCATTGCCATCTGCCACGCTCACACCCGTTCCAGTCTGCTGCCCCATGGGCTGGGAGCTGCACGCAGTCGTGGCGGGCGCCTGCGTCTCTGATAGCATCAGCAATCATTTTCATGGAGTGAGGGCGTTCCGCCTGGGTTGTCGGCGATGCTCCCTTGCTCTATCAGTCGCTGGCCAAGAGCTGGCCAACGCTCAAGGATTTGTAACGTGATTGGACGTTTGCGCGGCACCCTGGCTGAGAAGCAGCCTCCTCATCTGATTCTGGATGTAAATGGCCTGGGCTATGAACTTGAAGTGCCCATGACGACCCTTTACCGCTTGCCGTCGGTCGGTGAGCCGCTAACCTTGCATACCCATTTGGTCGTGCGCGAAGACGCACAGTTACTCTATGGTTTTGTCGGCAAGCGTGAGCGCGACTTTTTTCGCGAATTGATCCGCCTCAACGGCGTCGGGCCGAAACTGGCACTGGCGTTGATGTCGAGCCTGGAAGTCGACGAACTGGTTCGTTGCGTACAGTCCCAGGACACTTCGGCGCTGACAAAGGTCCCGGGCGTCGGCAAGAAAACCGCCGAACGCTTGCTGGTGGAACTCAAGGATCGCTTCAAGGCCTGGGAAACCGTACCGGCCATGTTCGCCCTGGTGCCGAACCAGCCGGATGGACCGGCCCCGGTGAACACTGCCGAGACTGACGCCGTCAGCGCCTTGATTTCCCTGGGCTACAAACCCCAGGAAGCGAGCAAGGCGGTGTCTGCGATCAAGGAGAAAGATTTGAGCAGTGAAGACATGATCCGTCGCGCCTTGAAGGGAATGATCTAAGTGATTGAAGCTGATCGTCTGATCGCTGCCACGCACAGCCCGCGTGAGCGCGAAGAAGTCCAGGACCGCGCCATTCGCCCGGTCAGCCTGGCCGAATACATTGGCCAGCCGACCGTTCGCGAGCAGATGGAGTTGTTCATTCAGGCCGCTCGCGGTCGTAACGAATCCCTGGATCACACGCTGATCTTCGGGCCGCCCGGCCTGGGCAAGACCACCCTCGCCAACATCATCGCCCAGGAAATGGGGGTGTCGATCAAGAGCACCTCGGGGCCGGTGCTGGAGCGCCCTGGTGACCTGGCGGCGTTGTTGACCAACCTTGAACCTCACGATGTGCTGTTTATCGACGAAATCCATCGCCTGTCGCCCATCGTCGAAGAGGTGCTGTACCCGGCCATGGAGGATTTCCAGCTCGACATCATGATCGGTGAGGGGCCGGCCGCGCGTTCGATCAAGCTGGACCTGCCACCGTTCACCCTGGTCGGCGCAACGACGCGGGCGGGGATGCTCACCAACCCGTTGCGTGACCGTTTCGGCATCGTTCAGCGTCTTGAGTTTTACAATACCGCCGACCTGTCGACGATTGTCAGTCGTTCGGCGAGCATCCTCGGTTTGCCGCTGGACCCGGAAGGCGCCTTCGAAATCGCCCGCCGTGCCCGTGGCACGCCGCGCATCGCCAACAGGCTGCTGCGCCGGGTGCGTGATTTCGCCGAAGTTCGCGCCAAGGGGCATATCACCAAGCCGATTGCCGACCTGGCGCTGAACCTGCTGGACGTCGACGAGCGTGGCTTCGATCACCAGGACCGGCGTCTGTTGCTGACCATGATCGAGAAATTCGACGGCGGGCCAGTAGGGGTCGACAGCCTGGCCGCAGCCATCAGCGAAGAGCGTCACACCATCGAAGACGTGCTGGAGCCTTACCTGATCCAGCAGGGTTACATCATGCGTACGCCTCGGGGGCGGGTGGTGACGCGGCATGCTTACCTGCATTTCGGTTTAAACATTCCGTCACGATTGGGCGAAATGCCCGTGGTAGACGAGTTTCTCAATGCCGCTGACGATTAATTAACATTGCGTGCTGATTTTTTCGGGCAATGTAGGGTCCCAGGACCGTACTTTCACGAGAAAGCCGCAGAACAATGAAAAACAGTTGCCATGCCGGATTGGCAACCTGAGGAGTAAGCACTAGAGTATGCGCGCGCAAAACGGGCTTGAGCCTTTCGCACATCGTTGTCGCGTTTATTACGAGGACACCGATGCGGGCGGCATCGTGTATTACGTTAATTACCTCAAGTTTATGGAACGGGCTCGAACCGAGCGGCTACGAGATCTGGGCTTTGCCCAATCGCAGCTTGTCGGGGAGGACCTGTTGTTCGTCGTGCATTCCAGCGAAGCGCGCTACCACGCGCCGGCGCGACTGGATGACGAACTGCTGGTAAGCGCCGAGGTAATCGAATTGAACCGTGCCAGCCTGCGCTTCAAACAGCAGGTCAGGCGGGCAACGGATAATGCACTGCTCTGCGAAGGGCAGTTTCTGGTGGCCTGTGTGCGCACTGAAAGTTTGAAACCCCGGGCCATTCCCGAAGCTCTACGAGCGGCCTTTGCCGACGTGAGCGGCGCGGGTACACACTCAAAGCAGGAGATAAAGCGTGGAAGCTAACGTCGTCGACCATTCCTCCATGTGGAGCCTGGTCAGCAATGCCAGTATCGTGGTGCAACTGGTAATGCTGATCCTGGTAGCCGCATCGGTGACCTCGTGGATCATGATCTTTCAGCGCAGCAACCTGCTGCGCGCCGGTCGACGTGCCCTGGAGAGCTTTGAAGAGCGCTTCTGGTCGGGTATCGACCTGTCCAAGCTGTACCGTCAGGCCGGCAGCAATCCGGACCCTGATTCGGGTGTCGAGCAAATCTTCCGTGCCGGTTTCAAGGAATTCTCCCGTCTGCGCCAGCAGTCAGGCGTTGACCCGGAAGCGGTCATGGAAGGTGTGGCCCGTGCCATGCGCGTTGCCATTTCCCGCGAAGAAGAAAAGCTCGAGCAGAGCCTGCCTTTCCTGGCCACCGTTGGTTCCGTCAGCCCGTACATCGGTCTGTTCGGTACCGTCTGGGGGATCATGAACTCCTTCCGTGGCCTGGCCACCGCCCAGCAAGCGACCCTGGCCACTGTGGCCCCGGGTATCGCCGAAGCACTGATCGCCACCGCGATCGGTCTGTTCGCTGCCATTCCAGCCGTTATCGCTTACAACCGTTTTGCTGCTCGCAGCGAAACCCTGCTGGGCCGCTACTACACCTTCGCCGACGAGTTCCAGGCGATCCTGCACCGCAAAGTGCACACCAGCGAAGAATAAGCAGGTAATTTCCAATGGCTTTAATCGCTCGAGCTCGCAAAAAGCGCAAGCCGGTCGCCGAGATGAACGTGGTGCCTTACATCGACGTGATGTTGGTGCTGCTGGTCATCTTCATGGTGACCGCTCCGATGCTCAATCAGGGCGTGAAAGTTGATCTGCCCAAGGTTTCCAGTGAAGCCTTGCCGCAGGACAACAACACCCAGGTCCTGACCATTTCCATCAAATCCGACAAGACCTACTACTGGAACCTTGGCAGCGAAGTCGACACCGAAAAGCAGCAGGATCGGGCCATGACCCTGCCGCAGATGACTGACGCGGTGACCAAGATCATTCGTGTCGGCAACGAAGGCGGCAAGCGTACCCAGGTCTTCATTCGCGGCGACAAATCCGTCGATTACGGCTCCGTCATGGGCGCGATGGGCGGGTTGCAGAAAGCCGGGGTCGGTAATGTTGGCTTGATTACCGAGGCGCCCTGATGCAGCAACAGCGAGAGCCGTCCGCCTCGGAAAGCTACTTCTGGCCTAGTGTCTGGGCGATTGGCTTGCACGTGCTGGTGTTCGGCATGCTGTTCGTCAGTTTTGCCTTTACCCCGGAACTGCCGCCTGCCAAGCCGATTGTCCAGGCGACCTTGTACCAGCTGAAATCGAAAAGTCGGGCGACCACCCAGACCAATCAGAAGATTGCCGGTGAAGCGCAGAAATCCGCTGCGCGTCAGACCGAAGTCGAGCAGATGGAACAGAAAAAGGTCGAGCAGGAAGCGGTGAAGGCTGCGGAACAAAAGAAAGAAGAGGCGGCTCAAAAGGCCGAAGAAGCCAAGAAGGCCGACGAGGCGAAGAAAGCGGACGAGGCGAAAAAGGCTGACGAAGCCAAGAAAGCCGACGATGCGAAGAAAACCGCGGAAGCCAAGAAGGCAGAAGAGAAACAATTGGCTGATATAGCCAAGAAGAAAGCCGAAGAAGAAGCAAAGAAAGCCGCGGAAGAAGAGGCCAAGAAAGCGGCCGCTGAAGAAGCCAAGAAAAAGATCGTCGAAGACGCGAAGAAGAAAGCCGCGGAAGACGCCAAGAAGAAAGCTGAAGCTGAAGAGGCGAAGAAGAAAGTCGCCGAGGAAGCGAAGAAGAAAGCTGCCGCCGATGCTGCGAAGAAGAAATCGCAGGATGCGGCGCGTAAATCCGCCGAAGACAAAAAGGCCCAGGCCCTGGCAGATTTGCTTTCCGACACGCCGCAGCGTCAGCAGGCCTTGGCCGATGAGCAGGGCGACGAAGTCGCCGGCAGTTTCGATGACCTGATTCGTGCGCGTGCAGCGGAAGGCTGGGCTCGTCCACCTTCGGCACGCAAAGGCATGACGGTCGTGTTGCAAATCGGCATGTTGCCGGACGGTACGGTGACTTCGGTCAGCGTCTCCAAGTCCAGTGGCGACGGTCCGTTTGACGCATCGGCTGTTGCAGCAGTGAAGAATATTGGACGTTTGACAGAAATGCAGGGAATGAAGCCGAGTGATTTCGCTCCGTATCGTTCATTCAAGATGACATTCACACCTGAGGATCTAGCCTTGTGAGAAACCTTCTTCGAGGAATGCTGGTCGTTATCTGCTGCATGGCAGGGATGGCGATGGCAGATGAGAAAAACATTCTGGTTACCAGCGGCAGCGATCGGGCGACCCCGATCGCAGTCGTGCCGTTCGGCTTCCAGGGCGGTAGCGTGCTGCCGGACGACATGGCGGAAATCATCGGTAATGACCTGCGCAACTCGGGTTACTACTCGCCGCTTCCAAAGCAGAACATGATCAGCCAGCCGAGCCAGGCCAGCGAAATCATCTTCCGTGACTTCAAGGCCCTGGGTGCCCAGTACGTCATGGTCGGCAGCATTGTGCCGGCGGGCGGTCGCCTGCAGGTGCAATACGCACTGTTCAACGTGGCCACCGAGCAGCAAGTGCTGACCGGCAGCGTGTCCGGCGGCGTCGATCAGCTGCGCGACATGGCGCACTACATCTCCGACCAGTCGTTCGAAAAACTCACGGGTATCAAGGGTGCCTTCTCGACTCGCCTGCTGTACGTAACGGCCGAGCGTTTCTCCGAGAACAACACTCGCTACACTCTGCAACGTTCGGACTATGACGGTGCTCGCGCCGTGACCCTGCTGCAGTCGCGCGAGCCGATCCTGTCGCCGCGTTTCGCACCGGATGGCAAGCGCATCGCTTATGTCTCCTTCGAGCAGAAGCGCCCACGCATCTTCATGCAGAACATCGACACCGGTCGTCGTGAGCAGATCACCAACTTCGAAGGCCTGAACGGTGCGCCAGCCTGGTCGCCGGATGGCAATCGCCTGGCGTTCGTGCTGTCCAAAGACGGCAACCCGGACATCTATGTGATGAACCTGGGTTCGCGTCAGATCAGCCGCGTTACCAACGGTCCCGGCATCAACACCGAACCGTTCTGGGGCAAGGATGGCTCGACTATCTACTTCACGTCCGACCGCGGCGGCAAACCGCAGATTTACAAGACCAGTGCCGGTGGTGGCGGTGCCGAACGCGTGACTTTCGTCGGTAACTACAATGCCAACCCTAAACTGTCAGCTGATGAAAAGACGCTTGTCATGATTCACCGTCAGGATGGCTTCACCAATTTCAAGGTGGCAGCCCAGGATTTGCAGCGCGGTAGTGTAAAAATCCTCACTGATAGCACTCTGGACGAGTCGCCTACTGTCGCGCCCAACGGCACCATGGTAATCTACGCCACCCGCCAGCAGGGCCGGGGAGTCTTGATGCTCGTGTCCATCAATGGACGCGTAAGGCTCCCGCTTCCTACCGCACAAGGCGAAGTCAGAGAACCTTCCTGGTCCCCTTACCTGAACTGACGCGGCGCTATACGTTGTACTTAACACACTGGGGTTCATTAGGAGTTTCACGATGGAAATGCTGAAGTTTGGTAAATTTGCTGCGCTGGCACTGGCCATGGCTGTAGCTGTAGGTTGCTCGTCCAAAGGCGGCGACAATGCCGGTGAAGGCGCGGTAGATCCAAACGCTGGTTACGGCGCAAACACTGGTGCAGTTGACGGCTCCCTGAGCGAAGAAGCTGCACTGCGCGCTATCACCACTTTCTACTTCGAATACGACAGTTCGGACCTGAAGCCAGAAGCCATGCGCGCTCTGGACGTTCACGCCAAAGACCTGAAAGCAAACGGCGCTCGCGTTGTTCTGGAAGGCAACACCGACGAACGTGGTACTCGTGAGTACAACATGGCACTGGGCGAGCGTCGTGCGAAAGCCGTTCAGCGCTACCTGGTACTGCAAGGTGTTTCCCCAGCTCAGCTGGAACTGGTTTCCTACGGCGAAGAGCGTCCAGTTGCTACCGGCAACGACGAGCAGTCCTGGGCTCAAAACCGTCGCGTCGAACTGCGTAAGTAATTCGTCATGCGAACGTGCCGTCGTGCTGTAACTGTCCTGGCTCTCAGCCTCGCGCCGCTAGCGGTGTGGGCTGCGGTTCCTGTGGTCGATAATGACTCCGGCTATAACACTAGCGGGAGCAGTTATCCGCCTGCAGGTTACGGTACGAACGGCGCCTATGCCGGGGGAGGGGTTTCGGCCCCTGTCTCGGCACAGGGCGAGCTGTTCAACCAACTGCAATCAATGCAGCAACAGATCGAGCGCCAGCAAGGTGCGATCGAGGTTCTGCAAAATGATGTAGCGCGCATGAAGCAGGAAAACCTGGAGCGATACCAGGATCTTGATCGGCGCATAGGAACCGGCGTTGCACCAGCCGCGACTCCTGAAAATTCTTCCACCGGTGGTGATATGAATGCCGCTGGTGCAGCAGCAGGTGCGGCAGCAGGCGCAGCCGCCGCTCAAGCACCTGCCGCGGGTAGCGAGCCGGCGGATCCGGCGAAGGAAAAGCTCTATTACGATGCTGCCTTCGACCTGATCAAGGCGAAGGATTTCGACAAGGCCAGCCAGGCTTTTGCCGCTTTCCTGCGCAAATACCCGAACAGCCAGTACGCGGGCAACGCCCAATACTGGTTGGGCGAAGTGAACCTGGCCAAAGGCGATCTGCAAGGCGCGGGTCAGGCATTTGCCAAGGTTTCGCAGCTGTATCCCAAGCACGCCAAAGTGCCGGACTCGCTGTACAAGCTTGCTGATGTAGAGCGTCGCCTGGGTCATACCGACCGGGTCAAAGGCATTCTGCAGCAGGTGGTGTCCCAATATCCGGGCACTTCCGCCGCTCAGCTGGCCCAGCGCGATCTGCAAAAAATGTAAGCCTGCTTGACCCGTTTCAAAGAAACCCGCGCTTGTCGCGGGTTTTTTCGTTAGAATTCACGCCCTTTTTATGAAACACGCTTTTAGGGGCCTGCGCTTTGCCGGGGTTCCTTCAAGTGCCTGACGGAGGCGGACAGCCTGTTTAGCTGTTACGCCCGTGGCGACTATGCAAGACACATTGAGAATCACCGAAGTTTTCTACTCGTTGCAGGGTGAAACGCGGACTGCCGGCCTGCCCACTGTTTTTGTGCGCCTGACCGGTTGCCCCCTGCGTTGCCAATACTGCGACAGCGCCTACGCGTTCAACGGCGGAACCATTCGCACCCTCGACGACATCCTCGAGCAGGTTGCAGGGTTTCGCCCGCGTTATGTCTGCGTCACGGGCGGCGAGCCCCTGGCACAGCCAAACGCCATTCCCTTGCTCAAGCGCTTGTGTGACGCCGGTTACGAAGTGTCACTGGAAACCAGTGGCTCCATCGATATCTCGGCAGTAGATTCCCGGGTCAGTCGCGTTGTCGACCTGAAAACCCCGGGTTCGAAGGAAGCACACCGCAATCGCTATGAAAACATTGAGCTGCTCACGCCCAACGATCAGGTGAAGTTTGTCATCTGCTCGCGAGAGGACTATGACTGGTCCGTTTCCAAGCTGATCCAGTACGGTCTCAACCTGCGTGCCGGTGAAGTCCTGTTCTCCCCAAGTCACCATGATCTCAATGCCCGGGATCTGGCGGATTGGGTGGTGGCGGACAACCTGCCAGTGCGTTTGCAACTGCAGCTGCATAAATATCTATGGAATGACGAGCCGGGGCGCTGAAATGACTGAACAACTCAATACTGCTGAAAAACGTGCGGTCATCCTGCTGTCCGGTGGCCTGGATTCGGCGACCGTCGTGGCCATGGCCCGTGCCGAAGGCTATAGCTGCTACACCATGAGCTTCGACTACGGTCAGCGCTCTCACGCCGAACTGTACGCCGCCGAGCGTGTGGCACGGGACTTGGGTGTGGTCGAGCACAAGGTGATCGGCCTGAACCTGAACGGCATGGGTGGCTCGGCGCTGACTGACCGCAGCATCGATATTCCGGAAGAGTTGGGTGAGGGCATTCCGGTGACTTACGTGCCTGCGCGTAACACGGTGTTCCTGTCCCTGGCCCTGGGCTGGGCAGAAGTGCTCGGCGCACGGGACATCTTCATCGGCGTCAATGCGGTGGATTACTCCGGTTACCCAGACTGCCGTCCCGAGTTCATCAAGTCGTTCGAGC
Source organism: Pseudomonas sp. IT-P4 (assembly GCF_949767755.1). Lineage (NCBI taxonomy): Bacteria > Pseudomonadati > Pseudomonadota > Gammaproteobacteria > Pseudomonadales > Pseudomonadaceae > Pseudomonas > Pseudomonas sp. IT-P4. Next base: position 58,812 of record NZ_CATKPX010000011.1, on the reverse strand, counting down.
GCATGGCCAACCTGGCAACCAAAGCCGGCGTGGAAGGCAATGGCTTCCGTATCCAGGCACCGCTGCAAAACCTCAGCAAGGCGCAGATCGTCCAGGCCGGCGTGAAGCTTGGCGTGAACTACGGACTGACCGTTTCCTGCTATCAGGCCGACGATAACGGTCGTGCATGTGGCAAGTGCGACAGCTGCCGACTGCGTGCAGAAGGCTTTGCGGCGGCCGGAATCAGCGATCCAACCCCTTATTTTTGATTTATTTCAAAATAGGTGTTGAATAGTCCTTAAAAATCAGTATTATACGCGCCACCACACAGCGGGTCGTTAGCTCAGTTGGTAGAGCAGTTGGCTTTTAACCAATTGGTCGTAGGTTCGAATCCCACACGACCCACCATTTTTGGCGGTTTAGAAAATCCGGAAGGCCCACGCAAGTGAGGATTTCCGGGTTTTTTTTTGCCTGCGATTCCTGTCCGCTTCGTTGCGGGCTGCTACGCATCACGCAGGTCAGAATCACCTTTTGCATCCGTCGGATATTCTGTAGCCTTGCGCAGCTTCAACGCTGTCCGTGCCTGATGAATACTCACTTTCCCGGCGGTACCCTGAAGGGTACGGAGCCGGGTGTATACTCGACTTTCGCGCGAATGCGCCTGCAGGTCTTGCGAACATGACGCAAATTTCCGAACGCCTTCTGGTTCAAGCCCACCTCGACGCCAAACAGCCCAAGCCGCTGACCGCCGATGAAGAGGCTTATTACCGTGCCGCCATCGCTGCCGAGCTCAAGGCTCAGGACGCGGTGCTGGTGGCCCACTTCTATTGTGACCCTGTCATTCAGGCGCTGGCCGAAGAGACGGGCGGTTGTGTCTCCGACTCGCTTGAAATGGCCCGTTTCGGCAATGCCCATCCGGCCAAGACCGTGGTCGTCGCCGGCGTGAAATTCATGGGAGAGACCGCCAAGATCCTCAACCCGGAAAAACGCGTATTGATGCCGACGCTTGAAGCGACCTGTTCGCTCGACCTGGGTTGCCCGGTGGACGAATTTTCCGCGTTCTGCGATCAACACCCGGAGCGCACGGTGGTGGTGTACGCCAACACTTCCGCTGCGGTAAAGGCCCGAGCGGATTGGGTGGTGACTTCAAGCTGTGCGCTGGAAATCGTCGAAAGCCTGATGGACAACGGCGAGACCATCATCTGGGGCCCGGACAAGCACCTGGGGACCTACATCCAGCGCCAGACCGGTGCCGACATGCTGCTATGGGACGGTGCCTGCATCGTTCACGAAGAGTTCAAATCCAAGCAGCTTGAAGACATGAAGGCGCTGTACCCGGATGCTGCGATTCTGGTGCACCCGGAGTCGCCGACCTCGGTGATCGAATTGGCGGACGCCGTGGGTTCCACCAGTCAGTTGATCGCGGCGGCACAGAGCCTGCCGAACAAGACACTCATCGTCGCGACCGACCGTGGCATCTTCTACAAGATGCAGCAGCTGTGCCCGGACAAGGTCTTTATCGAGGCCCCAACGGCGGGTAACGGCGCCGCATGCCGCAGTTGTGCGCATTGCCCGTGGATGGCCATGAACACCCTTGAGCGCACGCTCAGGGCGTTGAAGGAAGGGTCGAACGAGATCTTTGTCGACCCGGCGCTGATTCCGCAAGCTATTCGCCCGCTCAAGCGCATGCTTGATTTCACCCAGGCGGCACGGATGAAGCTGGCCGGTAACGCTTAAAGGCCAGAAAGCAAAAGATCGCAGCCTTCGGCAGCTCCTACAGGGTTTTGCATTCCCTTGTAGGAGCTGCCGCAGGCTGCGATCTTTTTTATGGGCGTTACTTTTGTTTCTTTGGAATACGTACGAGCCGGGTATTGGAGTAGATGTCATGCCAGCTGCGTTTCTGCTTGTCGAACAGCGACCAGAAGAATCCCAGGCCAACACACAGCAGTGAAGCAATCGACACCAAAAAGCGCAGCAGCGCCTGCCACAGGCTGATGGACGAGCCATCGGCATTCTGCACGCGGATGCACCAGACCTGCATGCCCAGGGTCTGACCGGACCAGGTCCAGAATTTGGCGAAGAAGCCGAACAGTACGAATAAAAGAACTGTGGAGAGCAGGGGATCGCCGTCCAGCGCACCCGCTTCGGTCAGGATGCGCATCCTTTCTTCGCCGATGATCGCCATCTGGATCATCTTGTAGATGCCGCTGGTGACGATCAGCAGGGCTGTGCACAGCAGGAAATCATAGAACATGGCTGCCAGGCGACGACCCAGGCCAGCGGCGGGGAACTCGCCCTGGGGGGTAAGCAGGTGTTTCGACATGGCAGGCTCTCGGCAAAAAAAGAAGCCATTTTACGGATTTATGCACACAAAAAAGCCCCTGATGTCAGCATCAGGGGCTTTTTCGTTACAGAAGATTAGGCTTCTGCTTGTACTTCGTCAGCCTGCATGCCTTTCTGGCCCTGCACAGCGATGAAAGTCACTTTCTGGCCTTCTTTCAGGCTTTTGAAGCCGTTGCCCTGGATGGCGCGGAAATGCACGAACAGATCCGGACCGCTTTCAGGAGTGATAAAACCAAAACCTTTCTCGTCGTTAAACCACTTGACGGTACCGCTCTGACGTTGGGACATTTCTTATTTCCTTTGACGCAAAAAATTAATGACAGTCTCCTTCTCATGAAAGAGTACTGGGGCTGGTTGCAGGAGAGTAAGAAGACGTCGAACGGGATGTAGCTAACTTGTAGGCTACTGCCCAGGTCACGATTCCAAGCGACCCATGCAAACACAGTGAACAAACTCTACGCCAACTACGGGAGAAAAAACAAGCCCCGTGAAGGCCCCGGATTTCCTCAGGTTGCTGGCAAAGTCAGTCCACTAGTGGGGCCTTATTCTCTAACCTCGTTCAATTGTTTTCGATCGTTATAAGCAAAGTTCATAATCGAAGCTTAGAGCCAAACATTGCACTATTTTATGGCGGTTGCGTTACACATTAGTGCACAGTTAACGCAACCGCGTTACTTATAGGAACAGTCAATCAACCACGATAGTAGCGTTGTGGAACAAATGGCATTTTGCTTACAAGCAAAGGCACCTTTTTCCCACGAACGATTGCCCAGACCGGTGTGTCCAGTGCGATGTAGGCACTGTCGACATAACCCATGGCCAGCGGCCCACCCAGGGTCGGCCCGAAACCACCGCTGCAGACGCTGCCGATGATGTCGCCGGCTTCGTTGACGATCTCGGCGCCTTCACGCACGGGTGTACGTTCCTGTGGTAGCAGACCTACACGTTTGCGGTTCACGCCTGCCTGTTGCTGGGCAAATACGGTTTCGGCGCCAGGGAAGCCGCCGGCCCGTGCGCCATCAGCGCGACGTGGCTTGGAGATCGCCCACAGCAGGCTTGCCTCGATCGGGGTGGTGTCGGTGTTCATGTCATGGCCGTACAGGCACAGGCCGGCTTCCAGGCGCAGGGAGTCACGAGCGCCAAGGCCGATGGCGGCCACTTCCGGTTCGGCCAGCAGGGCACGAGCCAGGGCTTCGGCGTTGGCGGCGGGTACGGAAATTTCATAGCCGTCTTCACCGGTGTAACCCGAACGGCTGACAAAGCAGTCCACGCCCAGCAGCTTCACGCGGGCGAACTGCATGAAGGTCATCTTTGCCACTTCCGGAGCCAGACGCGCCAGTACAGTGACTGCCGCCGGGCCTTGCAGGGCGAGCAGGGCACGCTCTTCGAACAGCGGCTCGATGCTGCACTGGTCGCCGATGTGCTTGCGAAGGTGGGCCAGGTCCTGATCCTTGCAGGCGGCGTTGACCACCAGGAACAGTTCGTCGTTACCCAGGTTGGCGACCATCAGGTCGTCGAGGATGCCGCCGGTCTCGTTAGTGAACATGGCGTAACGCTGCATGCCCACTGGCAGGTCGATGATGTCCACCGGCACCAGGCTTTCCAGGGCTTTGGCGGCATTGTCGCCGGTCAGGCGGATCTGGCCCATGTGCGAGACATCGAACAGCCCGGCCTGGTCGCGGGTGTGCTGGTGTTCTTTCATCACGCCCAGCGGGTACTGCACGGGCATGTCGTAGCCGGCGAAGGGCACCATGCGGGCGCCGAGTTCAATGTGCAGTGCGTGCAACGGAGTTTTCAACAGTTGTTCGGTGGACATATTCAGCTCCTGAAGAAGGGTGCAGATGAGCGCGCATCAGCACTCGATAATGTTGACCGCCAAACCGCCACGGGCGGTTTCCTTGTATTTGCTTTTCATGTCGGCGCCGGTCTGGCGCATGGTGCGGATGACCTTGTCGAGGGAGACGAAGTGTTGTCCGTCGCCGCGCAGAGCCATGCGCACGGCATTGATGGCCTTGACCGAACCCATGGCGTTGCGCTCGATGCAAGGCACTTGCACCAGCCCGCCAATCGGGTCGCAGGTCAGTCCGAGGTTGTGTTCCATGCCGATTTCCGCGGCGTTTTCCACTTGTTGCACAGTGCCGCCAAGCACTTCGCACAAGGCGCCGGCGGCCATCGAGCAGGCGACGCCGACTTCACCCTGACAGCCGACTTCGGCGCCGGAGATGGAGGCGTTTTCCTTATACAGAATGCCGATGGCCGCGGCGGTCAGCAGGAATCGCACCACGCCGTCGTCATTGGCGCCGGGGATAAAGCGCATGTAGTAGTGCAATACCGCTGGAATGATCCCCGCCGCACCGTTGGTGGGCGCCGTTACGACGCGCCCGCCGTTGGCGTTCTCCTCGTTGACCGCCAGGGCGTAGAGGTTGACCCAGTCCAGCACCGACAACGGGTCGCGCAACGACGATTCCGGGTTCTTGCACAACTGCCGATGCAGCGCGGCGGCCCGGCGCTTGACCTTCAAACCGCCGGGCAGGATGCCTTCATTGCGGCATCCGGCGGCGACGCAGTCCTGCATCACTTGCCAGATTTTCAGCAGGCCGGCGCGGGTTTCCGCTTCCGGGCGCCAGGCGCTTTCGTTGGTCAGCATCACCTGGCTGATCGACAGCCCGTATTTGACGCAATGACCGAGAAGATCCTTGGCACTCTTGAACGGAAAGGTCAGGGGGGTGGCGTCTTCGACGATGCGGTCGGCGCCGGCGGCGTCCTCATCGACCACAAAACCGCCGCCGACCGAGTAGTACTCGCGGCTGCGGATCTGCAGGCCCGCTGCGTCGAAGGCGCGAAAAATCATGCCGTTGGGGTGATAGGGCAACGGTTTGCGGATCATCGCCAGGTGTTCTTTCTCGTTGAACGCAATGCTGTGTTCACCGAGCAGGTTCAAGCGGCCGTTGCTGCGAATCTCTTGCAGGCGCGCAGCGACGGTTTCTGTATCCACGGTGTCCGGGTGTTCGCCTTCCAGGCCCAGCAGCACAGCCTTGTCACTGCCGTGGCCTTTGCCGGTGGCACCGAGCGAGCCATACAGCTCGACTTTGACGCAGGTGGTGGCCGTCAGCAGCCCTTCACGGCGCAAGCCTTCGACGAAACGCGCAGCGGCGCGCATCGGGCCGACGGTGTGGGAGCTGGAGGGGCCGATGCCAATCTTGAACAGGTCGAACACGCTTAACGACATGGTGGTTCTCCGGTTTCTTGTTATAGGCGTATCACGGGAGATGCTTTGCGTAGGAGCTGCCGCAGGCTGCGATCTTTTGATCCTGTTTTTTCAAGATCAAGATCAAAAGATCGCAGCCTGCGGCAGCTCCTACAGGAGGTTTGCGGTGTTCTTGAGTGGGGCGGATCAATCCGCCCCCTCATCTGTTTAAGCGTAGCTTTCGATCGACGGGCAGGCGCAGACCAGATTGCGGTCGCCAAACACGTTGTCGACGCGACCGACCGGCGGCCAGTACTTGCCTTCGATCAGCGACGCAACCGGGTACACCGCTTGCTCACGGCTGTACGGGTGCGACCACTCGCCCACCAGCTCCTTGGCGGTGTGCGGCGCGTTTTTCAGCGGGTTGTCGTCCTTGTCCAGGGTGCCGTTTTCCACTGCGCGGATTTCTTCGCGGATGCGGATCATGGCGTCGCAGAAGCGGTCCAGTTCTTCCTTGGATTCGCTTTCGGTCGGTTCGATCATCAACGTGCCGGCCACCGGGAACGACATGGTCGGTGCGTGGAAGCCGAAGTCGATCAGGCGCTTGGCGACGTCATCGACGCTGATGCCGCTGCTGTCTTTCAGTGGACGCAGGTCGAGGATGCACTCGTGCGCCACCAGGCCGTTGCTGCCGGTGTACAGCACTGGATAGTGCTCTTCGAGGCGACGGGAGATGTAGTTGGCATTGAGGATCGCCAGCTGCGAAGCACGCTTGAGGCCCGCGCCACCCATCATACGAATGTACATCCAGGTGATCGGCAGAATGCTCGCGCTGCCGAACGGTGCCGCGCAAACGGCGCCTTCCTTGCGCTCCATCTGTGCGTGGCCCGGCAGAAATGGTGCCAGGTGCGATTTCACACCGATCGGGCCGACGCCCGGGCCGCCACCACCGTGGGGGATGCAGAAGGTCTTGTGCAGGTTCAGGTGCGAAACGTCGCCGCCGAACTTGCCCGGGGCGCAGAGGCCGACCATGGCGTTCATGTTGGCGCCGTCAATGTACACCTGGCCGCCGTTGTCATGAACGATGCCGCAGATTTCGCGGATGCCTTCTTCGAACACGCCGTGGGTGGACGGGTAGGTGATCATCAGTGCGGCGAGATGTTCGCGGTGCTCGATCGCCTTGGCGCGCAGGTCTTCGATGTCGACGTTGCCACGGGCATCGCAGGCGGTGACGACGACACGCATGCCGGCCATCTGTGCGGTGGCCGGGTTGGTGCCGTGGGCCGACGACGGGATCAGGCAGATGTCGCGACGGTCTTCGCCACGGCTCTGGTGGTAGGCACGGATCGCCAGCAGACCGGCGTATTCACCCTGGGAGCCGGCGTTCGGTTGCAAGGATACCGAGTCGTAGCCGGTTGCAGCGCAAAGCATTGCTTCCAGTTCGTCGGTCAGTTGCTGGTAGCCGGCGCTTTGCTCGGCCGGGGCGAACGGGTGCAGGGCGCCGAACTCGGCCCAGGTTACCGGGATCATTTCGCTGGCAGCGTTGAGTTTCATGGTGCACGAACCCAGCGGGATCATGGTGCGGTCCAGCGCCAGGTCCTTGTCCGCCAGTTTGCGCAGGTAGCGCATCAGCTCGGTTTCCGAGTGATAGCGGTTGAACACCGGGTGGCTGAGGATCGGCGACTGACGCACCAGCGCGGCCGGAATGGTGCTGGTGACCGAGGCGGCGAGGGCGGCGAAGTCCGGCAGGGCCTTGCCGTCGGACAGCAGGCTCCACAGGGTTTCAACGTCGGCCTGGGTAGTGGTTTCGTCCAGGGACAGGCCCAGGCGTTCGCCATCGACCACGCGCAGGTTGATGCGCTGGGCGTGTGCCTTGTCGTGCAGGGCGGTGGTTTGCGCACCGGTCTTCACGGTCAGGGTGTCGAAGAAGCTCGCTTGCTCGACGTTCAGGCCCAATGCGCTCAAGCCTTTGGCCAGGATTGCGGTCAGGTGATGCACGCGATTGGCGATCTGCGTCAGGCCTTTCGGACCGTGGTACACGGCGTACATGCTGGCGATGTTGGCCAACAGCACTTGCGCGGTGCAGATGTTCGACGTGGCTTTCTCGCGACGGATGTGTTGCTCGCGGGTCTGCATGGCCAGGCGCAGGGCCGGGTTGCCGAAACGGTCTACGGAAACACCGACCAGGCGACCCGGCATGTCACGCTTGAATGCGTCCTTGGTGGAGAAGTAAGCCGCGTGCGGGCCACCGAAGCCCAGCGGCACGCCGAAGCGTTGTGCACTGCCGATGGCCACATCGGCGCCGAATTCGCCCGGCGCGGCCAGCACGGTCAGGGCCAGCAGGTCGGCAGCCACGGCAACGAGGGCGTTGGCGGCGTGGAAGCGTTCGGTCAGCTCGCGGTAATCGAACACGTCACCGTTGCTCGCCGGGTATTGCAGCAGCGCGCCGAAGAAAGGCGTTACGTCAGTCAGTTCGAGTTCGTCGCCAACCACCACGTCGATGCCCAAAGGCTCGGCACGGGTGCGCAGTACGTCGAGGGTTTGCGGGTGGCAATGCACGGAGGCGAAGAAGGCGTGGCTGCCCTTGTTCTTGCTCAGGCGCTTGCAGAAGGTCATGGCTTCGGCCGCGGCGGTGGCTTCGTCCAGCAACGAGGCGTTGGCGATCGGCAGGCCGGTGAGGTCGCTGATCAGCGTCTGGAAGTTCAGCAGCGCTTCGAGACGGCCTTGGGAGATTTCTGGCTGATACGGGGTGTAGGCGGTGTACCAGGCCGGGTTTTCCAGCAAGTTGCGCAGGATCGGCGACGGCGTGTGGGTGCCGTAGTAACCCTGGCCGATGAAGGTCTTGAACAACTGGTTTTTAGTCGCGATGGACTTGATCAAGGCCAGGGCATCGGCTTCGCTCAAGCCGTCTTCCAGGCCGAGGACACTGGTGCCCTTGATGCTGTCGGGAATCACGCTGGCGCTCAGGGCTTCCAGGGAGTCGAAACCGAGGCTGTTGAGCATGGCTTGCTCGTCACCGGCGCGCGGGCCGATGTGACGTGCGATGAATTCGTTGGCGGTACTTATGTTTACAACGGCAGGATTAATCTGGGTCATGTCAGTGCTCCTCAGGCTTCGGCTTGGGCTTTGATAAGACGGTCGTAGGCGTCCTGATCCAGCAGTTGGGCGACTGCCGAGGCGTCGCTTGGCTGGAAGCGGAAGAACCAGCCTTCACCCAGCGGATCTTCGTTGACCAGTTCAGGGCTGCTGTCCAGCGCCGGGTTCACTTCCAGCACTTCGCCGTCCAGCGGCATGTACACGCCGCTGGCAGCCTTTACCGATTCCACGGTGGCGGCTTCGGCGCCTTTGTCGTAGGACTGCAGCTCAGGCAGTTGAACGAAAACCACGTCGCCCAGGGCGTTCTGTGCGAAAGCGGTGATGCCGACCGTGACGCTGCCGTCAGCTTCGGTGCGCAGCCATTCGTGATCTTCAGTAAAACGCAACTCGCTCATGGAAACTCCTAAGGGGCCAGACTCGTCTGGTGGACGCGATTGAATGCTTGGGCAATGCCCGGTTTATGCGGGAGTACATAGCAAGAACGCGGCCAATGTTGTTTTTATTGTTATTGATCAATGATTTAGGTGGTTTCGACAAAGGCTGAAAATCAATCGTTGTAGCGAAATCGATACGGCATATGTCAATGATAAAAGCCGAGGTGGATCAAAGCCTTGCACAGCCGTGATCGGAGAGGGGTGTAGCGATATCGTTCCGCTGTAGCGCTTTCAGTACAGGTGGAGGTCGTTTTTAAACAGGTGAAGAAGTTTTCGAAGTGACAATCCGTTCCGTAGGAGCTGCCGCAGGCTGCGATCTTGTCGCAGGCACCATAAGATCAAAGTCAAAAGATCGCAGCCTGCGGCAGCTCCTACACAGGTTGGTGTACACAGCCCACCATCTGTCGACGCAAGGCTTCAAGTCTTGTTGGGAATCCCGTACTTGCGCAACCGATGGGCAATCGCCGTGTGGGAAGTTTGCAGGCGGGTCGCGAGTTGCCGGGTCGAGGGATAGCTGGCGTAGAGTTTTTCCAGCAGGGTTTTCTCGAACTCGTCCATGGCCTGTTCCAGGCTGTCGACGTCATGGTCGCCCTGGCGGGCCACCGAGGTGCCGGCGATGTCGAGGTCGCCGATGTCCACCAGGCTGCTTTCGCAAATCGCCGCGGCGCGGAAGATCACGTTCTGCAATTGCCGCACGTTGCCCGGCCAGCGGTTGCCCAGCAGCGCCGGGTAAGTGCCCGGCGCCAGGCGACAGGTCGGGCGCTGGATCTGCGCACAGGCCTGCTGCATGAAGTAGCGGGCCAGCAGCAGGATGTCCTGGCCGCGCTCGCGCAGGGGCGGCACTTCGACGTTGAGGACGTTGAGGCGGTAGAACAGGTCTTCGCGGAACAGCCCTTCGCTGACCATCTTCTCCAGGTCGCGGTGGGTGGCGCTGAGGATCCGTACGTTGACCTTGACCTCACGGTCGCCGCCGACCCGGCGAAAACTGCCGTCGTTGAGGAAACGCAGCAATTTGGCCTGCAAGTACGGCGACATCTCGCCGATCTCGTCGAGAAACACCGTGCCCTGGTTGGCCAGTTCCATCAGCCCCGGCTTACCACCCCGTTGTGCGCCGGTGAAGGCGCCGGGGGCGTAGCCAAACAGTTCACTTTCGGCGAGGTTCTCTGGCAATGCCGCGCAGTTCAACGCCAGAAAGGGGGAGCTGTGCCGGGCGCTGATGGCGTGGCAGGCGCGGGCCACCAGCTCCTTGCCGGTGCCGGTTTCGCCCTGGATCAGCAGCGGTGCATCGAGGGTCGCCACCCGCTGGGCGCGCGCCTTGAGGGTGCGGATCACCGGGGACTCGCCGAGCAAGGCATCGAAACCTTCGGCGTGGTCATGGTGCAGCGCGGAAAGGCGTTCGCCGATGCGGTTCGGTTGGTACAGGGTCAGCAGGGCGCCGGCGTCGGTGATCGGCGTGGCGTCGAGCAACAGGGTCTGGCCGTTGACGGTAATTTCCCGCAGCGGCAGGCGAAAGCCGTGTTCGAGCAGGGCGTCGAGCAACGCCGGGTCGGCAAACAGGTCGCCCACGCTTTCACCGTCCGGTTCGCGACCGTACAGGGCGATCAGGGCCGGGTTGGCCAGCAGCACCTTGCCGTCGCTGTCCAGTGCCAGCACCGGGTCGGTCATGGCTGCCAGCAAGGCGTCGAGCTGCAAGTGCCGGCGCTGGCCGGGCAGGATGTCGACCACCGTCACCGCTTGCACGCCACGCACGCTGAACAGGGCATCGCGCAGTTCCTCGAGGACTTGCGGGCTCAGGGTCGGGGCGTCGATATAGACATTGGGCGGGACCATTTCCACCGCATCCAGGTTCAGATTGCGCCCGCCGAGCAGGGCCAGGACTTCCTGGGTGATACCGACGCGGTCGATGAAGCTGACGTGGATACGCATGGGGCGGTCTTGGGGTCTGCAGTGCGAAGGGTGGCAAGTATGCCTTGGAGGAGGGGGCAGGTGAAATGTCGATGGGGTATGGCTTGAAAAGATCGCAGCCTTCGGCAGCTCCTACGCCGAACGCATTCCCCTGTAGGAGCTGCCGAAGGCTGCGATCTTTTGATCTTCCAAACGTTATTCCAGGTGCTCGGGTTTGACCGGGTCGCCCGATTTCATGTTCAACTGCACCCGCACGTCTTCAAACATTGCGTCGTAATGTTTGTGGATCGAACCGATGTTGCTATGGGTTTTCGGGATGCCATGCTTCTCGGCAATCTTGGTGACGTTGCTGGCGAAGTTGTAGGCCATGTCCTTGGGCAGGAAGAACGTCTCGCTCATGTCCTTGCCCTGGATGTTGCCGTGCATCTTGAACTGCATCCCCTTGCCTTCCTTGGGATCCTGGGCGATTTCATAGTCGATGCAGATGTTGTAGCTGACGTCATCCTTGTTCAGCGCGTGTCGCTCGATGTGCAGGTGACCCGGCTCGAACGTTGCCATTGTTGACTCTCCTTCAAAAGATCTTGAATCAGGGCAAGCCTCAGGCCTGCCCCGCAGTTTCGTTTACTGATAGCTGATGCCCGGTGTCGCCATACTGATGCGCGTGCCGGCCTTGCCCTGGACGATCGCTTCGATGTCCGCGAGCGAACCGATCACTGCGACTTTCCCAGTATGGCGTGCGAATTCGCAGGCTGCCTGCACCTTCGGTCCCATGGAGCCGGCGGCGAAGCCGAGTTTTTCCATTTCGTCGGGGTGGGCCAGGGCGATGGCTTTCTGCGTGGGTTTGCCAAAGTCGATGAAGGCGGCGTTGACGTCGGTGGCGATCACCAGCAGATCGGCTTCAAGCTGTTCGGCCAGCAGCGCCGAGCACAGATCCTTGTCGATGACCGCTTCGACGCCCTCGAGTTTGCCGGGCGAGGTATACATGGTCGGAATGCCGCCACCGCCGGCGCAGATCACGATGCTGCTTTTTTCCAGCAGCCATTTGATCGGGCGGATTTCGAAGATGCGCTTCGGTTTCGGGCTGGCGACCACGCGACGGTATTTGTCGCCGTCCGGGGCAATGGCCCAGCCTTTCTCGGCGGCCAGTGCTTCGGCCTCATCCTTGGTATAGACAGGGCCGATGGGTTTGGTGGGGTTCTTGAAGGCCGGGTCATTGGCATCGACTTCGACCTGGGTCAGCAAGGTCGCGAAGGGCACTTCGAAGTCCAGCAGGTTGCCCAGTTCCTGTTCGATGATGTAGCCGATCATGCCTTCGGTTTCGGCACCGAGCACGTCCAGCGGGTAGGGCGAAACCGAGGTGTAGGCCGCCGCCTGCAAAGACAGCAGGCCGACCTGAGGGCCATTGCCGTGGGCGATGACCAATTGGTTGCCGGGATGGATCTTGGCGATCTGTTCGGTGGCGATCCGGATGTTGGCGCGCTGGTTGTCAGCGGTCATGGGTTCGCCCCGGCGGAGCAGGGCATTACCGCCCAGAGCAACGACGATACGCATGGTGCAGTCCTTCTAGAGTAGGAGCTGCCGAAGGCTGCGATCTTTTGATCTTGCTACTGATCTTCAAAGATCAAAAGATCGCAGCCTTCGGCAGCTCCTACGGGTCAGTGAGCGATCAAGAGGACATGATCAGCCGTTATAGATCCGCCAGCGTCGACACCAGAATCGCCTTGATGGTGTGCATGCGGTTTTCCGCTTGCTCGAAGGCGATGCAGGCCGGCGACTCGAACACGTCATCGGTCACTTCGATGCCGTTGTTCAGGAACGGGTACTGCTCGGCAATCTGCTTGCCGATCTTGGTGTCGCTGTTGTGGAACGCCGGCAGACAGTGCATGAACTTGGTGCGCGGATTGCCGGTGGCTTTCATCAGTTCGGCGTTGACCTGATACGGCAGCAGTTGCTGGATGCGCTCGGCCCAGGCTTCGACCGGCTCGCCCATCGACACCCAGACGTCGGTGTGGATGAAGTCCACGCCCTTGACCGCGGCTTTCGGGTCTTCGGTGAGGGTGATGCGCGCGCCGCTTTCTTCGGCGTACTGTTTGCAGCGAGCCACCAGGTCGTCCGCCGGCCACAGGGCTTTTGGCGCGCAGATGCGCACGTCCATGCCAAGCTTGGCGCCGATCAGCAGCAGGGAGTTGCCCATGTTGTTGCGCGCGTCGCCCAGGTAGACGTAGCTGATCTCGTGGATCGGCTTGTCGGCGTGCTCGCGCATGGTCAGCACGTCGGCGATCATTTGTGTCGGGTGATACTCGTCGGTCAGGCCGTTGAACACCGGTACGCCGGCGAACTTGGCCAGCTCCTCGACGATTTCCTGTTTGAAGCCACGGTACTCGATAGCGTCGTACATGCGCCCGAGTACGCGGGCGGTGTCCTTCATGCTTTCCTTGTGGCCGATCTGCGAGGAGTTCGGGTCGATGTAAGTGACGTTGGCGCCCTGGTCATAGGCTGCAACTTCGAACGCGCAGCGGGTGCGGGTCGAGGTTTTTTCGAAGATCAGCGCGATGTTGTTGCCCTTGAGATGCTGCTGTTCGGTGCCGGTGTACTTGGCACGCTTGAGGTCGCGGGACAGGTCGAGCAGGTAACGCAATTCGCGAGGGGTGTGGTGTTCCAGGCTCAGCAGATTGCGGTTATGGATATTGAACGCCATTTTGGATCTCCTAAGGTGTCGGTTATCCCCTTGGCCTGCGCATGCCCTTGGGTAGAGGGCCGCGCGGGCCAAGGTAATAGGTTAGTAGTCAATCGGGTCGCGGATGATCGGGCAGGTCATGCAATGGCCGCCGCCCCGTCCCCGGCCGAGTTCGCCGGCGCTGATGGTGATCACTTCCACACCGGCCTTGCGCATCAGGGTGTTGGTGTAGGTATTGCGGTCGTAGCCGATGACCACGCCCGGTTCCACGGCCACTACGTTGTTGCCGTCGTCCCATTGCTCGCGTTCGGCGGCGAAACTGTTGCCGCCGGTTTCCACCACGCGCAACGCCTTGAGGTTCAGGGCCTGGGCCACGGTGTCGAGGAAGTTGGTTTCTTCTCGGCGGATGTCGATGCCACCGGCCTTGCTTTCATCGGGACGCAGGGTGAAGGCGACAATCTGGTTCACCACTTCCGGGAAGATCGTGACGAGGTCGCGATCGCAGAAGCTGAACACGGTGTCCAGGTGCATCGCCGCGCGGGATTTCGGCAGGCCGGCAACGATCACTTTCTCGACCGCCTTGTTTTTGAACAGGTTCACCGCCAGTTGGGCAATGGCCTGGCGCGACGAACGCTCGCCCATGCCGATCAACACCACGCCGTTGCCGATCGGCATCACGTCGCCACCCTCAAGGGTGGAGTTGCCGTGGTCTTTGTCCGGGTCGCCGTACCAGATCTGGAAGTCGGCGTTGGTGAACTCGGGGTGGAACTTGTAGATGGCGGTGGTCAGCAGGGTTTCCTGACGGCGCGCCGGCCAGTACATCGGGTTGAGGGTGACGCCGCCGTAGATCCAGCAGGTGGTATCGCGGGTGAACTGGGTGTTGGGCAGCGGCGGCAGGATGAAGCTGGAGTGGCCGAGGAAGTCGCGGAACATCTCGATGGCCTTGCCGCCGAAACTGGTGGGCAAATCGTCACCCGATACGCCGCCGATCAGGAACTCGGCGATGTGACGTGGCTCCAGGCTGCGCAGCCACGAAGCGGTTTCGTTGATCAGGCCCAGGCCCACCGAGTTGGCGGTGATCTTGCGTTCCAGAATCCAGTCCAGGGCTTCGGGAATGGCGACGATGTCGGTCAGCAGGTTGTGCATTTCCAGTACATCGACGTTGCGTTCGCGCATCTTGGTAACGAAGTCGAAGTGGTCGCGCTTGGCCTGGGCCACCCACAGCACATCGTCGAACAGCAGTTCATCGCAGTTGTTCGGGGTCAGCCGCTGATGGGCCAGGCCTGGGGAGCAAACCATGACTTTGCGCAGTTTGCCGGCTTCGGAATGGACGCCGTACTTAACTTTTTCCGTGGTCATTACAGTGATCCTCCAGATGACAAAACAGGGTTGTGCTTCTAGAAACAGGAGTTAAAGGGTCAGGAAGCCGTCATAGAGGCCGTAGGCCGCCACCACGGCGCCGACGACCACCGCAGCGAAAATCAGCTTCTCGACGTTGGTGAAAACCGGTTTGTTGATTTCCAGCTTGGCCTTTGCAAAAAGGATCACGCCGGGGGCGTAGAGCAGGGCGGACAGCAACAGGTATTTGGTGCCGCCGGCGTACAGCAGCCAGATCGCGTAGATCAGGGCCACGGCACCGATGATGAGATCCTTCTGCCGCTCGCCCGCCGCGCCTTCGTAGCTTTCGCCACGCACCGCCAACAGCAACGCATAGGCCGCCGACCACAGGTACGGCACCAGGATCATCGAGGTGGCGAGGTAGATCAGCGACAGGTAAGTGCTGGCCGAGAACAGCGTGATGATCAGGAAAACCTGGACCATGGCGTTGGTCAGCCACAGGGCATTGACCGGTACATGGTTGGCGTTTTCCTTGCGCAAAAACGCCGGCATAGTGTGGTCCTTGGCGGCGGCGAACATGATCTCCGCGCACAGCAGCACCCACGACAGCAGCGCCCCCAGCAACGAGATGATCAAACCGACACTGATCAGCACCGCGCCCCAGTGACCGACCACGTGTTCCAGCACGGCGGCCATTGACGGGTTCTGCAGTTTGGCCAGTTCCGGCTGGGTCATGATCCCCAGCGACAGCACATTCACCAGGACCAAAAACAGCAGCACGGTGACGAAGCCGATCACGGTGGCTTTACCCACGTCGCTGCGTTTTTCCGCCCGGGCCGAAAAGATGCTCGCGCCTTCGATGCCGATGAACACCCACACAGTGACCAGCATCATCTTGCGCACCTGGTCCATCACGCTGCCCAGGTCCGGGTTCTTCAGGCCCCAGATGTCAGCGGTGAAGATGTCCAGTTTGAAGGCGAACAAGGCGATCAGCATGAACAGTAGCAGCGGCACGATCTTGGCGACGGTGGTCACCAGGTTGATGAACGCTGCTTCCTTTATTCCTCGCAGTACGAGGAAATGCACGGCCCAGAGCAGCACTGAGGCACCGATCACGGCAGCAGGGGTATTCCCCTCCCCAAATAGCGGAAAGAAATAGCCGAGCGTGCTGAACAACAAGACGAAGTAACCGACGTTGCCCAGCCAGGCACTGATCCAGTACCCCCAGGCGGACGAGAAGCCCATGTAGTCGCCGAAACCGGCCTTGGCGTAGGCGTAGACCCCGCCATCAAGATCGGGTTTGCGATTGGCCAGGGTCTGGAACACGAATGCCAGGGTGAGCATGCCAACGGCAGTGATCGCCCAACCGATCAGAATGGCGCCGACATCCGCGCTGGCGGCCATGTTTTGTGGCAGGGAAAAGATCCCGCCACCAATCATCGAACCCACGACTAACGCGACCAGCGCGCCGAGTTTGAGTTTTCCGGGAGCTTCAGACATTGCATGACTCCAATGCAGGAGAAGAGAAACAACAGACTAATTCCGTTGAATATCAAATCAGCTGACTTAGATCACAAAATGAGAGCTTTTCCAGTTTTTAGCGAAGTGCCATCATTTGCAGGGCGGCTGTCTGTAATGCTTGTTCTAGAGCCTTTTGTGGATTATTTAAGTACTTTTAGAATTTGTTTCGAATTATGACGCTAGTTGGTTTTTCAAAAATCGCAACTTTTCCTCGCGGGTTTTTTGTACAAAATTGATGTATTGGAAAAACCTATACAACAAATGATTATATCGGCGCCTCTAATAGCCGTTTTGTGCAAGTAAAAGACCTATGTTGGCGTTATCCAATAAACGTTATTACTCTTCAACAGTTTAATTGACGCCCGTTATGTGACGATCTCGCGGCAGTTGTCGCCCCTCAGAAAAATGGAGATGCAACGATGGCGCAATCACCGAACAAGCTTCGCCTGAGCGCCTTGATCGCGTTGGTGGTGGGTTCGATGATCGGTGGCGGGATTTTTTCCCTGCCGCAAAACATGGCGGCCAGGGCCGATGCCGGGGCGATCCTGATCGGTTGGGCAATCACCGCCGTCGGCATGCTGACCCTGGCGTTCGTGTTCCAGACCCTGGCCAATCGCAAGCCGGAACTGGACTCCGGGGTGTACGCCTATGCCAAGGCCGGGTTTGGCGACTACATGGGCTTTTCTTCGGCCTGGGGCTACTGGATCAGCGCCTGGCTGGGCAACGTCGGCTACTTCGTGCTGCTGTTCAGCACCCTCGGTTATTTCGTTCCGGTCTTTGGTGAAGGCAACACGCCGATTGCCATCGTCTGCGCTTCGGTGCTGCTCTGGACCGTGCATTTTGTGGTGATGCGCGGGATCAAGGAGGCGGCGTTCATCAACCAGGTGACCACGGTGGCGAAGATCGTGCCGCTGATCATGTTCATTGTGATCGCCGCCGTGGCGTTCAAGGCGGACATCTTTACCCTCGATATCTGGGGACGCAACAATCCGGAATTCGGCAGTGTGATGGATCAGGTTCGACACATGATGCTGGTCACCGTGTTCGTGTTCATCGGTATCGAGGGCGCCAGTGTCTATTCGGCCCGGGCAGAGAAACGCTCCGACGTGGGCCGCGCGACGGTGATCGGGTTCATTGGGGTATTGGCGCTGCTGGTGCTGGTGAACGTGCTGTCGCTGGGGATCATGACCCAGCCGCAACTGGCGAAATTGCAGAACCCCTCGCTGGCGGCGGTGCTTGAACATATCGTCGGCCCTTGGGGGGCGTTGCTGATCAGCGTCGGCCTGGCGATTTCGCTGTTGGGGGCCTTGTTGTCCTGGGCGCTGCTGTGCGCCGAAATCCTGTTCGCCACGGCGAAAGACAAGACCATGCCGGCATTCCTGACCAAGGAAAACGCCAACCGTGTGCCGGTCAATGCGATGTGGCTGACCAACTCGATGATCCAGTTGTTCCTGCTGATCACGCTGTTTTCCGCCGGCACCTACACCAGCCTGATTTATCTGGCGTCCTCGATGATTCTGGTGCCGTACCTGTGGTCGGCGGCCTATGCAGTGTTGTTGTGCGCACGGGGTGAAACCTACCAACAGGCACCCGCCGAACGGATCAAGGACCTGCTGATCGGTGGCATCGCCCTGGGCTACGCGGTGTGGCTGCTGTATGCCGGCGGCCTGAAGTATTTGCTGCTGTCGGCGTTGCTGTATGCGCCGGGTGTGATCCTGTTCGCCAAGGCTCGTAACGAGCAGGGCAAGCCGCTGTTCACGGTGGTCGAGAAAGGCATTTTCACCTGTGTCATCGGGGGGGCGGGGTTGGCGGCTTATGGGTTGTACAGCGGGGTGCTCAGCCTGTGAGGGTGTTGCTGGAATACCAGCCGCCTTTTGACTGGCCGGCGTTGCTGGGGTTCTTGTCGGCGCGGGCGATCGTGGGTCTGGAAAGGGTGGTCGAGGGTGTCTACTCGCGCAGCATCGACTTGCATGGCGTACACGGTACGTTTTCGATCCAGCCTGCCGCATCCGATGCGCTTGAGCTGACCCTGGACTTTCCGGATGCTGGTGCCGTGCCCGAGATCGTTGCGCGAGTGCGGCGAATGTTCGACCTGGATGCCGAGCTGTCCACGATTCACCGGCACCTGGCGGTTGATCCGCTGATGGCGCGGTTGATTGCCGAACGCCCGGGCCTGCGCGTACCGGGAGCGTGGGATGGGCTGGAACTGGCGATCCGCGCGGTACTGGGGCAGCAGATTACGGTGGTGGCGGCGATCCGGTTGGCGGGCAAACTGGTAGCGCGGTACGGCACACCGTTAAATTCAGCATTGCCGGGAGTGACCCATGTTTTTCCCCAGGCCAGGGTTTTGGCAGACGCAGATCTGGCGACGCTGGGCATGCCGAAAAGCCGAGGCCGGACCTTGTCGGGGGTGGCTCAGGCATTGCTCGATGATCCGCGATTGTTTGAGCCCGGCCGGGAAGGGGGCATAGCGCGGTTGCTGGCCTTGCACGGGATTGGTGACTGGACGGCGCAATACATTGCCTTGCGTCAGTTGCGAGAGATGGACGGGTTTCCCAATGGTGATGTGGGGCTGATCAATGCGATGGCGGCACTGGAGGGTGGGCCGGTGACAGCGAAGCAGTTGCTGTTGCGGGCTGAAGGGTGGCGGCCTTATCGAGGGTATGCGGCGCAGGTGTTGTGGACTTCCTTGAGTCGGGTGGACTGAGCTGATCTGGTTTTTGTGTTGCTGTTTCTGGCGCCATCGTCGGAACGCCGCCCGGAGCAAGCTCGCTCCGGGCGGCGTTCCGACGATGGCTATCTAAAACTCACTACCACTGCGCGCAATGTGAACCCAATTCGGTTGCCGATAGCGCCCATTGCAACGGTGTCCCAGTCATCTTCAATGGGGCGTGCAACCGATGCGCTGGCCCCCACGGAGTCTGCTCCACCATCACCCCCTGATCCTGCTCATCTTCCGCACGTAACGCTTCAATCGTCCCCGGCCCATGCTCGATCAACAACCTCGCCGTACGCGCCAACGACAATCGCGCCGAACCCCCGATACCGTCATTCAACCGCTGCGCCAACAACCTGATCGCACTGGCCGCCATCAAGTACCCGGTGGCGTGATCGAGGGCTTGCACCGGCAGTGGCGTCGGCTTGTCCGCCTGCTTCCAGCGCATGCCCGCTTCGGCAATGCCACTGCTCATCTGCACCAGGCTATCGAAGCCCCGTCGGTTTTGCCAAGGGCCGCTCCAGCCATAGGCGTTGAGGCAAACATCGATCAGGTCGGGGTTCAGTTGCCGGCGTTCATCCATGCCCAGACCAAGTCGCTCCAGCGCATCGGCGCGATAGCCGTGGAGCAGAATGTCGGCGTCCTTGAGCAGACACTCGAATACAGCGCGATCGGAGCTGTCGTTCAGATCAAGACGCGCGCAACGTTTTCCCAAGGTGACCTCCGGTACCACCCCGGGCTCGTTCCAGGTCGGCGGATCGATGCGCAAGACATCGGCGCCCAGGCCTGCCAGAAAGCGACTGGCGATGGGACCTGCCAGTACTCGGGTCAAGTCCAGCACCTTGATGCCGGCCAGCGGGCGAGCCACTGAACCAGTCCAGGGTTTGCGGCTCTGGATTGGATGGTTGGCGAACAGAACCAAGGGTTCGGCATTCACTGCCTGGCCTTGAGGATGGACCTGCCATTGTTCCCAGGTGCGCATTTCGGCAGCGCAACCACCGGCATTGACCACCGCCTGCTCCAGCTCGCTGTTCGCCCATCGAGCCACTTTGTCGGCCATCGCTGCGCGGTCGATACAGTGGCCGAGCACGCTTTCGGCAGCGGCGCGGTGATGGGGTGCGTTGGTGTGCAGGCGAATCCAGCCATCGCGGGTGGCGTAGTCACCGGCCACCGGGTCCCACAACGGCGGAATGCTCCAGCCAAGCGGACGAATCGAGGTTGCGAACCAGAATGATGCGAGGCGTCGGTCGACCTCAAGGTCGGGCAGGTGCCCGGTTTGCTGGTGCAGCAGTTCGCTGACGGCCTGGCCTGCGGCAGCGATGCCGGCGCAGGCCAGATCCGTGACGGCAAACGCCGAGGGCAGGGCGCCGCTGGACGTGAATGGAATCGGGGTGTGAGGCAAACCGAGTGCGGCTTGAATGGACGTGAGCAGATCAGTCATCGAAGGGCCCTCCGGAGCGAGAGCCCGATCTTAGATCAAATCAGGTGACAAGCCCGCTCCCACATTTATCGGTGGTGCTTCCTAAACGCGGAACTGATCCATCAACTTCATCTGGTGGGTGGTCAGGGCGTTGAGTTGGCTGCTGATCTGCGCCGACTCGGTGGCCTGGCCGGTCAGGGTTTCGGTGACGGTGCGGATCGCCGAGACATTGCGGTTGACCTCTTCGGCGACGGCGCTTTGCTGTTCGGCGGCGCTGGCGATTTGCAGGTTCATGTCGCTGATCACGGTGACCGCGTCGCTGATCTTGCCCAAGGCCTGGACCGCCTGCTGGATCTGTCCGGCGTTGCTGTGGGCCTGGGTCTGGCTTGAGTGCATGGTGGCGACCACGCCGCGGGTGCCGGACTGGATGCGTTCGATCACCAGGCGAATTTCTTCCACCGAGTCCTGGGTACGCTTGGCCAGGTTGCGCACTTCATCGGCGACCACCGCGAATCCCCGGCCGCTTTCACCGGCACGGGCGGCTTCGATGGCGGCGTTGAGCGCCAGCAGGTTGGTTTGTTCGGCGATACTGCGAATCACCTCCAGCACCGAACCGATCTGCTCGCTGTTGGCCGCGAGGGCTTCGACTTCGGTCACGGCCTTGCTGACCTCTTCGGCCAGTTGATTGATGTCGCGGGTGCTGCGTTCGATGATCGACATGCCGTCGCGGGCCGACTGGTCGGCACCCTTCGCCGCGTTGGCCGCGTTCGAGGCGCTGTTGGCGACGTCGTGGGCGGTGGCGCTCATTTCGTTGGACGCGGTGGCGACCTGGTCGATTTCGCGGAATTGCACCTGCATGCCTTCACTGGTCTGGCGGGCGATTTCCGAAGACTGGTCGGCGGTGCCTCGGGCATCGGTGATGCTTTGCTTGATCTGCGCGATGGTCGGTTGCAGCTTGTCGAGGAAGCGGTTGAACCAGCTCACCAGTTCGCCCAGTTCGTCTTTCTTGCTGTAGTGCAGGCGCTGGGTCAGGTCGCCGTCGCCGCTGGCAATCGCCTTGAGCATGTCGGCCACGCTGTTGATCGGGCGGGTCACGCCGGACGCGGTGAGCCACATCAGCAACAGCCCGAGCAGACCGGCAATCACTGCCACCGACAGCGCCTTGAGCGTGCCGCTTTGCTGGGCATCGTCGAGTACCGCTTGCAGCTTCACCGAGTCGGCCAGCAGCACTTGCCGGGGCAGGTCGATCACCACGGCCCAGGCCTTGGCGTCGGCAATCGGGCTGACCGGGTACACCGCGCGGATCAACTCGCCTTGCTGGAGAATCTTCGGCGCGCCATTGCCGAGCAATTGCAGGATGTCCTTGCCATCGCCGCCCAGGGTGTCGCCGATGTTCTTGCCGACTTTGCCGGCATCGACACTGTAGGCGGCCAGCACGCCAGTGCCGGAAACGATCAGCATGTGCCCGGCACTGTTGAACAGGTCGCGCTGGGAGTCGACCGCCGCCGCTTGCAGGGCGTCGAGGGCGATGTCGATACCGACCACGCCGATGGACTTGCCATCCACCAGCAGCGGTACGGAAATGGTGGTCATCAACATTTCCTTGTTGCCGACCGTATCGGCATAGGGGTCGAGCAGGCAGATGCGCTTGCTGTCCCGCGGACAGGTGTACCAGACGTTGTACGGCGTACCGCTGAGGTTCAGGGTAGTCTTGGTCATGTCCTCTTCGACCATGATCGTGTTGAGGGCATCACCCCCGGCGCGGCTCCAGTACGTGGCGAAACGTCCGATCTCGTTGGATTGGCGGGCGGCGTCATTGACGAACTCGCTGTCCTTGCCATCCAGGCCGTTGGGTTCGAACGCCAGCCAGATCCCCAGCACCTTGCTGTTGCGCTCGAACGCGGTTTTCAGGCTCTGGTTCAACTCTTCACGCAGGGCGCCGGGTTCGAGGGCGCGCTTGGCGGCCAGGTTGCGCATGTCCTGGATCTGGTCCGCGAGAGCAGTCACCACCGTCAGGGTTTCACCGAAGGTCTTCTGCACCCGCACGGCTTGCTCGGCGGCCTTGGCCTGGAGCAGGTCCTGCACACTGGCGGTGAGCATCCTGCTGCTGGAATCGCTGACCAGGTCATCGTTCTGATTGGTCTGATAGATGTTCATGCCCACTATCAAGGCGACTACGCCCAGCAGGCACAGACCGGACAGCAGGACGATTTTCAGGCGGATGGACAGTGAGTCGAACATAGGGCGAGCTCGCGAATGGATGAAGTGTTGGCTGTGGGCCGTCGCGGCTCACTCGCTAAATCCATTTAGCGCCGATCAATGCACATCGGCGTGGCGATGAGGTTACATGAGGGGCATCCCGACGAACGGTAATGGTTGAACGTTTGCGCAGGAAAATGTGCCGAAAATTGGGCTAAAAAGAGAAAAAAGCGCGGGAGCGCTCAGGGTGGTTACGCCAAGGATTCCGGCTTCGAGCCGCCCTGAGTGAAACTCTCGAAATACATATGTACCGCTTCTCATTAAGGGCAGACCGCTTAAATACGCGGGCCACCTCGGTGGAACGATTGCGGAAGTTTTCGGATCCGGCATCTGACAGAAAATAATGAGAAGGACTTCATGTGTATGACTTGTTTTAAAGGGATAGGGTTTCGCTCGGTAGCATTGTTTTGGGGGATGTTATTGGCGGCAGGGACGGCACCTGCGATGTCTTTTCTGAACTCGGCCGCAGTTTCGGGTATCGCGTCCCAAATAACCCCGGCGGCCACGGTACTGCCGGACAAACTGAACACCCTCAAGGAAAGTCTGGCTGACGAAGCGGATGTGAAACATTACAGCTTCGTGGCTGTGCGGGGCCAAGATGTGTTGATCCATGCGGGTGACACGAAAGGCGGGCCATTGATGTTGGAATACAATCGCAACGGACGCTGGGCTGCTATTCCTTGGGGGGCACCTTTCACGGTGTCTGGCCTGAAGCCGAATGAGGAAGTTCAGGTTCGCATCTCGAAAAAGCCGTCTGCTCCCTTCGTAGCGGGTGATATCTACAAGCTCGAGTTTGGCTCAGCGCCTTACTACACCGACAGTCGTGTCCAGGGCGATACCGGTGATCTGCGGCACTACTGGGCGACTACGCAGGCCTACCGAGTCTTGAATTGGTCGGTCCGGTTGAGTGATTCGACAGGACAGCCGGTCGAAGGTGCTACCGCCACTTTGAAGTTGGACAAAGGGACGGATAAGACCCCATACGACCTTGTAACGGATGTTACCGGTAATGCCATGGGTGTCGTTCAGTTGGGCGGGTGTTATGGGCAGCTGAAGTCTGAGCCTTTCTGGACCAGCAGTGGCAAGTATCGATATAAGTGGGAAGTTGAATATAACCTGGGACATTGGTTGATCCAGATTCAAGGCAAAGAGGCGTCGGGGGTGGGAGGACACAACGTACCGAATGTTTCATTCGCACATATATGTTATCAGAATATGTTGCGTAACTAAGCCTGTCAGGTCCCCGGCAAAGCGCACATATATGTTCGCTTTGCCGGGTTTTATCGAACGATCAGGCCTCGATGTGCAGGCCCTGTTTTTTCTCGATCGGATTCTTCTCGGCCTTTTTATGCAATTGATCCAGCCAGGAGTCTGGACTTCCCAGGTCCAGCGCACCTTTATTCAGCAGTAATCCATAGTCAATCATCTTGTGGAAGTTGCTCAGGTCCAGTTTTACCTTGCCCTCAAACTGTGGCTTATCCAGCTGAGTCAACTCGATTACGGCCTTGGCGTGCTTGAGGGTCAGGGGTTGCAAGCCTTTGGCCTCGTTCAACAGGGTATTCAATATTTCCTCATCCCTGGCAGTCAGGGTGTCGGGGGGCGAAGTGACTTTCAACTGCCCGTCTTCGGCCACGGTGAAGCCCAATACGTTATGGGCCAGACCAGACCATTTGCTTTGCAGGTCTTTTTTGAAGTCGGAGTAAATCCCTTCCATTCTTTTGAGCACCAGATCTGCCTGGAATGCATGATGTCTAATCATTGAATTTCTAAAGCTTTCTATCAGAGGGGGTAGGTCATAGAACCCGCTAAGTGATTCGAGCGAATTCAAAAAATCATCCACCTCATTCAGTTTTTCGCTGCTGAGATTTCTAGCTACACCTTGAGGCGCTCGGAGTTTCTCGATGGTCAACCTTAACCTGTCATCCATTACCGAAATGTCGAATTTCTCAGGCTGGGCTTTTTCCGTGTTCGCTTTCAATGTTTGCGGATACGGAACTTGAAAAGATGCAGCGGCACTTACATTCATGTCAGCTTCTCGTCGTGGGGTTTCATAGTGCTTAACGGCCAACCCCGGAAATGGATGACCTGATAAACACGTAGGAGAAATCCGAACAGGAAGTAGGTACTTTCAAGTGCGCTGTTGTTGGCAACTACAGGGCGACTTGAAGAGGCTTCAGGTGACTTGCGGCAGTGATTCCGGCCGTGACCAGATCCACAGGTTGCCCAGCCCCATCCCGGCAATCGCCAGGTAAATCGGCCAGCCGTGATCGAGCATCACCAGCATCAGACCGGCACACAACAGCATGCTGACCGTGGCGCTGACTTTTGCCCGACGCGCGATGATCTTGCCGTTGCGCCAGTTATGGAGGATAGGGCCGAACAGCCGGTGGTTTTCCAGCCAGGCGCTCAGGCGCGGCGAACTGCGGGTCGCGGCCCAGGCGGCCAGCAGGATGAACTCGGTGGTTGGCAGGCCGGGTATGACGATGGCGATCAGGCCGATGCCCAGGCTGACATAGGCCAGCAGGCCGAAGAGGAGGCGGGAGAGTTTTGAAGAGGCAGGCATGGGTTCAAGGCAACACGTGAGGCGAATCGAAATCCTGAAGACTTGCTTCGTCCAATGTGAGAGCGGCGGTGCAGCGATCCGACTTGCTCGCGAAGGCGGTCTGACATTCAAAAAACATGTCGACTGATACTCCGCTTTCGTCGGAACGCCGCCCGGAGCAAGCCCGCTCCCATAGGGACAGCGGTGTGTCAGGCGACTTCCGGCGCGCTGGCGTAAGCCTGCTCCAGCAACACGGTAAACCGGTTGAACGCGTCGATGGCGCCTTTTTCCACTTCGGCTTCTTCCTGGGTGCTGAATGCCAGGCCGTCCAGGGTCTGGACGAAGCGCTTCCAACCTTCAGCGCGGCCACCGGCCGGTTCGCCGAGGTGGCGGGCGCCGAAGGTTTCGCTCAGGCCAAGGCCCACGGCACGCTTGATCAGGAACGCCGCACCGAGCTTCGAGCCTTCCGAAACAAAGATCCAGCCCAGGGCTTCAGCCTTGGTCGGGTTCTTCAGTGCGCCGGCCACAGGTGTCGGCACGTCGGTGTCCAGGTCCGCGAGGTCGGCCCTGGCGGCATCGGCACGGCAGCGGGCCGGCAGATCCGGGACGATGGCGGTCAGTTCGGCATCGTTGTACAGCGACACCAGTTCCGACTGGAACAGGTACTGCGCTACCACGAAGCGGGCGAAATTGGCCGGGGTTTCAAACGGGGAGTGGGCCTTGACCAGGGCATCGAGCTTGCTGTGCGGCTCGTTGGTGATCTGGTTCAAACGCTGTGAGCGCAGGTTGGGGCGTTGTTCGGTGGCCTGGGTAGTCATGGCAATTCCTTGGAGAAAGAAGAGGCGCTTGGTAACGAGACGAACAGCAAGGCGCCTGACAGTAAAAAAACCTCACCGGGCGGCTTGATGAAACCGCCCAGCGGGATGTGCGGATCAGATATCCCAGATCAGGTTGACCGCAAAGTTGCGACCCGGCTGGGTCAGGCGATCGAGGTTGGCCGGTTGGGTCACCGAGGCCTCGCCGACGCTGTCGTAGCCGCGCACGTCATCCCACAGCCAGTATTTCTTGTCGGTGAGGTTGTAGACGCCGCCGCTGACGGTCACGTCGTCGGTCACTTTGTAGAACGCGCTCAGGTCCAGAATGCCGAAACCGGGGGTCTTGAACTGGGTGCTGGTGCCGTCCGGGGTCTTGAAGCTGGTGCTGTCGACGCGGTCCTTCTTCTTCACCAGGGTCCAGCTGAGCAAACCGCCGTAGGTGTCCTGGTCGTAGCCGAGGCCGAATACACCGGTCAGCGGGTTGACGCTGTTGAGCGGCTCGCCGTTGTCGTCATTGCGACCGTAGGCATAGGCCACCGAGCCCTGGGTGTAGAGGCCTTGCGGCGCGCCGAAGGCGTCGAGGTTCAGGCGGCCCTTGACCTCGGCCCCCTTGATGGTGGCGTGCTTGATGTTGTTGCTCTGGAACGTGGTCTCGGTGTAGCCCGGAGTGATGGCGTTCTCGTTAATGAAGTCGCGGTACTTGTTGTAGAACACCGCCACATCAAACGAGCCCTGCTCGAAGTTGCCGCGCAAACCCGTTTCGTAGCTTTTGCTCTTTTCCGGTTCGAGGTCCGGATTAGGCGCGACCCGATAGCCGCCGGCGATGTTTTCGAAACGACCATACAACGCCTTGGCGGTCGGGGTGCGGAAGCCTTCGGCGTATTGGCCGTACCAGGTGTAGTGATCGTTGAAGCTGTAGGTGGTGCCGAATTTCGGCGACAGGCGATGCCAGGTCTTGGTCTCGTCGCTCACCGTGCCGTTGCCGCTCTGGTCGGCGGTGGCCAGGAACTCGTCGGTGATATGCGGCTTGAGCTGGGTGTAGTCGTAGCGTGCACCGGGCAGGAAGGTCCAGTTGCCCCAGCTGATCTGATCCTGGGCGAACAGGGCGTAGCTATTGATGGTCGGGTCCGGGAAGTCACTGGCGGGTGTCAGCGTGTCGCTGGCGCTAGGGGCGCCAATGACCCGGCAGGCACCGGCCACGGTCAGGCAGGTGCCGGTACCGGTACGCAGGCCGGTGACTTTGTCCTGCTTGATGGTGGTGCCATAGGTGACGAAGTGATCGGTATCGGCGATGGCAAACGACTTGTCAGCCTGGGCATCGAATACCCATTGGCGATCCTTGTAAGTCGTATCACGGTTACGCAGCACAGTCCGCGACGGCGCGTAGATTTCTTCGGTGGTCTGGTCGGTCTTGGCGATCTGGTAGTTCAGCGTCCATTTGATGTTGTCAGCCAGAGTGCTGTCCAGACCGAAGCTGTGTTCCAGGCCAAAGCGTTCGCGGGTGATCGTGTCGTTACCGGTACGGGACTTGTAGTAGCCGAACCCGCGTCCGGCATTGAACGGGCCGCCCACTGCGCTCAATTGATTGGTGTCGCGGTCGTCCTTGTAATGCTCGTAGGTCAGGCCAAAACGCGCGTCGTCGGCGTAATTCCAGCCCAGTTTGGCCAGCACGCTGGTGGTGCGCGCGTCCTGGGGGTTGGCCTCCGTGCGGTTCAGGCCAGTGCCGCCGGTATCGCCATAGGACTCTGTTTCATGGCCGTTGCGTTGACTCAGATGCAAAAGGCCATCGAACTCGCCGGTGCGGCCGGCGACGGTGCCGGAAGTCAGCCAGCTGTCGTCGGCGGAGCTGTAGCCGGTTTTCAGGCGCGCGCCGACATCCTTGCCTGGCTTGATGATGTCGTCCGGGTCCAGCGTGTAGTAGCTGACCGCACCGCCAATGGCGCTGCTGCCATACAGCACCGACGCCGGGCCCCGGAGGATTTCCACACGCTTGACGATTTCCGGATCGACATAGTTGCGGTTGGTCTGGGCATAGGGGCCGTTGAAGAAACCGTCGGGTACCTGCACGCCATCGACCTGGGTCAGCACGCGGTCGCCATCGATGCCGCGAATGTTGTAGCCCGTGATGCCGGCGCGTTGGCCTGAACCACCCACCGAAACACCGGGCTCGTAACGCACCAGTTCCTTGATGGTGTTGACGTTGTTTCGGTCCAGATCTTCGCGGGTGTAGACAGAGACCGTGCTCGGTACGCTGTTCACATCCTGCTCGTTACGGGTGGCGCTGATGGTCACCTGTTGCAGGTTGAGCGTACTGCTGCCACTGCGCTTTTCCAGGACGATGCTGTTGTTGCCCAGTTTGCGATAGCCCAGGTTGGTCCCCACCAACAGGCGATCCAGGGCGTTCTCCGGCGACAGGGAACCGCGGACTCCCGGCGAGGCCACACCTTGCGCCAGCTCCGACGACACGCCGACTTGCCAGCCCGTCACGGCGGTAAAGGCATTGAGTGCCGACACCAGTGATTGCTGGGGAATGGCGAATGCGTAGTCGCCCATTTTGCGGGTCGACTGCTCGGTGGCGGTGGCGGCCATGAGCGGTGCGGTACCGGCCATCAGGATGGCGGCGGTCAGCAGCGACAGCACGCGGGAAGGTGTAGGGGCTTGGCGGGTAAGGCGAGGGGACATCGATAGCGCTCCGTGTCGCACGAATCTTTATAGGTGCTGATTGGCAGGGTTAGATGCGAATCAATTGCATTGGCTATAACGAGACGTACGGGGTTTGGCTATCGAGTAAAAATAATTCTCATTCAGTTCAGGATGACCAGCGCCGGGAATTCCTGGAGCCGGGCCGAGGTGATATGGGCCAGGGAGCGAACCACGTCCAGCGGCTGATCGAGGCGGTAGTTGCCCGTCACGGTGACATCGGCCAACTGCTCGTTGTTGTTGATGATCCAGCCCGGGTAGTAGCGGCGAAGTTCTGCCAGCACCTGGTTCAACGGGCAGTTTTCGAACACCAGACGTCCCTGGACCCACGCCAGGTCGGTGGCGGCATCCAGCTTGGCCGGGCGGTCGAAGCCGTTGGGGCCGATGCGAATGCTTTCCCCGGCGGACAAGCGCACCCGGGCGTCGTTGCGGGTGGCGCGCAAGTCGACGTCGCCGCGCTGTACCCGCACCTGTGCCACGCCGTCGAGGTAACGCACGGCAAACGCGGTATCGCGAACGCTGGCCGTGACCGGTCCGGCATCGATTTCCAGGGGTTGGCCGCGATTGGCCTGCACTTCGAAAAACGCTTCGCCCTGATACAGGCGGGCAACACGTTGCTGGTCGTTGATGGTGCTTGAAAACGCCGAATTGGTATTGAGCAGGACCCTGGAGCCGTCCTCCAATTGCAGGCGCTGGCGCTCGCCGACCACGGTCAGGTGATCGGCCTGCAGGCGCATCGGCAAACTGCTGAAACTGAACAGCCCGAGCAGCAGCACGGCGGCGGTGGCCAGTGGTTTCCAGTGCGGACGCAGACGGGCAATGGCAGTGACTTTCGCGGGGCGCGCAGCCAGGCTTTGCGCGCACTGCGCCACTTGTGGGCCGTCCCAGATCGCCTGGGCCTTGGCGAACACCTGGGCATTCAACGGATCGGCGTCAAGCCATGCATGGAATTGGCGGGTCTGCTCCTCGTCGGGACTGTCGAGCACGATCAGCCAGTCCAGGGCCTGGTCCATCGCGCTTGCGGGGTCCTGCGCCGATGAAGGCTCTGGGGAGCGGTGGTTGTCCGTCACGGCGTTTCCTCGGCAGTGTCTGTGCACGGCTGTTTTTTTAGTGAAGCGTAGAAAGTGGGCCAAGGGTAGCAAAGCCCGATGATCAGCGCAGTCGGTCCAGATAAACGCAGGGCCTTGGCGCTCAGTTGGCGTTCAAGCGATCGGCAACCCCGATGCAGATCGACATGATCAGTTTGAGTTCTTTCTGCACAGTACTGAGGGACACGTTCAGCTCCTCGGCGATTTCCTGGTAGCTGTGCCCGTGCAGGCGGCTGAGGATGAAAATTCGCTGTTGGCGGGCGCTGAGTTGACCGAGGCTCACGTTCAGGCGCTCCAGCAATTGTTCGGCATGGGCGGCGTCTTCGGCGCTGCTGGTGGGGGCGGCGATGCTGTGCACCAACTCCTGCGGCACGTCATCGACCATGGTGCGCGAATGGATGCGCCGCGCGCGCAAATGGTCCAGCGCCAGGTTGCGTGCCGTCTGGAAGACAAAGGGCTCAAGATGATCGATGGCCCGTTCGCTCAATGCACGGGTCACCCGCAGGTAGGTTTCCTGCAAGAGGTCTTCAGCAGTGCTGTGATTGTTGACCATCCGTTCCAGCGTGCGCAGCAGGGAGGTGCGCTGGGTGAGGAAAACGTGGTTGAAGCGCGACTGACTCACGGGAGAACCTGATCCATTTCGAGTAGATGATAATGCTTATCATCTACTCGAGTGGTCAAGTCCTGATTTGTGAAGCTTTATGCGCGGCCCTGCAAGTAGGTGGCGTAATCGGGAATCCGATGGGGGTGCGCCTGATCCATCAGCGGGCTGCTGAGCAGGTAGTCTGCGCTGCATTCGTTGCACGCCACCGGGATGTTCCACACCGCCGCGACCCGCAGCAACGCCTTGATGTCCGGGTCGTGGGGCTGGGGTTCGAACGGGTCCCAGAAAAACACCAGCATGTCGACCCGCTGCTCGGCGATTTGCGCGCCGAGCTGTTGGTCGCCGCCCAGTGGCCCGCTGATCATGCTTTGCACCGGCAGGTCGAGGCGTTGTTGCAACAACAACCCCGTGGTGCCGGTGGCGACCAGATCATGCCGGGCCAGCCTGTCTTTTTGCCGTTCGGCCCAGTCCAGCAAGAACACCTTGCAGTGGTCATGGGCGACCAGGGCGATACGCTTGCGCGCCGCCATGGTCTTTTGCGTAAAGCTGATGCCGATCATGGGGGGCTCCAGGACATGAATACGATGCTGTGCATTGCACACATCTGTAGGAGCTGCCGGAGGCTGCGATCTTTTGATCTTGTTCTTAAAAAGCAAAATCAAAAGATCGCAGCCTCCGGCAGCTCCTACAGTCGTAAGCTTCGCTTACTCGGCGTTGCACAGCGCCAGGCAGTTATCGAGCATGCGGTTGGAGAAACCCCATTCGTTGTCGTACCAGGCCAGTACCTTGAGCAGCTTGCCGCTGGACTTGGTGTGGTTGGCATCGAAGATCGACGACAGCGGGTTGTGGTTGAAGTCACTGGAAACCAGCGGCAGGGTGTTATAGCCAAGGATCTTAGAGTGCTGGCTGGCTTGCTTGAGCAGCGCGTTGACTTCCTCTGCGCTGGCTTCTTTTTTCAGTTGCACGGTCAGGTCCACCAGCGACACGTTGATCACCGGGACGCGCACCGCCATGCCGGTCAGTTTGCCTGCCAGTTCCGGCAGCACCAGGCCGACCGCTTCGGCGGCACCGGTCTTGCTCGGGATCATGTTCTGGGTGGCCGAACGGGCACGGTACGGGTCAGTGTGGTAGACGTCGGTCAGGTTCTGGTCGTTGGTGTAGGCGTGAATGGTGGTCATCAGACCGCTTTCGATGCCCAACTCGCGATGCAACACCTGGGCCACCGGAGCCAGGCAGTTGGTGGTGCACGACGCGTTGGAAATGATCTGGTGCGATTGGCGCAGAATGTCGTGGTTCACCCCGTAAACGACGGTGGCGTCGGCGCCTTTGGCCGGGGCCGAGATGATCACTTTGCGCGCGCCCGCCGTAATATGCGCGGCGGCCTTGGCCCGGTCGGTGAACAGACCGGTGCATTCGAACACTACATCAATCTTTTCCGCGGCCCAGGGCAGGTCGGCCGGGTTGCGGATGGCACTGACCGAAATGCGGTCGCCGTTGACCGTCAGGCTCTCCTGGTCATGCTGGACATCGGCATCGAACGTGCCGTGAACGGTGTCGTACTTGAGCAGATGAGCATTGATCGCGCTGTCGCCCAGGTCGTTGATGGCGACGATCTGCAGATCCTGACGGTAGCCCTGGGTATAGAGTGCTCGCAGGACATTACGGCCGATGCGGCCAAAACCATTGATTGCGATTCGAAGAGTCATAGTGCGGCGCTACCGTCGTTTTGTTGTTGGAATTACAAGATTATTCGCAAAAAAATAGAAAACAAGCCTTTTTAATGGCAATATTTTGTTCAATCTACAACGAGTGACCTGAATCAACTGGTCCAACCGATCAAGAAAACCGTCTGTCATCCCATCGACACCGGGCTTTGATCAGCATAGACAATCAGGTCGCCACATCCGTTAGCCTGGAGTTCTACACATGCATCCCCGCGTCCTTGAGGTCACCGAACGGCTTATCGCCCGCAGCCGCGCCACGCGTGAGGCTTACCTTGCATTGATTCGCGGTGCGGCCAGCGACGGTCCGATGCGCGGCAAGCTGCAATGCGCCAACTTCGCCCACGGCGTGGCCGGATGCGGCAGCGACGACAAGCACAGCCTGCGGATGATGAACTCCGCCAACATTGCGATTGTTTCGTCATATAACGACATGCTCTCGGCGCACCAGCCGTACGAAGTCTTTCCTGAGATGATCAAAAAGGCTCTGCGCGAGATCGGCTCCGTCGGCCAGTTCGCCGGCGGCACCCCGGCCATGTGCGATGGCGTGACCCAGGGCGAGCCGGGCATGGAACTGAGCCTGCCGAGCCGCGAAGTGATCGCGTTGTCCACGGCCGTGGCGCTGTCCCACAACATGTTCGACGGCGCACTGCTGCTTGGCATCTGCGACAAGATCGTGCCGGGCCTGATGATGGGCGCGCTGCGCTTTGGCCATCTGCCGATGATTTTCGTGCCGGGTGGGCCGATGGTCTCGGGCATTTCCAACAAGCAGAAAGCCGACGTGCGCCAGAAGTACGCCGAAGGCAAGGCAACTCGCGAAGAGTTGCTGGAATCGGAAATGAAGTCCTACCACAGCCCTGGCACTTGCACCTTCTACGGCACCGCCAACACCAACCAGTTGCTGATGGAAGTCATGGGCTTGCACCTGCCGGGCGCGTCCTTCGTCAACCCGAACACGCCGTTGCGCGATGCCTTGACCCGCGAAGCGGCGCATCAGGTCACGCGTTTGACCAAGCAGAACGGTGACTACATCCCGATCGGTGAAATCGTCGATGAGCGTTCGCTGGTCAACTCGATTGTCGCGCTGCACGCCACCGGCGGCTCGACCAACCACACCCTGCACATGCCGGCCATCGCCATGGCAGCGGGCATTCAATTGACCTGGCAGGACATGGCCGACCTCTCCGAAGTCGTGCCGACCCTCAGCCACGTCTACCCGAACGGTAAAGCCGACATCAACCACTTCCAGGCCGCGGGGGGCATGTCGTTCCTGATCCGTGAGCTGCTGGAAGCCGGGTTGCTCCATGAAAACGTCAATACCGTGATGGGCCATGGCCTGAGCCGCTACACCCAGGAGCCGTTCCTCGACAATGGCCAACTGGTCTGGCGCGAAGGCGTGACCGACAGCCTCGATGAAAGCATCCTGCGTCCGGTCGCCCGTGCATTCTCGGCCGAAGGTGGCTTGCGGGTGATGGAAGGCAATCTCGGTCGTGGCGTGATGAAAGTCTCCGCCGTGGCCGTGGAAAACCAGATCGTCGAAGCGCCGGCCATGGTGTTCCAGGATCAGCAGGACCTGGCCGATGCGTTCAAGGCCGGTTTGCTGGAGAAGGATTTTGTCGCGGTGATGCGCTTCCAGGGCCCGCGCTCCAACGGCATGCCGGAGCTGCACAAGATGACGCCGTTCCTCGGCGTGCTGCAGGATCGCGGCTTCAAAGTCGCGCTGGTGACCGACGGGCGCATGTCCGGTGCGTCGGGGAAAATCCCGGCGGCCATTCATGTCAGCCCCGAAGCTTATGTCGGTGGCGCTTTGGCGCGGGTGCAAGAGGGCGATATCATCCGCGTCGATGGCGTCAAAGGCACCCTGGAGCTTATGGTGGACGCCGAAGAATTCGCAGCGCGCACGCCGGCCAAAGGCCTGTTGGGCAACAACATCGGCACCGGTCGCGAGCTGTTCGGTTTCATGCGCATGGCCTTCAGCTCGGCGGAGCAGGGCGCCAGCGCCTTCACTTCTGCCCTGGAGACGCTTAATTGAAACTGGCTTTGGTCGGTGACATCGGTGGGACCAACGCACGTTTCGCGTTGTGGAAAAACCAGCAACTGGAATCGGTCCAGGTGCTGGCAACGGCAGATTTCCCCAGCCCTATCGATGCGATCAGCTTCTATTTGAATGGCCTGGGGCTGGCGCCGGGTGCGATCGGTTCGGTGTGCCTGTCGGTGGCAGGCCCGGTGAGCGGTGATGAATTCAAATTCACCAACAATCACTGGCGCCTGAGCCGCAAGGGCTTTTGCCAGACCTTGCAGGTGGATCAGCTGTTGCTGGTCAACGACTTCTCGGCCATGGCCCTGGGCATGACCCGTTTGCAGCCCGGCGAATTCCGCGTGGTCTGCGCGGGCACGCCCGAGCCGTTGCGCCCGGCGGTGGTGATTGGCCCGGGCACCGGCCTGGGCGTCGGCACCTTGCTCGATCTGGGCGAGGGCCGTTTTGCCGCATTGCCGGGGGAGGGTGGTCACGTCGATCTGCCATTGAGCAGTGCACGTGAAACCCAGCTCTGGCAGCACATCTTCAACGAAATCGGCCATGTCAGTGCGGAAACAGCCCTGAGCGGTGGCGGCTTGCCCCGTGTCTATCGGGCGATCTGTGCGGTGGACGGGCACACGCCTGTGCTCGATACGCCGGAAGCGATTACTGCTGCCGGGCTGGCGGGCGACCCGATTGCCGTGGAAGTGCTTGAGCAGTTCTGCTGCTGGCTCGGTCGCGTGGCCGGCAACAACGTGCTGACCACCGGTGGACGCGGTGGCGTGTACATCGTGGGCGGGGTGATTCCGCGGTTTGCCGATTTCTTCCTCGAAAGCGGTTTCGCCCGCTGCTTCGCCGACAAGGGTTGCATGAGCGATTACTTCAAGGGGATTCCGGTGTGGCTGGTGACGGCGCCGTATTCGGGATTGATGGGTGCGGGTGTGGCTTTGGAGCAATCTCTCCCAGCCTGAAATACGATCAAAATGTGGGAGCGGGCTTGCTCGCGAAAGCAGTGTGTCAGTCAACCAATATGTTGAATGTTACGACGCCTTCGCGAGCAAGCCCGCTCCCACAGTTGTTTCTGTGGTGTTTGTAAAATCAGTGCTTAAGGCATAATCCGCCCAATTCAAACAACAAGGACGCCTTCCTGTGAGCTCAGTCAACAAGTCGATTTTGTTGGTCGATGACGATCAAGAGATACGCGAGTTGCTGGATACCTACCTGACCCGCGCCGGATTTCAGGTCCGTACCACGCCCGACGGTGCCGGCTTTCGCCAGGCGCTGAACGAGGCGCCGAGTGATCTGGTGATCCTTGATGTGATGTTGCCCGACGAAGACGGCTTCAGCCTGTGCCGCTGGATTCGCCAGCATCCGCGTCAGGCGCAGGTGCCAATCATCATGCTCACCGCCAGTTCCGATGAAGCCGATCGCGTCATCGGCCTGGAACTGGGTGCCGACGATTACCTCGGCAAGCCCTTCAGCCCACGGGAATTGCAGGCGCGGATCAAGGCGTTGCTGCGCCGCGCGCAGTTCGGTCAGGAGCGCAGTGGCGGTGAGGTGCTGGCCTTCGATGACTGGCGGCTGGACATGGTCAGCCATCGGCTGTTCCACATCGACGGCGAAGAGGTGATTCTCTCGGGCGCCGACTTTGCGCTGCTGAAGTTGTTTCTCGATCATCCGCAGGAAATCCTCGACCGCGACACCATCGGCAACGCCACCCGTGGCCGTGATCTGATGCCCCTGGATCGCATCGTCGACATGGCGGTCAGCCGATTGCGCCAGCGCCTGCGTGACACCGAGAAACCGCCACGGCTGATCCGCACCGTGCGTGGCAGCGGTTACCAACTGGCAGCCAACGTGGTTGCCAGCAATGGTCACTGAGACTTTACGCAAGCTCGCCGACAAGGTGCCGATGCCGCGTTCGCTGCTCGGGCGGATGTTGCTGTTGACCCTGCTGGCGGTGTTGTTCGCCCAAGCACTGTCGAGTGTGATCTGGGTGTCGCAACTGCGTGCCACGCAACTCGAGGGCCTGGTCACCAGCGCCCGCAGCCTGGCCCATTCAATGACCGCCAGCGTCAGTTATTTCCGTTCGTTGCCGGTGGCGTTTCGCCCCTTGGTGCTCGATCAGTTGCGCAGCATGGGCGGCACCCGGTTCGTGGTGACGCTCAACGACAAGCCGCTGGGCATGGAAGTGTTACCCATTACTCCACGCAAAGAGGCGGTGCTCAAGGCGGTGGACGAAGTGCTGCGCCAGTCTCTCGGCCAGGACACCGACATCTCGGTGACTTTCGTCAGCCCGCAAGACCTGCGCATCTTCAATGGCGGCCTCAAGCTTGATGAGTTGCCACGCTCCTGGGCGCACTACGCGCTGACCCTGGAGCCGGTGAATCCGCCGGTGCTGGTCACACAGATCCAGATGGCGCCGGGCGAATGGCTGTACATCGCCTCGCTGTTGCCCGAGCCCTACACCAGCCTTGAAGAGCAGGGCCTGCCGGCGCAGCAGGTGTGGTTCATTGTCCTGACCAGCAGCTTTTTGCTGTTGTTCATCGGCCTGCTGGTGCACTGGCAGAGTCGTCCGCTCAAGCGCCTGGCGCGGGCGGCGCGGGACCTGTCGCTGGGGGCCGATGTGGAACCGGTGGCCGAGGGCGGTGGCAGCGAAGTGGTCGAGGTCGGGCGCGCCTTCAACACCATGCGCGAGCGCATCAGTCGTTACCTGACCGAGCGCAGCCAGTTGTTCAGCGCCATTTCCCACGACCTGCGCACGCCGATCACCCGCTTGCGCCTGCGGGTTGAATTGCTCGAAGACGAAACACTGCAAGCCAAGTTCGGGCGCGACCTGGACGAGCTCGAATTGCTGGTCAAGGGTGCGCTGCAATGCGTGAAAGACACCGACATCCACGAGAACATCGAGCCGGTGGACCTCAACCATGTGCTCGATTGCCTGGTGGAACCCTATCTCGCGCCGAACGGCAACGGCCGCGTTACCCAGCAGGGGCGGGCGCTGGCGTCCTATCCGGGCAAGCCGCTGGCGCTCAAGCGCTGCATCGGCAACCTGATCGACAATGCGTTGAAGTACGGGCAGAACGCGCACCTGCACATCGATGACGATGAAAGCGCGTTCATCCTGCATG
Organism: Pseudomonas sp. IT-P4; assembly: GCF_949767755.1. Taxonomy (NCBI): domain Bacteria; kingdom Pseudomonadati; phylum Pseudomonadota; class Gammaproteobacteria; order Pseudomonadales; family Pseudomonadaceae; genus Pseudomonas; species Pseudomonas sp. IT-P4. Next base: position 21,319 of record NZ_CATKPX010000011.1, on the reverse strand, counting down.
TCGATGATGAGGGGCCGGGCGTGCCGGAGCAGCGCCTGGAGCAGGTGTTCGAACCGCACTTCCGCCTGGCCGGGCAGCAGCAGGGTTATGGCTTGGGGCTGGGGATTGCCCGCAACATTGCCCATAGCCATGGCGGTGAGGTCAGCTTGCAGAATTTGCGTGAGGGCGGGTTGCGGGTGACCCTGCAGTTACCCCGCTCGATGGATTGAAAGTCAAAAGATCACAGCCTTCGGCAGCTCCTGCATGGATCCCTGTAGGAGCTGCCGAAGGCTGCGATCTTTTGATCTTGCTATGCAATTGTCACAGCCTGGTGACATAACCCACCCCCTTCGTTACAAGCCCGCCTTCGTCCGTTGTTTATGCTGCCCCTCAGTCATAACAACAAAAAAGGTACGCCATGGACACCTTCCAACCGGCCTTCAGCAGTTGGCTGAATGCACCTGCCCATCAGCAATGGCTCGCCACCGAAGGCTTGCGCCTGCTGGCCTTTGCCAAGGCTTCGAAACTGCCTGAAGGCTTCGGCAACCTCGATGAAAAAGGCCGTCTCCCAGCTGATGCGCAAGCCCACACCATGAACACCGCGCGCATGACCCATAGCTTTGCCATGGCCCATATTCAGGGCTTGCCGGGTTTTGCCGAGCTGGTGGATCACGGTGTTGCCGCCCTGCGCGGACCATTGCGTGATGCGCTGCATGGCGGCTGGTTCGCGACTGCCGAACACCGCGACGGCAATACCGGCAAGAATGCCTACCTGCACGCTTTCGTCGCGCTGGCCGCCAGTTCTGCGGTGGTCGCGCAGCGTCCCGGTGCGCAAGCCTTGCTCGATGACTCGATCGATATCATCGACACTTATTTCTGGTGCGAAGAAGAAGGCGCGATGCGCGAGTCTTTCAGGCGCGACTGGAGCGAAGAGGAGGCGTACCGGGGCGCCAACAGCAACATGCACGCCACCGAGGCCTTCCTCGCCCTGGCCGATGTCACCGATGACAACCGCTGGCTGAGCCGCGCCCAACGGATTGTCGAACGAGTGATCCATGGCCACGCCGCCGCCAACGATTACCTGGTGATCGAGCATTTCGACCGCGCCTGGCAGCCACTGCGGGACTACAACCACGACAATCCGGCCGACGGCTTCCGCCCTTACGGCACCACGCCTGGCCATGGTTTCGAGTGGGCGCGGCTGTTGCTGCACCTCGAAGCTTCGCGGGTGAGAGCGGGGATGCTCACGCCGGGCTGGCTGGTCACCGATGCGCAAAAACTGTTCGAGCACAATTGCCTCCACGGCTGGGATGTCGATGGCGCGCCGGGCATCGTCTACACCCTGGACTGGGACAACAAAGCGGTGGTCCGCCATCGCCTGCACTGGACCCATTGCGAAGCCAGCGCCGCCGCCAGTGCCTTGCTCAAGCGCACCGGCGATGAACAATACGAACACTGGTACCGACTGTTCTGGGAATTCTCTGACAGTCATTTCATCGACCGCGAAGGCGGCAGCTGGCATCACGAACTCGATCCGCTGAACCGCCCGAGTGCCGATATCTGGCCCGGCAAGCCTGACCTTTACCACGCCTGGCAAGCCGTGCTGATTCCGCGCCTGGCGTTGGCGCCAAGCATGGCTACGGCGCTGGCGCAGTTGTCCCAGAGCGGTTCTATGTAACCATGCGGTGACATTCGCGCATCCCTTCGTTACCTGCGAAGGGATATCCCCTGTTTAGAATCCTATGCAGCGCAAGCAACAGACTTGCATGCATAACAACAAGAAAGGTGCTCCTAGATGAATGCGATTTCTCGCCTCGCTACTGTCATTTCTCTCGCTTCCCTGTCTGCACTTCCCCTCAGTGTCCTGGCCGCCGAATCCAAAGGTTCCGTTGAAGTCGTTCACTGGTGGACTTCCGGTGGTGAAAAAGCAGCGGTCGATGTCCTGAAGGCTCAAGTCGAAAAAGACGGCTTCACCTGGAAGGACGGCGCAGTCGCCGGCGGTGGCGGTTCCACGGCCATGACCGTACTCAAGAGTCGCGCCGTAGCCGGCAACCCGCCGGGCGTTGCACAGATCAAGGGCCCGGACATCCAGGAGTGGGGCAGCACCGGCCTGCTCAGCACCGACGCGTTGAAAGAAGTATCCAAGTCCGAAAACTGGGATGGCCTGCTGTCGAAGAAAGTCTCCGACACCGTGAAGTACGAAGGTGACTACGTCGCCGTGCCGGTGAACATCCACCGCGTCAACTGGCTGTGGATCAACCCGCAGGTGTTCAAGAAAGCCGGGATCGAAAAAGCCCCGACCACCCTCGAAGAATTCTATGCCGCCGGCGACAAGCTCAAGGCCGCCGGCTTCATCGCGCTCGCCCACGGCGGTCAGCCTTGGCAGGACAGCACCGTGTTCGAAGACATCGTGCTCTCGGTCATGGGTGCTGACGGCTACAAGAAAGCCCTGGTGGACCTGGACCAGAAAACCCTGTCCGGCCCGGAGATGACCAAGTCGTTCGCCGAGCTGAAAAAGATCACCGGCTACATGGACCCGAACCGCGCCGGTCGTGACTGGAACATCGCCGCCGCCGACGTCATCAACGGCAAGGCCGGCATGCAGATGATGGGCGACTGGGCGAAAAGCGAGTGGACGGCGGCGAAGAAAGTCGCGGGCAAGGACTACCTGTGCGTAGCGTTCCCGGGCACTGAAAAAGCCTTCAACTACAACATCGACTCCCTGGCGGTGTTCAAGCTCAAGGCCGATCGCAAGGGCGACATCGCTGCCCAGCAAGACCTGGCCAAGGTCGCCTTGGGTACCGATTTCCAGAAAGTCTTCAGCATGAACAAGGGCTCGATCCCGGTGCGTAACGACATGCTGAACGAAATGGACAAGCTCGGCTTCGACGAGTGCGCCCAGAAGGCGGCCAAGGACTTCATCGCGGACGACAAGACCGGCGGCCTGCAACCGAGCATGGCGCACAACATGGCCACTTCCCTGGCGGTGCAAGGCGCGATCTTCGACGTGGTCACCAACTTCATGAACGACAAGGATGCTGACCCGGCCAAGGCCAGCGCCCAACTGGCCTCGGCTGTCAAAGCTGCCCAGTAATTCCCTGGCATCCCCCCTGTAGGAGCTGCCGCAGGCTGCGATCTTTTGATTTTGTTTTTTAAAATCAAGATCAAAAGATCGCAGCCTGCGGCAGCTCCTACAAGGGATCGCACTCCGATCCTTACATCTAAACCTGGATTATCCCGATGAGCTCTGTGGCGGTTTTCAGCAAAGCCTCACCGTTCGATGCGCTGCAACGCTGGCTACCCAAGTTGGTACTCGCGCCGAGCATGCTGATCGTGTTGGTTGGTTTCTACGGTTACATCATCTGGACGTTCATTCTGTCCTTCACCAACTCCAGCTTCATGCCGAGCTACAAGTGGGTCGGCCTGCAGCAATACATGCGCTTGATGGACAACGACCGCTGGTGGGTCGCGAGCAAGAACCTCGCGCTGTTCGGCGGCATGTTCATCGGCATCAGCCTGGTGCTGGGCGTGTTCCTCGCGGTGCTGCTGGACCAGCGCATTCGTAAGGAAGGCTTCATCCGCACCGTCTACCTGTACCCGATGGCGCTGTCGATGATCGTCACCGGTACCGCGTGGAAATGGCTGCTCAACCCAGGCCTGGGCCTGGACAAGATGCTGCGTGACTGGGGCTGGGAGGGCTTTCGTCTCGACTGGCTGGTGGATCAGGATCGCGTCGTTTACTGCCTGGTGATCGCCGCCGTGTGGCAAGCCTCCGGGTTTGTCATGGCGATGTTCCTTGCCGGTCTGCGCGGTGTCGATCAATCGATCATCCGTGCCGCGCAAGTCGACGGTGCGAGCCTGCCGACCATCTACCTGAAGATCGTCCTGCCGAGCCTGCGCCCGGTGTTCTTCAGTGCCTTCATGATCCTGGCGCACATCGCGATCAAGAGCTTCGACCTGGTCGCGGCGATGACCGCGGGCGGTCCGGGTTACTCCTCCGACCTGCCGGCAATGTTCATGTATTCCTTCACCTTCAGCCGTGGCCAGATGGGCATCGGTTCGGCCAGCGCCATGCTGATGCTCGGTGCCGTGCTGACCATCCTCGTGCCGTACCTGTACTCCGAGCTGCGAGGCAAACGCCATGACTAATCAACTCGGCAAACCAGCATTGAGCTTCAGCCGCATCGCGATCTACGCCACCCTGCTGTTGGCAGCGGCGGTGTACCTGATTCCGTTGGTGGTGATGCTGCTGACCAGTTTCAAATCCCCGGAAGACATCCGTACCGGCAACCTGTTGAGCTGGCCGACCGTGATCGACGGCATCGGCTGGATCAAGGCCTGGGACGTGGTCGGTGGCTACTTCTGGAACTCGGTGAAGATCACCGTGCCAGCGGTGCTGATTTCCACGTTTATTGGTGCGATGAATGGCTACGTGCTGTCGATGTGGCGCTTCCGTGGTTCACAGCTGTTCTTCGGCCTGCTGCTGTTCGGCTGCTTCCTGCCGTTCCAGACCGTGCTGCTGCCGGCCTCGTTCACCCTCGGCAAGTTCGGCCTGGCCAACACCACCACCGGCCTGGTGCTGGTGCACGTGGTCTACGGCCTGGCGTTCACCACGCTGTTCTTCCGCAACTACTACGTGAGCATTCCGGATGCGCTGGTCAAGGCCGCAAGGCTCGATGGCGCGGGCTTCTTCACGATCTTCCTGAAGATCCTGCTGCCGATGTCGATCCCGATCGTGATGGTCTGCCTGATCTGGCAGTTCACCCAGATCTGGAACGACTTCCTGTTCGGCGTGGTGTTCGCCAGTGGCGACGCCCAGCCAATTACCGTGGCCCTGAACAACCTGGTCAACACCAGCACCGGGGCCAAGGAATACAACGTTGATATGGCCGCCGCGATGATCGCCGGGCTGCCGACACTGCTGGTCTACATATTCGCTGGCAAGTATTTCCTGCGTGGGCTGACGTCCGGCGCGGTCAAGGGGTAGAAACATGGCAACTCTCGAATTACGCAACGTCAACAAGACCTACGGCCCCGGCTTGCCGGACACCCTGAAAAACATCGAACTGAAGATCGATGACGGTGAGTTCCTGATCCTGGTCGGCCCGTCGGGCTGCGGCAAGTCGACCTTGATGAACTGCATCGCCGGCCTGGAAACCATCAGCGGCGGCGCGATCCTGGTGGACGATGCCGATATCAGCGGCATGAGCCCCAAGGATCGCGACATTGCCATGGTGTTCCAGTCCTACGCGCTGTACCCGACCATGAGCGTGCGCGACAACATCGCCTTCGGCCTGAAGATCCGCAAAATGCCGATCGCCGAAATCGACGAAGAAGTCGCTCGGGTTTCCAAGCTGTTGCAGATCGAACACCTGCTCAGCCGCAAGCCCGGCCAGCTCTCCGGCGGCCAGCAACAGCGCGTGGCGATGGGCCGTGCCCTGGCGCGGCGGCCGAAGATCTATCTGTTCGACGAGCCGCTGTCCAACCTCGACGCCAAGCTGCGGGTCGAGATGCGCACCGAAATGAAACTGATGCACCAGCGCCTGAAAACTACCACGGTCTACGTGACCCACGACCAGATCGAAGCCATGACCCTGGGCGACAAAGTGGCGGTGATGAAAGACGGGATCATCCAGCAGTTCGGTACGCCGAAGGACATCTACAACAACCCGGCCAACCTGTTCGTGGCGAGCTTCATCGGTTCGCCGCCGATGAACTTCATCCCGCTGCGCCTGCAGCGCAAGGACGGTCGCCTGCTGGCGCTGCTCGACAGCGGCCAGGCCCGTTGCGAGCTGCCGCTGGGCATGCAGGACGCCGGTCTTGAGGACCGCGAAGTGATCCTCGGCATGCGCCCTGAGCAGATCATCCTGGCCAATGGCGAAGCGAATGGCTTGCCGACCATTCGCGCCGAAGTCCAGGTCACCGAACCGACCGGGCCGGACACCCTGGTCTTCGTCAACCTCAACGACACCAAGGTCTGCTGCCGCCTGGCACCGGATGTGGCGCCAGCGGTGGGCGAGACCCTGACCCTGCAATTCGATCCGGCGAAAGTGCTGCTGTTCGATGCGAAAACGGGTGAGCGACTGGGGGTCGCTGGCGTAGCGAAAACCGAATCACACGCTGCCAACGTCGCACAGTTCAAAGGCCGCTGAAGATCAAGAAATGTGGGAGCGGGCTTGCTCGCGAAAGCGGTGGATCAGTCGACATCTGCGTTGAATGGCACACCGCATTCGCGAGCAAGCTCGCTCCCACAGGGGAATCCGTGGTGCGCGGCCTGTCGCGCATCGCAACTGATGTAACCGCGTTAAAGAAGAAAAGTTAATAACAATAAAACGAGGAAGTAGGGATGAAGATGAAGAACAAGGCCCGGTTGATCTGCCAGGTTTCAGCAGCGGCAGCACTGGTTCTGGCCGGCAATGCGATGGCCGATGAAGCGTTCAGCTCAGACTCCAAATGGATGACGGGCGACTGGGGTGGCGAGCGTACCAAGCTGATCGAGCAGGGTATCGACATCAAGATGGACTACGTTGGTGAAGTCGGTGGCAACCTGCATGGCGGGTTCAACGATGACAAGACCGCGCGCTATGCCGACCAGTTTGGCCTGGGCGCGGCGCTGGACCTGGAGAAACTGTTCGGCTGGGATAACACCCAGGCCAAGATCCAGCTCACCAACCGTAACGGTGAAAACATCTCCAACGACCGTATTGGCGATCCACGTGCCGGCACCTTGAGTTCCTCCCAGGAAGTCTATGGTCGCGGCCACATGGTCCGTCTGACCCAGCTGTGGATTCAGCACCAGTTCTTCGACAACAAGCTGGACGTCAAGGCCGGTTACTTCGGTGAAGGTGAAGACTTCAACACCTTCCCGTGCGAATTCCAGAACCTGGCGTTCTGCGGATCCCAGGTCGGTAACTGGGCCACCAACATCTGGTACAACTGGCCGGTCAGCCAGGCGGCGATCCGCGTGAAGTACAACATCAATGACGAGCTCTACGCTCAGATTGGTGCGTACAACCAGAACCCGACGCAACTGGAACACGGTAACGGTTTCAAACTCAGCGGCAGTGGCACTGAGGGCACCGTGTTGCCGGTCGAACTGGTCTGGTCGCCGAGGGTCAACAACCTGCCGGGCGAGTACCGTGTCGGTTACTACAAAAGCACAGCCCCGGCAGACGACGTTCTCGAAGACGACAACGGCCAGAACGCAGCGACTAGCGGCAACCCTTATCGCGTCCACGATAGCAAGCACGGCTACTGGTTCGTCGCGCAGCAGCAACTCACCAGCCACAATGGCGATGCTTCCCGTGGTCTGAACATCGCGGCCAACGCCACGTTCCACGACAAGGACACCAACTTCATCGACAACTACCAGTCGCTGATGTTCGTGTACAAGGGCCCGTTCGACGCGCGTCCGAAGGATGACGTGGGCATCGGTTTCGCCCGTATCCATGTCAACGATGACGTGAAGAAAAACGCCGAGCTGACCAACGTGGCCAACGGTGTTTCGGAATACGACAATCCGCTGTTCTCGCCGATTCGTGAAACCGAATACAACTACGAGATCAACTACGGCTTCCACGTGACCAACTGGCTGACCGTACGTCCCAACCTGCAATACGTCACGCACCCGGGTGGTGTGGATGAAGTCGACAACGCGCTGGTGGCCGGCCTGAAAATTCAGTCGGTGTTCTAACGCGTCTGCGATAAGCTTCTCTCCATGTGCGCATATTTGCGGACAGCCATGGCTGTCCGCTTTTTTTTGCGGGCCGCGCACCCCGGTGACAGTTGATTTCAGGACCGTGGCACATGCTTGAGCATCCGCTACAACGCTTCTTCAAATCCTTGCGCGAACGTCCGGTGTTCGCGTGGGAGCGCTATCAGACGCGCGACGTGCTGGTGATCGACCATCCGCTGTGTCAGGCGGTGTTCAGCCGTCAGGGCGCGCAGTTGCTGCACTTCCAGCCCAAGGGCCAGAAACCCTGGCTGTGGTGCGCGGCAAAGTGGCCGCAGGTCGGCGCCATTCGTGGCGGCGTGCCGGTGTGTTGGCCCTGGTATGGCCGGCATCCGAGCGAGAACGCCTGGCCGTCCCATGGCTGGGCGCGGTTGCTCGACTGGAAGCTGCTCGACAGCAACAGTGACGACGATGGCGTGCGATTGCACTGGCAACTGAAGCTGTGCGACTGGCAGGTGGACCTGCACGCGCACCTGGGTGAACGCATGGAACTGCGCCTGAGCACCGAGCATCAGGACGACATGCCGTGCCAGTTGAGCCAGGCTTTGCATGCTTACTGGCGTATTGGCGATGTCAGTGAGATAGCGCTGTCTGGGCTCGAAGGCGCGCAGGGTTACGACCAGTTGAGCCGGCAGGTTTGTCAGCAGGAAGGCGAGTTACGCGTGGACGGCGGATGCCAGCGGGTGTTCCAGCACGACGGCGAATTGCAGTTGAACGACCATGCCTGGGACCGGGCGTTGTGCATCGATACCGGGGATACGGCCGACACCGTGGTGTGGCATCCCGGTTCACGTCCGCTGCTCGGCGTGACCTGGAACGAGATATCCGAATTTGTCTGTGTGGAAGCGGCGAGTGGAGGCACCGACAGCCTGTGCCTGAAACCGGGGGAGCGGGCGCATTTGAGTTTGCAGGCGCGGGTGGGGGGGTGTAAAGAAGATCAAAAGATCGCAGCCTTCGGCAGCTCCTACACAAGCGCGTATACCTGTAGGAGCTGACGAGTGAAACGAGGCTGCGATCTTTTGCGCGAAGCGTCCTAATTAAACTCGTCACCCACCGGATACCGGCTGGCGTTCAAGCTCTCCTTGATCTTGCGCAAATGCGGCTGGAAATCCACCCCGCGACGCAAGGTCATGCCGGTGGCGAGCACGTCGAGCACGGTCAGCTGGATGATCCGCGACGTCATCGGCATGTAGATGTCGGTGTCTTCCGGCAGCGGGATATTCAGGCTCAGGGTACTGGCCTTGGCCAGTGGTGAGTTCTCGGCGGTCAGCCCAAGCACCGAGGCGCCGTTTTCCCGGGCGATGCGGGCCACTTCCACCAGTTCGCGGGTGCGGCCGGTGTAGGAAATGATCACGAACAACTCGCCGGTATGGGCCACCGAGGCAATCATGCGCTGCATCAGCACATCCGCGTGGGCCGTGACGGCGAGGTTGAAACGGAAGAACTTGTGCTGCGCATCCAGTGCCACCGGGGCCGAGGCGCCGAGGCCGAAGAAGTGGATTTGCCGCGCCTGGATCAGCAGGTCGACGGCACGGCTGATCAGGTTCGGGTCCAGTGCCTGGCAGGCGCTGTCCAGGGAGGCGATGGCGCTGCCGAAGATCTTCTGGGTGTAGGCCTCCGGATTGTCATCGGCCTCCACCGCGCGGCTGACATAGGCGGCGCCACTGGCCAGGCTCTGGGCCAGTTGCAGTTTGAGCTCGGGGTAGCCGCTGACGCCGAACGAACGGCAGAAACGGTTGACCGTCGGTTCGCTGACCGAAGCGGCCTGGGCGAGGGCGGCGATGCTGAAGCGGGTGGCCTGCTGCGGGTTGAGCAGGATCACCTCGGCGACTTTGCGTTCGGCCTTGTTCAGCTCTTCAAGGCGATTCTGGATTTGCTCCAGTAAATTTCGCACGCGGTCCATATAAGTTTCCTTGATTCACCGGCGCCGATAAGCGCGCGGCTAATGCAAAAAGGGCCTTTGGTGAGGCCCGTAACGGTGGCCTATCCTACTGATGGCTCCGACCGACCACCACTCGGAATCTGTATTTTGCGAAAATGTTGTGGTTATTACTACATTTTCCCTTGAGTGATGCCTTGAAAAAAGGTATTTGTAGCTTAACTTGATAAAAGAACAAACATCATGCTCTCGATTACGGTTGAACCGTGCACCTTTGCCTTGTTCGGCGCTCTTGGCGATCTCGCCCTGCGCAAGCTGTTTCCTGCCCTCTATCAACTCGATGGTGCAGGCCTCCTGCACGAGGATACGCGGATCATCGCGCTGGCCCGTGAGCCGGGCAGCGAGCAGGAACACCTGGCGTTCATCACCTCCGAGCTGCGCCGCTATGTGGGCGCCAAAGAGCTGGACGAAGCCGTGGTCGAGCGTTTTCTGGCGCGCCTGAGCTACCTGCACGTCGACTTCCTCAATCCCGATGATTATGTGGCCCTGGCCGAATCCGCCGGCAGTTCGCAGCGGGTCATCGCCTACTTTGCGACCCCGGCCGCCGTGTACGGCGCAATTTGCGAGAACCTGGCCAAGGTCGGCCTGGCGGAAAACACCCGCGTGGTGTTGGAAAAACCCATCGGTTCGGACCTGGAATCCTCGCGCAAGGTCAACGACGCCGTGGCACAGTTCTTCCCGGAGAACCGCACCTATCGCATCGACCACTATCTGGGTAAAGAGACCGTCCAGAACCTGATCGCCTTGCGTTTCGCCAACAGTCTGTTCGAAACCCAGTGGAACCAGAACTACATTTCCCACGTGGAAATCACTGTGGCCGAGAAGGTCGGTATCGAAGGCCGCTGGGGTTACTTCGACAAGGCCGGCCAGCTGCGGGACATGATCCAGAACCACCTGCTGCAACTGCTCTGCCTGATCGCCATGGACCCGCCGGCCGACCTGTCCGCCGACAGCATCCGCGACGAGAAGGTCAAAGTGCTCAAGGCCCTGGCGCCGATCAGCCCGGAAGGCCTGACCACCCAGGTGGTGCGCGGCCAATACATCGCTGGCTACAGCGAAGGCAAAGCGGTGCCGGGGTACCTGGAAGAACCCAATTCCAACACCCAGAGCGACACCGAAACCTTTGTCGCCCTGCGTGCCGACATCCGCAACTGGCGCTGGGCCGGCGTGCCGTTTTACCTGCGTACCGGCAAGCGCATGCCGCAGAAGCTGTCGCAGATCGTCATCCATTTCAAGGAACCGTCGCACTACATCTTCGCTCCCGAGCAGCGCCTGCAAATCAGCAACAAGCTGATTATCCGCCTGCAGCCGGACGAAGGCATTTCCTTGCGTGTCATGACCAAAGACCAAGGCCTGGACAAGGGCATGCAGCTGCGCAGCGGTCCGTTGCAGCTGAATTTTTCCGACACCTGGAGCAGCGCACGGATTCCCGATGCCTACGAGCGGTTGTTGCTGGAAGTGATGCGCGGCAATCAGAACCTGTTTGTCCGTAAAGATGAAATCGAAGCCGCGTGGAAGTGGTGTGACCAGTTGATCGCCGGGTGGAAAAAATCCGGTGATGCGCCCAAGCCGTACGCGGCCGGGTCCTGGGGGCCGATGAGCTCCATTGCTCTGATCACGCGGGACGGGAGGTCGTGGTATGGCGATATCTGATTTGAAACTGCCCCAGGGCGTCAGCGCCCATGGGTTCAAGAGCCCGGTGCTGCTGGCTGAAAGCCTGGCACTGAACGTGGCGAAACAACTGAGCGACGCAATCGAAGCCCAGGGCACTGCGACCCTGGTGGTGTCCGGTGGCCGCAGCCCGGTGGCGTTTTTCCAGCACCTGGCCAAGCAGACGCTGGACTGGTCGAACGTGGTGATCAGCCTGGCCGACGAGCGCTGGGTACCGGTGGAGCACGCCGACAGCAACGCCGGCCTGATCAAGCGCTATCTGTTGCAAGGCCCGGCGGCCAAGGCGCAGTTCCTGAGCCTGTACAGCGCCAGTGCCAACCTGGAACAGGCGGCCGAGCAGGCCGACCGCTTGCTGTCGGAGTTGCCGGTGATCGACGTGCTGATTCTCGGCATGGGCGATGACGGCCACACCGCGTCGCTGTTCCCCAACAGCCCGAACCTTGCCGAGGCATTGCAGGCCGATGGCGTTCGTCGCTGCTGGCCGATGCTGGCGCCGACCGTGCCGCATCAGCGCCTGACCATGAGCCGTGCGCTGCTGGCCTCGGCCAAGCACAAGGTTCTATCGATTTCCGGTCAGTCCAAGCTGACCACCCTGAGTACCGCACTGGCCGGTGATGATGTCGCCGCAATGCCGATTCGCGCGTTTCTGCAACCCACGTTAGAGATTTACTGGTGCCCATGAGCCAAGGAACAGCCGCTATGACAAACCCATCCCCGACCGTTTCCATGGCGGATAAAGTTGCCCTGATCGACAGCATCTGTGCGAAAGCGCGGATCCTGCCGGTGATCACCATCGCCCGCGAGCAAGACGTTCTGCCGCTGGCCGACGCCCTTGCGGCCGGTGGCCTGACAGCCCTGGAAGTGACCCTGCGTTCGCAATTGGGCCTCAAGGCCATCCAGATTCTGCGCGAGCAGCGTCCGGAGCTGGTGACCGGTGCCGGCACCGTGCTGGATCGCCATATGCTGGTGGCGGCGGAAGCGGCCGGCTCGCAATTCATCGTCACCCCGGGCATCACCCGTGACCTGCTGGAAGCCAGTGTCGCCAGCCCGATTCCACTGTTGCCAGGCATCAGCAATGCCTCGGGCATCATGGAAGGCTACGGCCTGGGTTATCGCCGCTTCAAGCTGTTCCCGGCGGAAGTCAGCGGCGGCGTCGCGGCCATCAAGGCTTTGGGCGGTCCGTTCGGCGAAGTGAGATTCTGCCCGACCGGCGGCGTCGGACCTGCCAACATCAAGAGCTACATGGCGTTGAAAAACGTCATGTGCGTGGGCGGTAGCTGGATGCTTGATCCGGAGTGGATCAAGAACGGCGACTGGGCCCGCATTCAGGAGTGCACCGCCGAGGCTTTGGCGCTGCTGGACTGATCGCTTCACCCTACACCTCGTTGTGTGTTCTACGGCTTTACGGTGCGCTTGGTCGGTGCACCGTTTTTTTTGCCTGAAGAAAGTTGCCTGGATCGACTCATATCCCCACAGGGACAAGGACATCCTGCGATACATAGTTACCGCATAACGAAAATTGACCGGTGCTAGCCTGCGTTCATCTTATGGAAGAGAGAACGTCATGGACGCCAACACCTCAGTTGCACCCCCGGCACCGGTCTGCCTGCTGTCTCCCGAGCAGATTGCCGGCCCGTATTTCCGCAACCCCAAACTGATCCGCAGGAACATCAGCGAAGGCGCCGAAGGCGTTCCGTTGGTATTGCGGTTGACCATTGTCGATGCCATGACCGGTGAGCCGGTCCCCGATGCGTTGGTGGACATCTGGCACTGCAATGCCCGCGGTGCCTATTCGGGCTGGAGCAAGATCAACCCGGACGTCGAGGTCGATACCGGAGACATCGGCGCCGTGCCGCGCACCGATGACGATACCTACCTGCGCGGCGGGCAGTTCACCGACAAGTCGGGCATCGTGCGCTTCACCACGATCTATCCGGGTTTTTACGCCGGCCGCGCCTTGCACATTCACGTCGCCGTGCGCATCACGGCCGGCAACAACTATCTGCAAGAACGGCATGTCGCCTGGGTCGGGCAGCTTTACCTGCCTGAGGTGGCCTCGCGCTCGGTACTCGGCAGTCGCCCGTACAGCGGCCGAACGGTGCCGGTCCTGGCCAACGACCAGGACTTTATCTATACAACCATGGGCGGTGAAAAATCGACCTTGAGCGTGCACACCCTGGGGCGGGATTCGGCTGAAGACGGCTACTTCGGGCAGATGACCATCGGCATCGACACGTTCGCCGTGTCGACACAGATCAGGCCCGAGGACTTTGACAAATACACCGTCTGACGTCAGCCCAGTTCGGTCAGTGCCCTGGCCAGCACATCCATGTCAGATGCGGTGGTGGTAAGCCCCGGTGTAATGCGGATGCACGGACCGCATGCGGCGCCACTGCGGGCCACGGTGAACAGGTTGTATTCATTGAGCAGGCGCTCGACCATGAGTTGCTGGTCGGCATGCCGGGTAAAACGCATCGAAGTGATACCGCAATACAGGCGCGGATCATCCGGTGTCAGGACTTCGACACCCGGCAACTGCCGCGCCGCCGCGACCCAGCGGTTGCGCAGATAGTTAAGCCGCGCGCCCTTGGCCGCGGCACCCCCCATCGCCCAATGTTCTTCAAGCACCAGCGGTAGAGTCATCAGCGCCGGGATATTGGGGGTGCTGTACGAGGTACGGGCGCGAATGTCAGTGGGCGGAAAATGCATCTCGCCCATGTCCGGATCGATGTCGGCCAGGCGTTCGGGGGCGATGTAGATAAAACCCAGGGTCAGCGGTGCGCCGATCCACTTGTGCAGATTGAAGCCGGCGAAGGCGATACCGAGCTCGGTCAGGTCGAATTCAAGCTGGCCGAGGGCATGGGCACCGTCGAGGATGACGTCGATGCCATGCTCCTTCGCAGCCGCTGCAATCGCCTGCACCGGCATCACCAGGCCCGTGCGATGGGTGACGTGGGTCAGGGCCATCAGCTTGAGCCGCGGATACCGCGCGAAGGCTTGCCGATAGGTATCGAGCAGGCTGTCGAAGGTGGCCGGGTGTGCGTGTTCGATCTCGATCACTTCAACGCCGCGACTACGCGCCAGCCAGCGCATGGCGCCTTTGACCGTGTCGTATTCCAGATCGCAAATCAGTACCTGATCGCCGGGCTGCAGCCGGTTGTAGTTGCGGATCAGTGACTGCAAACCTTCCGAGGCGTTACGGGTCAGGGCGATGCTGTCGGCGGGGACGCCAATCAACCTGGCCAGTTGCGCACGGATCTTCAGGCTGTCGCCTTGTTCGAAACGCTGGCGCACGTACACCGAATTGCTGCGGTTGATCAGCTCGATGTTGCGCTGGTATTCCTCGACCACCGTGCGCGACATGCGTGCGAAGTAACCGTTCTCCAGGTTGAGCGGGCCGGGTTCGACATCGTAGCGGTCGGCAAAGGTTTGCCAGAAGGCTTCATCACGGGCGCGGCGGGTGTTGTCGGGCATGGGGGACTCGGTAGGTGTTCAGTGGCGCGGGGCAGGTTTGCCGTGTTTGGCGCGCAGCGGTTCGAGCAAGTCCGACAAACCGTTGTGGTCGATCTCCTGCATCAGGGCCAGCAGGCCACCCAGCTCGCCATGGGGAAAGCCTTCCCGGGCGAACCAGTTCAGGTAAGGGCCGGGCAGGTCGGCAATGATTCGACCCTTGTACTTGCCAAAGGGCATTTCGCGGGTGATCAGCAGTTCGAGCTTTTCAGGATTCATCAATCGGTCGTCTTGATTCAGTCAGTCTGGAAAATACAGGCATTCTGCATGCAGGCCAAATGACAGATCATGCAAATAAAACGGATACAGATTTTCTGATAATGGCTAACTGATTGAAAAATAATGAATAAGTAAACAGTTCCAGGCTGGCATGCAGGGTGCACGACTCATTGCATCTTTCATCAACCGCGAGGAACTGAAAATGACCGACATGAATAAAGAAGCGATTTCTGTACTCAACGACCTGATTGAAACCAGCAAGGACGGTCAGGCCGGGTTCAAGACTTGCGCTGAAGACATCAAGCACCCTGAACTCAAGAGCCTGTTCATCAAGCGTTCGGCCGATTGTGCGACAGCCGCTGCGGAATTGCAGTCTGCCGTACGCTCGATGGGTGGCGATCCGGAAACCTCCACCAGTGTCAGCGGTGACCTGCATCGTCGTTGGGTCGACGTGAAGTCGATGTTCACCGGCAAGGGCGAGGAGGCTGTACTCAATGAAGCCGAGCGCGGTGAAGACCATGCGCTGAAGGCTTACCGGGACGCCATGGAGAAAATCAACAAGCACAACCTGGTGGGCATTCGCGATCTGGTTGAGCGTCAGTACCACGGCGCGCAACGAAATCACGATCAGGTCAAGGCTCTGCGTAACCAGGCGCGTGCGCGTTCGTAATGCCTGGTTGAAACAACTGTAGGAGCGAGCTTGCTTGCGATAGCGCCAGTTCAGTCAACATCAATGTTGAATGTCAGGCCCTCATCGCGAGCAAGCTCGCTCCCACAGTGTTTGTTTTTGCCCCGTCAATCAGCCGATGCTGATGGCCGGCAGTTCCGTCAACGTCACGCTCTGTTGCTTGCGTGGCGCGAGGATCTCCGCCTCGCCATCGACCACCAGTTCATCTCGCTGGTTGAACACGCGAGTGGCAATGCGCACGCGAAACTTCGGCAGTTTTTCGAGGATCTCCAGGCGCACGGTCAGGGTGTCGCCGATCTTCACCGGCTTCTGAAAGCTCATTTGCTGGCCGATATAGATGGTCCCCGGCCCAGGCAATTCGCAGGCGACCGCAGCGCTGATCAACGCACCGCTGAACATGCCGTGGGCGATGCGCTCCTTGAACATGGTGCTGGCGGCGTAATCGGCATCCAGGTGTACCGGGTTGTGGTCGCCGGACATCGCAGCGAACAACTGGATGTCGCGCTCTTCGACCGTCTTGCTGAAACTGGCGGTCTGGCCGACTTCGAGGGCTTCGTAAGGGGTGTTGGTAACCTGGGTCATCTGTCTCAATTCCTGTGACGAATTAAAAAATCCACAAAAAAACTATTCGGACCGGTGCGGCCGAGGAGCGCTCAAGGCCTGTGCGATCCAGTTCAGCAAATCGGCGATGATTTCATCGCGATTGCTCTCATTGAACAGTTCGTGCCGCGCCTGCGGGTAAACGGTCAGTTGCAGGTGCTGGCTGCCGGCCGCCCGCAACGCGTCGGCCAGATCCTTGAGACGTTTGCCTTCGCTCACCGGATCACATTCGCCGCCAATCACCAGCAACGGCAGGCCCGGGTCGATCTGCGCGAGATTGGACGCTTTGCTGATTTGCTGCAAGCCGCCGAGCAAATCGATCCACAGTTGATTGGTGCAGCGAAAGCCGCAGAGCGGGTCTTTGACGTACAGATCGACCTGCGCCGGATCACGGCTGAGCCAGTCGAACGGCGTGCGTACCGGTTTGAATTTGTTGTTGAACGAGCCGAACGACAGCCATTCGATCAAGGCGCTGCGTCCTTTGCGGCCCTGGCGCAGGCGTTCGAGACGGGCGATCTGCCTTGCCGCACGATAAAGCGCCACAGGCTGGAAGTTCGAGCCGCTGAGAATTGCCCCATGCAGGCTGGCACTGTGGTGCAGCAGATAGGCCTGGGCGATGTAACTGCCCATACTGTGACCGAGCAGCACGATCGGGACGCCAGGGTGCTGCTGGCCGATGTGCTGGTTGAGGCTGGCCAGGTCGCTCACGACCTTGCACCAGCCATCGTCATCGGCGAAATGTCCGAGTGTCCCGTTTTCGGCAGTTTTGCCATGTCCCCGCAGGTCAGGGGCACACACGCCATAGCCCTGCTCACAGAGTTTTTCCGCCAGGGGACCATAGCGACCGCTGTGTTCGGCCATGCCGTGGGCCAGCAGAATCATTGCCTTGAGGCTGCCGTCGGGGAGCCACTGGTTGACGAAGAGGCGGCTGTGGTCGCTCGTGGTCAGCCAGAAAGTGTCATGGATCATGGCGGTTCCTTTGCATGAGGCTGCTTGGTCTGAAACAGCTCGTTGCAGTTTATAGCGCATCCTTGGCCGGGCGTCTGATCAGCCTACGCCACGGCGAGTAGATTCATACGGTCAATGACGGCCGTGGGCATATTTGCCTGCTACGTCATAACTGCTAGTGTCCGTGAAGCTCCGCTTTTTGCATTTTTTTTGAAAAGTGACAGAGAAGTGGCCCCGGATAGATTCAGGTAAAGAGGACAACAACAATGCAACCTGATTTCTGGAATGACAAACGCCCGGCCGGCGTCCCCCTGGATATCGATCTGGGAGCCTACAAGTCGGTAATCGAGGTGTTCGAGCGTTCCTGCAAGAAGTTTGCTGACCGCCCTGCGTTCAGCAACATGGGCGTGACCCTGACCTACGCCGAGCTGGAACGCCAGAGCGCAGCCTTCGCCGGCTACCTGCAAGCCCACACCGACCTGGTACCGGGTGACCGCATTGCGGTGCAGATGCCCAACGTCCTGCATTACCCGATTGCCGTGTTCGGAGCCTTGCGCTCCGGATTGATCGTGGTCAACACCAACCCGCTGTACACCGCGCGGGAAATGCGTCATCAGTTCAAGGATTCAGGTGCCCGGGCGCTGGTGTACCTGAACATGTTCGGCCAGAAAGTCCAGGAAGTGCTGCCCGACACCGATATCCAGTTCCTGATCGAAGCGAAGATGGGCGACCTGATGCCCACCGCCAAGGGGTGGCTGGTCAACACGGTGGTGAGCAAGGTCAAGAAGATGGTCCCGGACTACTCTTTGCCCCAGGCCGTTTCCTTCAAGAGTGCGCTGCGCATGGGCCGTGGCCTGGGTATCAAGCCACTGAAGGTCGGCCTCGACGACATCGCCGTGCTGCAATACACCGGCGGCACCACGGGCCTGGCCAAGGGCGCGATGCTGACCCACGGCAACCTGGTGGCGAACATGCAACAGGCACGGGCCTGCCTCAGTCAGTCGGCCAGCGACGGGCAACCGCTGCTGCGCGAAGGCCAGGAGGTGATGATCGCGCCGCTGCCGCTGTACCACATCTATGCCTTCACAGCGAACTGCATGTGCATGATGGTGACCGGCAACCACAACGTGCTGATCACCAATCCGCGGGACATCGCCGGCTTCATCAAGGAACTGAAGAACTGGCGGTTCTCGGCGTTGCTGGGGCTGAACACACTGTTCGTCGCGCTGATGGATCATCCGGACTTCAAGACCCTGGACTTCTCCAGCCTCAAGCTCACCAACTCCGGTGGCACTGCGCTGGTCAAGGCCACCGCCGAGCGTTGGGAGCAACTGACCGGTTGCCGCATCACCGAAGGTTACGGCCTGACCGAAACTTCCCCGGTGGCCTGCACCAACCCCTATGGCGACCAGTCGCGGATCGGCACGGTCGGCCTGCCAGTGCCGGGCACCACGCTGAAAGTCATCAATGATGACGGTGTCGAGCAACCTTTGGGCGAACGCGGCGAGTTGTGCATCAAGGGCCCGCAGATCATGAAGGGCTACTGGCAGAAACCCGATGCCACGGCCGAAGTGCTGGATGCCGAGGGCTGGTTCAAGTCCGGTGACATTGCGGTGATCGACCCGGACGGTTTCGTGCGCATCGTTGACCGCAAGAAGGACATGATCATTGTCTCGGGCTTCAACGTGTACCCGAACGAGATCGAAGACGTGGTGATGGCTCACCCGAATGTCGCCAACTGTGCGGTCATCGGTGTGCCCGACGAGCGGTCGGGGGAGGCGGTGAAGTTGTTCGTGGTGGCCCGTGAAGCAGGGGTCAGCCTTGAAGAGCTGAAGGCTTACTGCAAGGAAAACTTCACGGCGTACAAAGTCCCGAAGCACATCGTGCTGCGTGAGTCGCTGCCGATGACGCCGGTGGGCAAGATTTTGCGGCGGGAGTTGCGTGATATCGCGTAGCAGGTCGTAGGGACCGGCGCGGCTCCAAAAGATCGCAGCCTTCGGCAGCTCCTACAGGGAACGCATTTCTTTGTAGGAGCTGTCGAAGTCTGCGATCTTTTGCTTTGAGCCCCGGTTTTAGCGGGCTACAGGGCTTTATAGGTTTTTTGCTCTAAAATGACTGCTTGCAAGTCTTGAGTCACAATTGTGACCGTAGAGGCCGCTTTTGGCTCTAGTCGACCCTTGGCAAAGCTGCTACTCTCGGCGCGCTTTGTGACTTCTCGGCCTTCTATCAGCCAGATTCACCAATGACCAAACACCAATAATAATCGCATCAAATGCGGTGCTGAATTCGCGTTGCTGAGGAGTGGGCTTCCATGATCGAAGACTTTTGGAAGGATAAGTACCCAGCTGGGATTGCTTCCGACATCAATCCAGACGAGTATCCGAATATTCAGGCAGTGTTGAAGCAATCCTGCCAACGCTTCGCCAACAAGCCGGCATTCAGCAACCTGGGCAAGACACTCACCTACGGTGAACTGTACGAATTGTCCGGTGCGTTTGCCGCTTATCTGCAACAGCATACCGATTTGCAGCCTGGCGATCGAATCGCCGTGCAACTGCCCAACGTGTTGCAGTACCCGGTAGCCGTCTTCGGTGCAATCCGCGCCGGGCTGATCGTGGTCAACACCAACCCGCTCTACACCGCGCGGGAAATGGAACACCAATTCAACGACTCCGGTGCCAAGGCCCTGGTCTGCCTGGCCAACATGGCGCACCTGGCGGAAACCGTTGTGCCGAAAACCGGCGTCAAGCACGTGATCGTCACCGAAGTCGCCGACCTGTTGCCACCGCTCAAGCGTCTGCTGATCAACAGCGTCATCAAGTACGTGAAGAAGATGGTGCCGGCCTATCACTTGCCCAAGGCCGTCAAGTTCAACGACGTGCTCAGCAAAGGCATGGGCCAGCCAGTGGCGGAAGCCAGTCCGGCCAGTGGCGATGTCGCGGTACTGCAATACACCGGCGGCACTACCGGCGTGGCCAAGGGCGCGATGCTGACCCACCGCAACCTGGTGGCGAACATGCTGCAGTGCAAGGCGCTGATGGGCTCCAACCTCAATGAAGGTTGCGAGATCCTGATCACGCCACTGCCGCTGTACCACATCTATGCCTTCACCTTTCATTGCATGGCGATGATGCTGATCGGCAACCACAACATCCTGATCAGCAACCCGCGCGACCTGCCGGCGATGGTCAAGGAACTGTCAAAGTGGAAGTTCAGCGGCTTCGTCGGCCTGAACACGCTCTTCGTGGCCCTGTGCAACAACGAAGGCTTCCGCAAGCTGGATTTCTCCGCGCTGAAAGTCACCTTGTCGGGCGGTATGGCCCTGCAACTGGCCGCGGCCGAACGCTGGAAAGCGGTGACCGGTTGCGCTATCTGCGAAGGCTACGGCATGACCGAAACCAGCCCGGTGGCGACGGTGAACCCGATCCAGCACATCCAGATCGGCACCATCGGCATTCCAGTGCCGTCGACCCTGTGCAAAGTCATCAACGATGCCGGTGTCGAGCAGCCGCTGGGCGAAATCGGCGAGCTGTGCGTGAAGGGGCCGCAAGTCATGAAGGGTTACTGGCAGCGCCAGGAAGCCACGGATGAAATCCTCGACAGCGAAGGCTGGTTGAAGACCGGTGACATCGCCCTGATCCAGACCGATGGCTACATGCGCATTGTCGATCGCAAGAAAGACATGATCCTGGTGTCCGGCTTCAACGTGTACCCGAACGAACTCGAAGACGTGCTGGCGACACTGCCGGGCGTGCTGCAATGCGCGGCCATCGGTGTACCGGACGAGAAGTCGGGCGAGGCGATCAAGATTTTCATCGTCGCCAAGCCGGGCGTTACCCTGACCAAGGAACAGGTGATGGAGCATATGCGCGCCAACGTCACCGGCTACAAGGTCCCGCGCTCCGTGGAGTTCCGCGATGCACTGCCGACCACCAACGTCGGCAAGATCCTGCGTCGTGAATTGCGCGATGAAGAGCTGAAGAAGATCAACGCGAAGAAAGCCACCGCGTAATCAACAAAAAGCCCCGCAGAT
>NZ_CATKPX010000010.1:0-224 GCF_949767755.1 Pseudomonas sp. IT-P4 | reverse complement strand
AGGGGCCAGGACTTCCTCTTCCACCTGCACCGCGAGTACCCCCGGCGTGAACAGGTGATGCAATACGGCGAAAGCGACCTGGCCTTCATCGCCCGGTTGCTGGCCGAAGTCGGCATCTGGTACCGCTTCACCAGCGACGAACGCCTGAGTATCGACGTCGTCGAATTCCACGACTCCCCGCGTGCCTACCAGTTCGACGTCGAACTGCCGCTGCGTCCGCTCTC
>NZ_CATKPX010000009.1:0-227 GCF_949767755.1 Pseudomonas sp. IT-P4 | reverse complement strand
GGCGCGGACAACTTCGAAAAACTGACCCTGAGTCAGACCGCAGTCGACACCAGCGTCACCGATGAGCCATCAGGCCAGGGCGACAAGGTCACGGTGAGCATCGCCAGCAACGGCGATGTACAGGAAAACCTCGCCCCGACCTTCACCGTCAAGGTCGACCAGAAACTCGATCACGACCTCAAGGTCACCCTGAGCAACGGCGACACCGTCACCATTGAAGCGGGCAA
>NZ_CATKPX010000008.1:0-236 GCF_949767755.1 Pseudomonas sp. IT-P4 | reverse complement strand
GTTTCTTCGCTGACACCCAGTTGCTTGCCCTGCCCGGTCGGCAGGCGCTGGATCGACAGCAGGCGATCAGCGTCGTCGTACACGTAATCCTGACGGGCATCGCCATTGAGTTTGGCCAGCAGCCGGCCAATGCTGTCGCGCTCGAATTCGGTACGACGCTGTGGTCGTTCGCCGCGTTCGCCGTAGCCGGTTTCGTCGACCTGGGTCAGATGCCCGCCGAGGTTGTAGCTGAAGCG
>NZ_CATKPX010000007.1:0-239 GCF_949767755.1 Pseudomonas sp. IT-P4 | reverse complement strand
GCCCCCCTCGACGTCCTGGCCTTCCACGGCGAAGAACACCTCAGCCAACCCTTCAGCTACTACATCGAGTTCACCTCCAGCCAGCTCGACATCGACGCCGAGCTCATGCTTGGCCAACCCGCCAGCTTCAGCCTGCACGCACTGCCGGAAAAGGTCTCGTCGCTGATCTTCGAACCGTCCGAAGTCAAGCCGCTGCGCAGCTTGCACGGGGTAATCAGCGGCTTCAAACGCCTGTCCGG
>NZ_CATKPX010000006.1:0-240 GCF_949767755.1 Pseudomonas sp. IT-P4 | reverse complement strand
TGGCCCGTGTGCATTGGCCAGCGAACCCGGCTGACGATGCCCCGCCAGTAACCCTTTAGTCGCTTTGCGAACTGGATCAGAGCCGGTATTCCACTTTCTTGAGCATGGCTCAGCCATTGCTTCCAGGCTGATCGCCAGCCCCAGGCGGTGCTCGGCGTCCAAAGCGTTTTGAGTTCAGCCTTCATTAAGTAGACCGTCATCAACGCTTGGTTGGCCGCTAGCAGATCCTCCAAACGGACC
>NZ_CATKPX010000005.1:0-242 GCF_949767755.1 Pseudomonas sp. IT-P4 | reverse complement strand
AGAGGGTGGTTCCGACCGCCTGATCGAGAATCGTGTGGCCGAAGGTGGCTCTGACAAACTGCTGCAGAACCGCGTCGCTGAAGGTGGCTCTGACAAGCTCCTGCAAAACCGCGTCGCTGAAGGTGGTTCCGACAAGCTCCTGCAGAACCGCGTCGCTGAAGGCGGCTCGGATCGTCTGATCCAGAATCGCACTGCCTGAATAAATTGCTTTACTACCGCCCCACAAAAAAACCGGCCTGATC
>NZ_CATKPX010000004.1:0-251 GCF_949767755.1 Pseudomonas sp. IT-P4 | reverse complement strand
GTGTGCGATATGGGTTGACTCACCTCGACATCGGCTTGCGATGGGTGGTTGTGCAGGCCACGATTGGCGAGTTCCGCCTGCTCGGCGTTGCGGTATTCGGTGGGGACCGGAATCTGGTAGGTCACACCGTTGGCCATCACCAACCGGTAGCCCTGCGTGACGACCTGATGGTCGATCGACAGTTGCCCGGTCTTGTCCAGCACACCCTGCTTGAGCACTGCGCCGTCGGCGTACAAGGTGTAGGGCATGCC
>NZ_CATKPX010000003.1:0-252 GCF_949767755.1 Pseudomonas sp. IT-P4 | reverse complement strand
TAGCGATCCAGCCAACTGACGGCTTCCATGCGTTTGCCGCAATCACGGCAGCCAACACGTCTGAGCAACACGCTGAGACGCACCGCACGGCCGAGGATGGGCAAATCACGAACGGTTCGCTCGCAATACTCATGAGTGGTTGAACAGGGCTTTTGGCACCCGCCACAGGATGGGAACCGGGTGGCGTGAGGGGTTAGATCGATTTGTAGGGTATCGCCATCAGGCTTGATGGTGACAACAGAAAAGCCCTCC
>NZ_CATKPX010000002.1:0-257 GCF_949767755.1 Pseudomonas sp. IT-P4 | reverse complement strand
CATCGAACCGATGGAATGCTCATTTCTAAGCTTTATACAATCAGAAGCAGTTAGTGGTGGAGCCAAACGGGATCGAACCGTTGACCTCCTGCGTGCAAGGCAGGCGCTCTCCCAGCTGAGCTATGGCCCCGTATTTCTACAGGCGTTTCCCACACAAAATTGGTGGGTCTGGGCAGATTCGAACTGCCGACCTCACCCTTATCAGGGGTGCGCTCTAACCAACTGAGCTACAGACCCAATTTCGGGCTGCTTCTATA
>NZ_CATKPX010000001.1:0-265 GCF_949767755.1 Pseudomonas sp. IT-P4 | reverse complement strand
CACCCTCTCCGACGGTACGAAGGTAACTGTTCCAGCGAACGGGACCTCCGGCTCTGCAACCATCGCCGCTGCCGACGACGTCTTCACCGGCGGCCAGGCGCCGATCGTCAACAAGCTCGAGAGCGTTACTGGCGCGGACAACTTCGAAAAACTCACCCTGAGTCAGACCGAGGTCGACACCACCGTCACCGATGAGCCATCAGGCCAAGGCGACAAGGTCACCGTCAGCATCGAAGGCAATGGCGGCGTGCAGGAGAACCTCGCC